>SFHU01000159.1 GCA_004555535.1 Clostridiales bacterium
AGAGGATAGAAATCAGGCACAGGAACGGATGCCCCCTTTACAGAATCGGTTTATGTCAAGGGGCACGACAGCCAGATCGGCCATCGTGCCCCCTTTTTTGTGCAGTTCAGGATAATGAAAGGATTTCCTCAAAGATGTTCTGTTCCGCTTCCGCCCGCGCCAGATTCATCAGCCCGACCCACTTCATCGCATCACAGCTTTTCAGCGCTTCGTCGATCCCCCAGCAGCGCTGATAGCCCTGAATGATCACATCGAACCGTTCCTGCGCCTGTTGCCCGATGTCGTGACAATACGGGTACAGCGTGCCGTTCAGCAGCATTCGGGAGAAACGACCGGGATGATGCTCCTGAAGCCTGCCGAAGACCATGCGGCCCCAGCGGTTAAGCGGCGGAGTAGGTGGTACTTCCAAGTCCGGAAGATAGTAGTCGCCATGCAGGGTGTAATCCAGACCATTGCTGTCGTCATGGATGTGCAGGGGAAGATTGTTCGTGCCGTTGTGGTTCATGGGGATACCTCCTGAATGAAATATTCAAGGGGCAATCAGGCCGTAGAATCTGAGCGCCTCGACAATCGCAGCTTCCTTGTCCGGCGGACACTGGGGCTGCTTCGCATCCTCGCTCCTGGGCTTGTTGTAGCACTCCCGCTCGATAATCCCGTACTTTTGCTTGACCTGCGCGATGTACAGGGTAGAAACCTTGAGACCGCTGTGCTCGAGAACATACGCCTTGATCTGCTCGTAGGTCGCGCTCCCCTGAAGCTGGGCGACATTCAGCCCCTCAAGAGGGAATTCGACCTTCACAGTGCGATGTGGATATGTTCCCTTGGAAAAGCACATTACAGTTTCCACCGCCCCCGTCCAGCAGAACATGTCCACGCACTGCACCGCCTGCGCCGCGTAGCCGCCCTCGCAGAGGATCTTCGCGTCGCGGGCGAGCGTCGGCGCGCCGCAGGAGACGTAGACGACGCGCTTCGGCCTGGCCGCGAGAATCGCGTCCAGCACGGCGCGCTCGCAGCCCTTGCGCGGCGGATCGATGACGATCACGTCCGGCGCAAGGCCCTCCGCGACGAGACGGGGCAGAAGCTCCTCCGTCGCGCCGACGAGAAATTCCGCGTTCGTGATGCCGTTGCGCGCCGCGTTTTCGCGCGCGTTGTCGATGGCCTGCGGCACGATCTCGATGCCGATGACGCGCTTCGCCTTCTGTGCAAGGAGCAGAGAGATCGTCCCCGCGCCGCAGTAGGCGTCCACGACGGTCTCACTGCCGGTCAGCTGCGCATATTCAAGCGCCAGGCCGTAGAGCTGCTCCGTCTGCACCGGGTTGACCTGAAAAAACGACAGCGGGGAGATGGAGAAGCGCAGGCCGCCGAGCGTGTCCTCCATCACGGCCTTGCCCCAGAGCGTGTGCAGCTCGTCGCCGAGGATCACGTTCGTGCGGCGGCGGTTGACGCTCAGGCAGACGCTCTCAAGCCCCGGCACGGCCTCGCGCAGCAGGCGGATGAGCAGCTCCGGCTGCGGGATTGTTGCGTCCGTGACGACGGGCACGACCATCAGACCGACTGCGGTCGTCGAGCGGGTCATGATGTGGCGGACGAGGCCACGGCCCGTCGTCTCGTCGTAGGCGGAAGCGCCGGTTTGGCGCATCCAGCGGAGCACGGCCTGCACGGCGCGGGCGGAATCCTCGCCCTGAATCAGGCAGCCGCCCTCCGGCAGCGGCACGAGGTCGTGGCTGCGCGGGGCAAAGAAGCCGCAGGCGGGGCCATCCTTGCCCTGCGCGACGGGATACGCGCCCTTGTTGCGGTAGGCGAAGGGATGCGCCATGCCCAGCACCGGCGGCACCCCGATGTCAAGGCCGCCGACGCGCTCGAGCAGCGCCTGCACCTGCTCCCGCTTGAAGCGCAGCGAGGCCTCGTAGCTCATGTGCTGGCAGGAGCAGCCGCCGCAGCGCTTGTAGATGGGGCAGGGCGGCTCCCGGCGGTCGGGGCTCGTTTCGAGCAGGCGCTCGACGCGCCCGAAGGCATAGCGCTTCTCGGGCTTGACGATGCGCACCAGCGCGCGCTCGCCCGGCAGCAGGCCCGGCACGAACACCGCCATGCCCTCATGGCGGCACACGCCCTGCGCGTCCTGCCCGAAAGCATCGCAGGTCATCTCAAAGACATCGTTCTTGCGCAGCATAGGCACTCCTTTTGGACCGCAGAGGGGATCCGAGAAAAAGAGGGATATTCGTCAAGCGAATATCCCCGGATGGTCTTGTGCAAAGGGTTACAGCGAGTTGATCATGTTGTAGAGCGAGAGGTTGAACTCGCGCTTCTGCTGCAGCGCCATCGCGATGGGCATGTAGTAGACGCGGCCGTCCTTGATGCCGATGACCTGGTTGCCGATGCCGTTGCGCAGCAGGTTGACCGCGAGGTTGCCCGCCTCGAACGCGAACCAACTGTCGTAGGAGGACGGGGACTGGCCACGCTGGGTGTAGCCCAGAACCGTCGGGCGGGCCTCCGCCTTGCACTTGCAGCGCAGGATCTTCGCCAGATAGTTGGTGGAGATGGTGCTGTCGTCGTGCGCGCGCTCGCCCTGGGCGATCAGGTAGTGCTGCCAGTCGGTGGGCTGCATGGAGTCCCACGCGCCCTCGGCGACGATGACCGTCGCGCGCAGGTTGCCCGCGTCGATCAGGCGGCAGAGGCGGTCGGCGACCTCCTGGATCGACCAGGAGACCTCCGGCACGAGCACGATCTCTGCGCCGGTGCTGGCCGCGGCGCGCAGCGCGATGTCGCCGCAGTGGCGGCCCATGACCTCGACGACGCCGGGGCGGTCGTGCGAACGGCTGGTCGCGCGGATGGCGCGGATATCGGCCATGCAGGAGTTGACGGCGGTATCAAAGCCGAGGGTATTCTCAGTATAGGCCAGGTCGTTGTCGATGGTGCCCGGAATGCCGACGCAGGGAATGCCCAGCGCGCACAGCTCCATGGCGCCGTGATAGGAGCCGTCGCCGCCTATGACGACGATGCCTTCGATGCCCATCTCGTGGATGTTGTTGACGGCGTGGGCGCGCATCTCCGGCTTGAGGAAATCGAGGCAGCGGGCGGTGCGCAGATAGGTGCCGGGCTGATCGGCGATATCCAGAATGGTATCCAGGTCGAGCTCAACCATGTCATCGGCGATATTGTGGCTACGGCAGAGCGTGCCGTTGTAGCCGCGCTTGATGCCGATCAGGGACATGCCGTAATACCGGGCGGCTTTGGCCACGGACATGACCGCGTAGTTCATGCCCGGCGAGTCGCCGCCGGAGGTCAGGACGCCAATTCGACGCATAAGACAATCTCCTCCTGAACTGATGGGGTGGACCCATGAATGATGAAAAGGGCGAATGCCCTGGGGATGATGGTTTCAAACAGGCCGGGCGCTTGTCCTTTAAGCCTATTTGGCTTTATTATACTCTGTTTATGGGATTCAAGTCAAGAGAGCTGACAGCTTTGAAAAGAATTTAACAAGCAATCTACGGCTGCGGGGAGAGCTGCGCGGGGCGAAGCGCCCGCTTTTTGACGAAAGTGCGCGGCAGCGGCAAAAAAGTTGAAAAAAGAGGT
>SFHU01000160.1 GCA_004555535.1 Clostridiales bacterium
TCGGACAGGCTGCCCTGCGCAAGGGGCTTCGCCGACGCGGCGAGGCGGTCGACTGCCCGGCGCTGCACACCTGGCGCATTCCGGCGGGCTGGGGCCGTGTGCTAGGCGGCACCTGGGCGCTTCTGCTGGTGTGTTCCATGCTCTTTTCGGGCAGGACCAGCAGCATGTACTATGTGTTCACAGGCGTCGTCGAGCTGCTCTTCAGCCTGCAGGGCATCGCGGCGGCCTGCTATCTGCTCCATGAGCGCGGCAAGGGCTTTGCGCTCAAGGCGCTCGTCTTCGTGCTGGGCTTTACAATGCTGCGGTCGATGGCGGTCGTACTGGGCATCGCCGATCAAGCGGTGGACATCACCAAGCGGCGCGACAAGCTGGGCAAGACGGGCTGGGAGATCAGCTTTGCGGCCAGGGAAAGCGGGCGCTGAGGCGCGGATGCAAGGAAAAACAAACACCGAGCTTATCGGTTGATCATTCAGGAGGATATCATCATGAAAGTGATTCTGCTCAAGGACATCAAGGGAACCGGCAAGAAGGACCAGATCATCGAGGCCTCGGACGGCTACGCGCGCAACTTCCTCTTCCCCAAGGGGCTGGCGCGCGAGGCGAGCGCCGCGAACCTCAACGCGATTGAAAACGCGAAATCCGCCAAGAAGCACCGCGAGGACGTCGAGCGCGCGCAGGCGCAGGAGAAGGCAAAGCAGCTGGCGGGCAAGATCATCCGCATCAGCGCGCGGGGCGCGGAGGGCGGCAGGCTCTACGGCTCCGTGACCTCTCAGGAGATCGCCACGGCGCTGGAGGCGCAGTACGGCGTCAAGGTGGAGAAGCGGCGCATCGAGGTGGCCAACATCCGCAACGCCGGCGATTTCACCGTCAGCGTCTGGCTCTACGCGGGCATCACCGCGGAGATGACGGCCCGCGTGGAGGTCGCCCAGGGCTGATTCCCGGTCATCCCTGAGCAAAAACAGAACCGATCGTCGGAAGAAGGAGGAAGAACCCTTGGACGAACCCATCATGCGTGTGCCGCCCAACAACGCGGACGCGGAACGGAGCGTGCTCGGCTGCATGATGCAGGACAGGGAGGCGCTTGGCCTGGCCTTCGAAATGCTGACGGCGGACGACTTCTACCAGCCGGCGCACAGGGAGATCTTTGACGCCATGCACGCGCTCAACGTGCAGGGCATGCCGATTGACCTGGTGACGGTGGACGACGAGCTGACGCGCCGGGGAACGCTGGAGGGCGTCGGCGGCTCGAACTATCTGGTCGAGCTGTCCCAGTGCGTCGCCTCGACGGTCAACGCGCGCGCCTATCTGCAGATCGTCGATGAAAAGGCGACGCTGCGCCGGATGATCCGCGCGACGGGTGACATCTCGTCCGCCTGCTACGCGCAGACCGATCCAATCGCCGACATCCTGGGCACGGCGGAAAAGTCGATCTTTGACATCATCATGCGCCGCCACGAGGGCTCGACGCTCAGGCACATCGGCGACGTGCTGCCCGACACCTACATCCGCATCGAAAAGCTCGTGGAGCTCAAGGGCAGCATCGACGGCGTTCCGATGGGCTTTGTGGATCTGGACAACCTGCTCACGGGCCTGCACGGCGGCGAGCTGGTGATCGTCGGCGCGCGTCCCTCGATGGGCAAATCGGCGTTCGGGCTGAATATCGCGGGCTATGCCGCCATGCATGCGGGCCGCTCCGTGGCGTATTTTTCGCTGGAGATGCCCAACGACCAGCTGGCGATGCGCCTGCTCTGCTCGGACGCGCGCGTGGACATGCAGTCCGTCCGTCACGGAACCATCCGCGACGAGGACTGGCTCTCGCTCGCCGCGACGCTGGGCCCGCTGGCTGCCTCGAACATCTACATGGACGACACCTCGGGCATCACGCCCTCGCAGCTGCGCTCCCGCTGCCGCAGGCTCAAGATGGAGCGCGGGCTGGATCTGGTGATCGTCGACTACCTCCAGCTGATGAGCGCGGACGGCCACGTCGAGAACCGGCAGAACGAGGTCAGCGAGATCTCGCGCAACCTCAAGTCGATCGCCAAGGAGCTCAACGTGCCGCTGGTGGCGCTGGCGCAGCTTTCGCGCGCCGGCGCGCAGCGCAGCGACAAGCGCCCGATCCTCTCCGATCTGCGCGATTCCGGCGCCATCGAGCAGGACGCGGACGTCATCATGTTTCTGCACCGCGAGGAATACTACGACCCCAACACGGAGGACAAGAACATCGCGGAGGTCATCGTCGCCAAGCAGCGCAACGGCCCGCTGGGCACCGTGAAGCTCGCCTGGCTCGGACAGTATACGCGCTTTGCCAGCCTGCAGCAGGCCCAGGGCGCCTGAGGTGAAGGATGCAAACGCTGGTTGTCGCGGAGAAGCCCTCCGTCGCGCGGGACATCGCGCGGGTGCTGGGCGCGGGCGCGAAGGGCGAGGGCTGCCTGACGGGCGGCGGCTATGTCGTGACGTGGGCGCTGGGCCACCTGGTGACGCTCAAGGAGCCGCAGGAGCTCGACGTCCGCTACACGAAATGGAACGCGGGCGATCTGCCGATTCTCCCGCAGAGGATGGAGACCAAGGTCATCAAAAAGACGAGAAGCCAGTTTCTCATCATCAAAAAGCTCATGAACGACGCGCAGACCGACGATATCATCTGCGCGACGGACTCCGGGCGCGAGGGCGAGTTGATCTTCCGCTATATCTACGAGCAGGCGGGCTGCAGCAAGCCCGTCAGGCGGCTGTGGATTTCGTCCATGACGGACGAGGCGATCCGCGCGGGCTTTGACAGCCTGAAGCCCGCCTCGCAGTATGACGCGCTCTACCGCAGTGCGCGCTGCCGGGCGGACGCGGACTGGCTCATCGGCATGAACGCGACGCGGGCCTACACGCTGCGCTACGGCGTGCTGCTGTCGGTCGGCCGCGTGCAGACGCCGACGCTGAGCATGCTCGTGAAGCGTCGCAGGGAGATTGACAGCTTCGTTCCGGAGACCTACTTCACCGTCCGCGCGGACTTTGGCGATTACAAGGGCGTCTGGGTCAATGCGAAGGGCGAGAAGAGAATCGATTCAGGCGAGCAGGCGCAGGCCGTCGCCGCGCGGGTCAAGGGGCGCGAGGGGAAGGTCGCCGAGGCGGCGAGGGAGCACAAGGCGGAGCGCCCGCCGCTGCTCTACGACCTGACGACGCTGCAGCGCGAGGCCAACGCGCAGTTTGGCTTCACGGCGAAAAAGACGCTGGCCACCGCGCAGAAGCTCTACGAGCAGCACAAGCTGCTGACCTATCCGAGGACGGACAGCCGCTATCTCTCCCGCGACATGCTCGGCAAGGTGCAAAAGACGCTGGGCGGCTATGAGGGGGAGCTTCATGAAATCGGGCAGCAGGCGCTTTCCTTTGGCGTCGCGCTGACGCCGCGCGTGTTCGACGACGCGAAGCTGACCGATCACCACGCGATCATTCCGACGGGCCGGCGTGCCTCAGGGGTTTCCTTGACGGCGGACGAGGCCAGGCTCTAT
>SFHU01000059.1 GCA_004555535.1 Clostridiales bacterium
CCGGAGATACCCAGGAAGTCATTGACCGTGACATAGGGTATACGGATCACTTCATCGTCCTTCATCAGCACCATTGTTCCGATGAGGGAAGACGCGAGGGTGTACGCCCATCCATTGACAGGATCGTTCTCGTACTGTTTAAACCGGTTGACAATGTCCTCATCAACATAGACCACGTTATAATCTTTATCCCCAAACCAGTTCAGCATGTCGCTCGTGCTTCCGGACTGCTCTTCCGATTCACCCTTGCCGCCGATGATGTACGCCTTGACCGTGTCGCCCGTCACCACCAGCAGATAGGCCTCGGTATCCGTATCCGGGTTGAGCGCATCGTAGGAGACCGCGCGATTCGTCACCCAGTAATAGGTCGAACCATTGTCCGTCTTCCACTGCGTCAGGCCCACGACCGCCAGCTGCGTCTCATAACCCGTCGGTTCGTTGGCGTTGGCCACCTGATAGGTGTAGGTGAACTGAATCTGCCCGGCGCCGGTGCCCACATTGTTCACCAGCCAGCCCGCATCGATGACGGACAGCAGCGTTTCAAACGTCGCGCCCTTGTCAAGCGTCAGCTTGCCAGTGGACAGGTTCAGCGTCACGCCATCGCCCAGACCAACGGAGACCACACTGCCGTTTTCGTAGGTGAAGCTGTACTGGCTGAGCGGCGTGGTGATTTCGACGTCGTTCACCATCTCCGTGACGCGCACAATCTGCCCGTCAGACGCCACATACACCCGCGTGCCGTTGGGCAGCAGATGGATGAATACGTCGTCCACCGCGTTGTAGGTCTGCAGATAGCGGTTGAGACCCGTGGCGTCGAAGGACGCGTCCGCGGCCAGCAGCTTCACCGCGCCGGTGATGTACTCCAGTGAGCCCGGAAGCGGCATGGTCACCACGATGGAATCCTTGAGGCTGTACAGGCGAATGCCCTTCTCAAGCAGCAGATCGTTGACGTCCTGCGCCAGCAGGGTTTCCACGCGCATCGCCGGCTCAAACGCCTCGCTGCTGCCGGTTTGCGGCAGGGTTTCAACCTGCTCAAACAGCACCGGCGTCAGCCGCATGTAGCTGTGACCGGTCGTCTGCGCGTTCACCACGCTCTGCGCGTCCCCATACTGGAACATGAACGCCCAGAAGCGATTCTCCGCGCTTACGCCGATGTTGGCAGCGTTTTCGATGCTCAGCGTGTGGGTCCATACGGGCGCCGCCTGGGCCGCCTGCGCGTTGATCAGGGTAATGCTGTTCACCGCGGTCAGGTTTCCGCCGGTTTCGCCCGTCCAGCAGAAGGTCGTGTCGCCGCGCCTGTTGGAGATCAGGCCGCCCACATGCACATCGCCCGTCCCCCGGGTTTCCACACGGATGGACGGCGTGGTATCCACGCTGTCCGCGCGCTTGTAGCTGTTTGCGCCGCTGACCTTGGGGTTGATGAAGTTGATGTTCTCCACGGTGATGCCCATCAGGGTCATCATTCCGTCCGTGCGATTGGTGATCGTCACCTCAGGGATGAACCGCTGATTGTAGACCGTGTAGCCGCTGCCGGTGTGCTCGCCGAGCGTCAGCGTGCCGGGCAGCGCATTGGCAAGCGCCTTGATGGTGATGTCCGAACCGCTCACGCTGATCAGCGACATATCTTCGTTCGGCAGGCCCACCTCACGAATGCCGCGATCCGAGATGTCAATCGCCATGCCGGCCGCCGCGTCGCCGATGTGGAAGCCCGTGCCGGAGGCGATGGTCATGGAACGGTTGATGGTCAGCGAACCATAGCTGTTTTTGCCGCTGGAAGCAATGCCAGTTCGGCGTGTATGGGGATACTGGTTGATTGCGCCGCCAAACTCGATCGCATCGATCTGCACATTGGCGCCATAGATGTCAACGCCCGTTCCGATGGTCGTCCGGGTAGTGCTGGAGCTATTCTCGCCGCCATCATCGCCCTTCTCGTTCAGCCATGCCTCCGCATCCGCGCGTCCGATGCCCTGAGCGAAAGCATACGCGTCGTTGTAGATGTGCGCCGTGCGATACGACGGCGTCGAATCCGCCTGAATCCTCACATCGTCGTATCCCTTGATCTCCGCGCTCGAGATGCTCACGGCATTTTCAAGGGTCGCCAGCGTACGGCTGCGCGCCTTTACGTTGACACCCAGGCCGCGTCCGCGGGAATAGGATTCCATGTGGAAGTACAGGCTGCTGAAATAGCTGTGGATGTCCACGTTCCTGCCGATGATCTCAGCCTTGCCCGTGCCGGTCTGACCGACGTTCACCGTGGAGGTCAGCGTGAGCGTGCCCAGCGCGCGCGCGTCCGGCTCGTTGCCCACGCCGGCGTTGTAGACCTTGGCGTAGCTGTGCACATCGTTCGCAGAGGCGTCGGAAATGACCGACACGTTTCCGAAGACGTTCTTCAGCAGCGCGCCCTTTTCGACATTCACGCTCGCATTCGTGTTCACATTCGCATAAGCGCGCGCATCGCCGATTGCGACGAAGGAGGTGTTGTCCACGCGCGCCTCGGTGTACACGTAATCATTGTTTCCGCCGATGGCCTTCACGTCGAGGCTGCCAAAGTCGGCTTCAAGGCTTGCGCCGCTGCCGATGGTGACCTTGACCGTACGCGTGAGCGTATTGTAGGCCTGCATCTCGCCGTCTGCGATGAATCCGCCCTTGGTAGAGCCCCTTGTGAGCGCGTACATCCAGGCGTTGGAGAGCGCCTGCACCTTGATGCTGCCGGTCGCGAACAGCGAAGCCGCGCCAATGCCCGCCTCCGTATTCGCATTCACGTTGTTCTCGCCGTAGGTCGTCTTGACGCTGACCGTCACCGAGATGCTGGCGTCATGCGCCTCGGATTTCGCGCGGGTGTAATCCTCGGCGAGGATGTCGATATCGCCCGACGCGATGACCTGATCCGCGTTCTTCACGCCCGCGTAGGTGTTGTAATAGCTGTACGTCGGCAGAGAAGAGCTCTTGATTTCGCCAATCGAGAAGCTGCCGCCCTTCTGGATGATGGACTGCGCATAGCCCGTGTTGTAGGCGTAGATCTTCACGTTTCCGGCCGCACGGATCGACGCGCCGCCATCCACATAAGCCTGCGCATCCTGACGGGACGAAGTGCTGTTGCCGATATAGGCCTTCGCGTTGGAGCTGGTCGCTTCCACAAGGCTGGCCGTGCCGCCCGCTTCCGCCTTGGCCGTCGACCTGGAATCATTTCGCGCCTGCATATCCAGATCGCCGCCGGTGACGATGATCTCCGCGCCATCCACAAAGGTCTTCGTGGAATCCGTCGCGTGGCTCTCCGCATACAGGTTGCCGAACGTCGCCAGACTGAACGAGCTGCCGTTCTGCGCCAGCGCCTGCGCCAGATTCTGGGTCTGCGCAAGCATGGTCACCTCGTTCGCCGTGAGGGTCAGCGCCTTGGCGCTGCTCGCCGTGCCGATGCCATAGGCGTTGATGAACACGCAGTTCTGGCTGGTGCTCTTCGCATAGGCGTAGTTGACGGAGGCCGTGATGACGCTGACCGATCCGGCCGGTCCATTGACCGTCGCCATCGCGCCGTGACGGCTCTGATTGCCCGTTACCTCATTCAGCTTGGAAACAATCTCCACATCGCCCGTCACCGTGGCGCTGCCAACGCCGAAGACATAGGCATTCTGCCTGGCCGTCAGGTTGGCTTCGACCTTGTTGAGCGCGACAGAATAGCCGCTGATGGAGAGCTGATGCGCGCGCACCTGGGCAATCGCATCGGCGGTGGCGTTCACCGTGACGCTCACATCGCCGTGCACGGTCAGGCTGCCGTCGCTACCAAAGCCAGCGTTGCCGGTCACGGAGGTCTTCGCGTTCGCCGTGTTGATGCTTCCATTTTTGACGCTTGTGCTCAGTCCGCCGGCAGGTCCGGTTTCAGCAAGGCTGTAAACCGTATAGGTGGAGCTGACGTTCACGCTGCCGGTGCTGCTCTCCCCCGCGCCCGTCCTGAACGACGCGGTGAACGTGCCGGCAGAATCCGCGTCGGCCATCATCAGGCTGACGTTGACGTAGGAAATGCTGCCAGTGGGTACGTTGATGCCCGCATAGGCAAAGGATTTTGCGTTGGTGAGCACATTGACGATGCCGGTCACGTTCAGCGTGGCGCCGCTGACCTCGGAGGCGGATGCCGCCGTAACGCTCGCGCTCGCCTTGCTGGCTTCGCCGCCGACGAGGGTCACCTTTGTGCCGCTGCCGGAGCCCACCTTTGCGGTCGCCGCGTAATTGCCGGTCGAGCTTTCGGTATTGAAGCTGGACTGGACGTTCACGCTTGCCGCCTTGACCGTCGCGCCCTCAATCTTCGCCTTCTGGGCGCCCGAAACATTCGCGGTGACGATGTTGACCGCCACATCCACGACGCTGGCCGAGAAGTCCTGGCTCTGAATGTCCGCCGTCGCCCCGGCCTTGCCCGTCATGATGACGCTCACTGCGCCGCCGGTGACATCGATCACGCCGTTTCCGTGGATACCGGAGTTGGCGGTCACATTCGTCCTGGCATAAGCGACGTTATTCACGACGCTGAGGCCGGTCAGGTTGGCGCCCTTGCCGGGCTGCGCGGAAACCGCCTTGGCGTGGGCCGTATAGTCGTTGCTGATGGAAACGCCCGCGGCGTTCACATTGCCGGAAACCAGGGCATCGAAGCTGCCCTGCGCATAGGCATACAGGGTATTGATGCCGATGCCGACGCCGCTCGCCGTGAAGTCCTCGCCGTTCACCAGCGCGTCCGCATAGGCCCTTCCGGAGACCTCGACGAGAAGCGTGCCGTCGATCACCAGCTCCGCCCCGATGACCAGGGCCTTGTTGGTGAATTCCGCCGTCGCGACCGCCACATTCGCCTTCGCGGCTGCGCCGGAAAGCGACGCGCTGCCGCTGCCGCCGTTGGAGCCCAGGACGGCGTAAGCGCCCCTGGTCTGGTTCTTGTTCAGATACGACGTAACCGTGACGCTGCCCGCGGTCAGACTGATCGTATCGATATACGCCTTCTGGCTCGCGTCCAGCGTCGCGGCCATGGCATTGGCCGCCACATTGGCCAGGCCACCGGACACGGCGGGCTTTTTCTCCGTCGCCTCTGCCGTCGCAATGCCGGTCGCCTCGATGATCACCGCGTTTGCCTTCATCGCGCCCGTGCCGGAGAGGTATGCGTTGATCCCGGTCGAGTTCTGCGCAACCGCGACGTTCACCTTGACATTGTATTTCGCGACGTCCACGCCTGCGGCGGAAGGCGTCAGCACTGCCTTGACCGCGCTGGTGGTATCCGCCTTCACGGTCACGTTGCCGGCATCGGCCTCCAGCTCACGGGAGGCGTCGTCCGGCACGACCATGAATGCGTTAAAGCTGCTCTGCCCATAGGCGTACGCCGCGCTCAGCGCTGCGGAAATCTCGCTGATTCCGCCCATGTTGGCGACTTCCGCCAGCGTGTTGGCATAGCCCTTGGTCAGGATATCGATGCTGCCCGTCGCGTGGATGGAACCCGGTCGCAGGCCCGCATCGGACTGGGAGCGGGCATAGGCCACGGCAACATTGACGCGCACGTTGATCAGCGCGCCGCCGCCGGTATACAGCCTGGCCTGGGCGCTCTGCGCAGAAGCATCGTCCGCGTTGAAGAAGGACTTCGCCGTGATGCTGCCTGCGTCCACATGGCTTCCCGTCAAGGTCGCTTCCTGACGGGCGCGGAGCACCGCCGTAGCAAACGATGCGTTCACGCTGACTCCGCCAATGTCCATGCCGTAGATCGTCGCGCTGGCCGTCGCCGTGCCGTAAGCCATGATCTTCAGGCTCGTGGAAGCCTTCAGCTCGCCGCCGCCAACGATGTTGGCGAGGTTCCGCGCGTCGTTGTCCGCGATGGCGGCGTTCATGCCCACGGTGATCGCGCCCGCCGCGCCCGCGACCGTGTTCGCAGTCGCCTGAGCCCTGTTGTGCGATTCTTCCGTTCCCGCGTAAACGCCGAGCTTCGGCGCGCTGATTTGGGCGCCCTCGGTGTCAATCACGGCCTGATTGCCGGAACGCAGATGGACATAGCTCACGGAGAAGCCGATGCTCGTCGCGCCAACCGTCGCCGAAAGCAGCTCCGCTTTGGCCACGGCGTCATTGAGGGCAATCACGCTGAGCTCTTTGGTGGCCGTGACATTCGCACGGATGATCCCGGCCACGGCGTCCGTCTGGTTGAAGACCAGAAGCGCGTTTCCGTTCATCGCGATTCCACCGCCCGCCATCGACAGGAGGGTCGAAAGGGCCGTGCTGGAGGTGTCGTTCTTCACCGTGACGACATTCGCCGTCACGCTGCCCTTGCTCGCGGAGGCCGCGCCGGCAGCCTGCTTGTGAGCGTCGGGCGTTGCGCCGATGGTGGTCAGGATTTCCGGAGAAACCACCGCCACCGCCGCGGACATGTTGACCGCTGTGCCGCCAAAGGCCACGCCCAGGATATACGCCTTGGCATGGGCGTCCACATCCGCCGCGACGTCAAGGCTTCCATCGGTATTCAGGGTGACGCCCTGGCCGATGAACGTGTTCATGCTGCTGCGGTTGACCACCAGCGCCACCGCGCCGTTCGCGCCTACGCCGCCCGCCGCAAAGGCGCCGGCGCCGCTCATGGCATTGGTATTCTGAATCGATTTGACCGTTACGCTATCGTTGATCTGGATGTTCGCGTCGCCCGCGATGGAAGCCTCCACCGTGCCGCCAAAGACGGTTGCGGCCACAGATGCGCCAACGCCCGCGATGCCGCCCGACGCCGTCAGCGTCGCGGTCAGCATGAGCGGATAGTCCATGACAGACTCGACGGTCAGCGTTTCAGCCTTCTCAATGCTGCCTTCCATGCAGGAGAGGACATTGGAGTAGATATTGATCGAGCCAATCGCCGCGGACACGCCCGCGATGGCGCCGGAGCCCGTGATGGAGATCGCCCGGATGGTGCGGGAGGTCAGGTCGACCGTGTTCTCTCCCTCAAACGACTTCTTCAGCGCGTCGATGCGGTCGCTGTCCGTATCCTTCACCGGCGTGGAGCCCGCCCGCGCGGAAACCTCAATCGCTCCCTCCGCGGTCAGTACGGCGTCGTCCTTCACCTCGGCCAGCACGTTGGAATACAGCACCACAACCGAGATGCCCGCGCCCACGCCCGCGTACACGCCGCCGGCGACGGTACCGGAAACCATATCCGAGATCAGGTTGTCATAGGCCGTCACCTGGATGTCCTCTGCAGAGGTCACACTGGACGAGCCGCCGATCAGGGCGCTGACGCAGTCCTTCGGATCGTAGTCCGGCCTGGCTGCGCAGAGATTCCCCGCAGCCGTGATATCCGCGTTCTGGCTCTCGTCGATCACGAAGTCATCGCCGCGGGCGTCCTCGCTCTTGCTGCCTTCCGCATCGAATTCATCGCTGCGGTATCCGTCCTCGGCATTGAAGGAATGCTGCGCATTGCCCTCGCCGTCCGTCTCCGTGCTGCCCACGGTGATTTCGGACTGGCGGACGCCGTCTCCCTCCAGAAGCAGGCCCATGTCGCTCCTGCGGTATTCCTGCGCGGCGCTGTGACCGGCTGCGAAGGCTTCGTTCATGAAGGCGTCCGGCTTGAAGCCTCCGGTGATGCCTTCATGATATGCTTCCTTCTCCTCGTCGGAGAGCTTCTCGTATTCCTCGCTCGAGAGCGTATCGCCCTTGCGGATCAGCGCGTCGCTCGTATCCTGCGTCAGCTTGCCGCCCGCAACGGTCACCATGATCGTCGCGCCGACGCCAACCTGGCCCGCCGCAACCGTGCCCGCGTAGGCATTGATGTCGCGTTCCGAAGTGGCGTTCACGGCAATCGCGCCCGTCAGGCTTTCGATCACGTTCTTCTCGCCGATGCCCGCGGTGATCGTGTTGTTGATCACGTTGATCACGGCCGTAACGCCGACGCCAACCATGCCGCTGCCCGCAAGCGAGGCCGCGACCGAGTAGGAGGTCAGCGCGTCCCTGGCGTCAACGGTGATGGCATCTGCCTTGATCCGAGCGCCCTCGTCCGTCACAGCCTGCGTGGTCTGCTTGAAGACAGCCACATCCACCGTGCCGGAAACGCTGGCCGTGCCGCTGACGGAGATGCCCGCGGCGTCGGTCGTGAGGAATTCCTTGGAATCGGCCAACAGGGAGAAGCCCTTCTGGGCGGCGATGTCCGCGCCGCTTCCGATGATCGCGCGGGTCGCGCCTTCATAATAGGTAACGATGCCCACCGGCGCGACGCCCGCCGTGCCGCTGCCAGCCACAGAGCTGGCGATGTTGTACAGGCTGTTGTTAGCGACAGCCTTGACAGCAGCTTCGCCGCCCGCGCGGATCATGCCGCCCATGCCCGCCCGGACGTCGTTCTGGAACACCAGCGCGTTCGCGCCAACGGCGACGGCTGCCGTGCTGGCGCCCGCAAAGTTCAGCGCCAGCAACAGCACATCATCATTGGAAACAGCAGAAACCTTCACGTCACCGGTTGCGCGCACAAGCTTCATCGCGCCGACGACGGTCTCGCCGTTGGCGTTCTGGCTCATTCCAAGGATCGCTTCAACCGTCTTGTCATAGACCATGACGACGGTGGAAGCGCCCACGCCCGCCGTGCTGCCCACGGCAGCGCCGCCGGCGACGTTAATTAGGTGTGAGTCGTCGTCGGCTTCAACCGCCGCTTCCGCATCGCCGCCGGATTCATTCTCCCCGGACTCATCACAGCCGGAAAGGATTGTGCTTCCGCTGCCCACGGCAGCCCGGACGGTATTCCTGTTCACGATGGTATTCACCACGCCCACGACCGAGACATTTCCGCTGGCCGCGCCGCTCATGGAGGCCATCACGATGCGGTTGTCTGCATTGGCGCGGACAATCACGCCCCTGCGCCGGTCAAGGCGGTTGGGGATGCCAAAGCCTGCGGTCGCGCCATTCACAGCCGGGGTGGCATGGGCGATCACGGTGGTCTTCTGGCCGACCAGCGCCTCAACCCTGTTGTTCAGCACGATGGAATTGATCGTCGCGCCCACGCCCGCCGCGCTGCCGGCGCTGAAGCTGCCCGCCACATCGTACAGACCGGTCTGCAAATCGGCGTAAATGACCACGCTGTCGCCGGCCTCGGCATGAGAATCATTGCCAAGACCTGCGCGCACGGTGGACTCGCTCACGATGGTCGGGATCGTTCCCGTCACGCCGGCCGTTCCTGTCGTCGCCGCGCCCGCCACCGTGACGATGATGGTCTCATCGTCGGCAGTCGCCACGATCACGACGTTCTTGCCGGCATCCGCCGCCTCGGCAATCAGCCGGGCGTTCTCGCCCACCAGAGCAAGCACCTTGTGATTGAATACATTGACATTGACCGTGCCGCCCGCGGCAGCCGCTCCTCCGTTGGAGCCGGTGGCGGCCGCAAGAACGACAACCTGCCGGACGACGCCGTCCGCCACGATGGAGACGCTGCCGCCGGTGCTGGTCACGCTGGCGTCGTCCCCCACCTGGGCACAGGTTTCCGAATCGGAGACCAGCACGCCGATGGTGCCCGCCACCGAGGGCGACGCGCCCAGGGAGCCGGACAGGGAGGCCAGCACATTCAGCAGTTTTTCCTCGCTGACCGCCTGGACGACCACGTTGTTCCCGGCGAGAATCTCCGCCGCTTCGCCCACCCTCGCGAGCGTCTCATTTTCAGCGACAATCACCGCCACGGTGCCGCCAGCGGCAACACCCGACGCCGAAGCACCGTTGGACGTGGACAGGAGGGTCAGGTCGGAAAGGTTCTTCGCCGCGAGCGAGAAATCGCCGTTGGCCTGAATCTTTGTCCGATCGCCCACGTTGGCTTCCACATCGCTGCCGGCCACGATGACGTTGACGCCGCCGCCCAGCGCCGCGCCGCTGTTGCTGGCCCCTGCCGCAACGGTAACGGCCAGCACGTCGCGCTGCGCCCCGGCAGACACGGTCACGTCGTTGGCGTTGCTGATCTGAACGTCGTCGCCGATGCCGGCTTCAATCTGATCCAGATCCGTCAGCGAAGCGATGTTCACGCCCGCGCCAATCCTGCCGGCGGTTGTGCCGATCGATCCGCCGATCATGCGTCCGTTGGTCGTGGACGCGGCAGTCACCTCAACGTCTCCGCCGTCCAGCTCGACAAGCACGTTGTCCCCGATCAGGGCCCGGGTTTCGCTGCCCGTGAACACCATGGACACAGAGCCCGCCAGCGCCGCCTTCGAGTCCGCGCCCGTCGTGATGGAACCGGCGATGGACTCGGCGTAGTAGTTCACAGAGGCCAGATAGTTCAGCGTGTCAAACACCTTCATCAGATCGTCCATGCCAAAGGCGATGTCGATTCCGATGACGCCGTTCCTGCTGCTTTCCGTATTGATATTGATGATGCCCTTTCTCGACTCTTCCGTCACGTTCGACGTGAACAGCGCAGACCAGTCGAACGGGAACTGGTAGTCCTTGGAGGAAACGCCCTTCTTTTCGGCGTTCACCCGGAGGCTGCTGGCGTAGATCTTCGCGCCATCTCCGATGCTCGCCTTCAGGGCATTCTCCGCATAGATCAGCGCAAACGATCCGCCGACGCCCACCTGGCTGCCGCCAGCCGTGAGCGCGCCCGCGCGAACCGCGAGCTTCGACTGATCGATGGCCTCAACCAGGATGTCGCCCGCATGGATCACGGCGTTCTCGGCAATGCAGGCATTGCCGCGCGCCTTCGCGATGAGAATCGACACGGCGCCGGCAAAGCCGACCTTGCCGCCCACGCCGGACACGCTGCCCGCCAGCGCCTGTGCGCCCAGCAGACCGCGATACCGGCCGTCCATGTTCTGCGTAATCGTCGACGTCACGCGGACATCGCCGTCGGACTTCTTCGTCGTTTCCTCGCCTGTTGCTTCCACGTCGCCGCTGAGCAGGGCGTTTGCTTCATTGTCGTTGACGGAGACCGCCACGCCGACGGAGATGCAGTTGCTGTTGCGCTCCCCCGGCGTCACGGCGGCGCCGCTGCCGGTGGTGCGGTAGTTGGCGCGGTTTTCAGCTGCGACATCCACAGCGGATGCGCGCAGCGTTCCGGCGACCTCTGCCGTCGCGATGTGCTCGGTGATGTTCACACCGGCAGCCGCAGCCAGGTTGATCTTCTGGCCGTCGCTGCTCAGCGGCTGGCCGCTCGCGCCGCCGGCATTGCTCGAGGCCTGCGCCATCGCGTCGGCGGCAGAGCCAGTCGCGGCCGGATTCGTGGGCAGCGTGACGTTCAGTCGCTGCAGGATCGCCGGCAGAAGCGGCAGTCCGCTGATCGCGCTGGAACCGGTCTGCATAGCCGGGCCGGCGAAGGCATTCAGCTTGGCCACGATCTGGGCGTTCAGCGAGTTCGCGGGCGCACTCACGCCAATGCTGAGCGCGCCGAGAACGCTGCGCAGCCTCGAAAGATACCGGTCCAGGCTGGCGCCGACAACGGTCGCCAGGCCGGAGGCTTCATCCTCGTTGGACGTGCAGGCTTCAATGATCGCCTTGCCCGTGACGGTGCCATCTCCCCTGAAGGAGGCCACGACATCGGAGTTCGCCAGGTTCACGGCCACAGCCGCGCCGACCGCCGCCGTGCCGCCGACTGCGAAGCCGGACGCCGTCGCATAGGTCTGTCCGCGCTGATAGGCGCGCAGCCACAGATTGGTTTGTTCAAAGGTTGCATCCGCCAGCTCACGGTCCGTCGCGATGATGTCGCCGCCGCTGAGCGTGAGTTTGGTGCCGCTGCCGATGCGCGCATGAACGATGTTGTCAATCATGGCCAGCGCAACCGACGCATCCACAGAAATGTCCTTCTCCGTGGTGTTGTTCATCGGGAGCGTCGATACCCCGCCAACAGCGGGCGTTTCAACATAGACGCCATCGCGCCGCGCCAGCGGATCGCTGCCCGCCACAGACACCGAATCGATGTCGTTGCGCAGCTCTGCAACGACGCTGAGCGCGCCGGCATTGACATAGCGCATGTCGCCCAGCGTGGCCTTGACCTCGGAGGTAATCGTCGAGATCGCCGCCGAGGCGCCGACGCCCACCGATTTGCCGCCGCTGGAGCCGCTGCCATTCTTGTTCTTGAGCGCCATGCCGTTCTTGTCGGCGGAGGCGCTGGCCGTCGTGTAAACCTTCTGCGCACCCTGCGCATAGATCGTCACCGTATCGAGGACAACGATATCCGCCTCGGACGGCAGAATGATCTTTCCGGAAATCGTCGCGCTGGTACTGCTCTTGATCACGGCAATCGCCGCGGAGCCGGCCACGCCGACATTCGCCGCGCCGACGCCGGAGATGGCAGACGTGGAAATCAGGTTGCCCACGCCGTCCAGCTCGCCGGGATTGCCGAAGCGCGCGTTCATGGCGGCAACCACCATCTCCCGGGCCGCATCAAGCGTCAGGCCGCTGGTCATCTTGTACTTGTCAAACAAGGTCTCAAGCTGCACGCTCGCCGTGCCCGTCAGCAGGCCGAGCAGGAACGCCGGATCCGACAGCGTTTCGGTAAACTCCTTGACCATGCTGTCGGCAAAGTTCTCCATGACGGCGCCGGTCGTATCCAGCGTCTCCTCTTTGAACTGTGCCGTCAGCATTTTCACAACGAGATCGGTGAACGCCTGCTTGTCCTGCGGATCAAGCTTGGCGTACTCCTCCGCATATTCGGGATCGGCCGCGAAAAGCTCCTCCAGCGAAGTATAGCCCTTCGAATCCAGAAGCGCCTTGACAAGCAGATCCATGCCCTGAGTATCCGCGAAGAACTGCATCAGGCCCTGGAATATCTCTTCAACCGTCTTCTTTTTCTTGGCTTCCAGAATATCCGCCATGACGGTCAGCGATTTCGCGCGGATGGTCTGCGCGCCGATATAGGCGGTATTGCTGTAGCGCACGTAGTTGATCGCGACGCCGACGCCGACGCCCGTGGTGGAGTTGGTCGCGCTCGCATTGGCGGAAATCACCGCGTCCGTATCCACAAGGGAGGTCGCCTTGACGTCGCCCCTGGAGTTGACCGTCAGGTCGTCCCCAATGTGCGCCAACGCGTCATTCTGATGAATGTTCAGCGCGAGGGCCGCGGCAACCTGCACGCTGCCTTCGGACGTCTGCGCCTTGGGACGGTTGCTCGCCGCGCTGGCGACAGCCGTGGAATTGACGTTCTTGCTGTTGAGCTTCGAAGACAGCTTCTCGGCCGCCTGGGTATTCTTGTCGGCAATCTTGTCCGCTTCGCCCTCGTTGAACAGATTGCGCATATCATCCCCGTTGGCATCCAGAGGATAATCGCCGTTCGCAATCATATCATCGTATTGCTGCTGCGTGCTGCCGGTGGTATCCTTGTCGCCGGGCTTGGTCGAGCTGCCCGCCGTCGGACTGCTCTGCGGAATCGCGCCCTTGGCGCTCGCCAGCACCTTCTGCGTGAAGCGGCTCACGCTGGTCGCGTCGACGAGCACGCCGGCGGAATCCTCCACGCTGCGCTCCATGGACGCCTTGGCGGAATCATTCAGGATCGCGATGCCAAACGAACCGCCAAAGCCGACGCTGCCGCCCACGGCCGCCGCGTCCACCACCATGTTCCGGATCATGCTGCCGTTGGCGCGCACACCGAGCTCGCCGGAGAGCTTCAGCGACTCATCCGCGGCGCCCAGATATGCCTCGGTGGACAGGCCGCTCACGGACAGCGCGAGCACGGGCACAATCGCCTTGCCGCCGGCCGCACCGGCCGCCGCTTCCACATGCTCCCTGCCCGTATAGTCGGCAAGCACGGAGATGGACTGCAGTGCGGCTCCGCCGAAGCGGACGCCATCCTCGATCATGGCCGTCACATCGATGCCGGTCAGGCCGACCGCGATGCCCGCGCCGATACCGGTGGAGCTTCCGCCAAAGTTGTTCGCAGGAACGAGCGGGAACTGAATACCCGCGACGGAGAAGCTGCGCCGCGTGCGCTTGCCGGAGGCATCGCCAACCGTGACGTAATTGCCGCTGCCGACAGACTCCACGCTCACCGAACCGCCTCCTATATAATAGGAAGCGTTTTTCCCGATCAGCGCATTGGCAACCGTCTTCGCCAGATGAACTCCGATCGCGCCGCCCAGACCGAAGTCCGCAGTTTCAGGGATATGGCCCGCCTTCACGATGACGGAGGACGCGGTGTATCCCAGATCGGCATCCACGTCGAGCCCCGCTGCGGTAATCTGACCGTTGACGATTTCGGCCACGGTTTCCTGACCAAACAGCATCACGCCGACGCCAGCGCCAATCGCGTTGTTGACCGGCTTCACGCCGGTTGCGCCCGTGATGTCGTCAAGCGGCGGGGTCTGATAGAGCGAACCGTCCGCGCGCAGATTGGATACCGTCTCCCCGCGGGCATTCACGATCAGCGCCTTTGCCGCAGTCACTGCGCCGCTGGTGTTCACGCGCGCCGCAGAGGACGACTGAATGTATCCCAGTCCCAGCGAACCCATCAGCTGGGTCGTCGTCTGTCCGCCGGCCGTTTCCGGCTCCGCGGACTTGGTTGCGTCAGTAAACAGATTGCCCAGGCTGTTGGAGCCCGTAGCGGCGCTGACGATCTTGCCAAAGATGGTCTGGTTTTCCGCCTTCTTCACGCCCAGAACCATTTCGACAAAGGACACCGCCTGGGGCACCGAATAGCTGCCCGTCGAGTCCGAAGCGGGCACGCTGACAGAAATCGTGTCCGCAAAGATCCGGGAGGCGGAATCCAGCCGGACATGGCCCAACCGGGCGAGAACCGTAGCGTTGTCGAGAATCTCGACCTTTGTATCCTGCTGAATGAAGCTGCCCGCGATGAAGACGCCCGACCTGGCCTCAAGCGCAAGAATCATGGAAGGCTTGCCCGTGGCAAAGGAGGACGTTCTGACAAAGCTGTTCGCAATCAGATCGACGTCGTTCTGCGCCTCCACGCGCGCGTTGCCCTGAACCTTCACCGCGGTGTCGATCATAGACAGCGCCAGGGAGATGGAGAACTTCGGCACGCCGCTCGCCGCATCCGCAGCCAGCCTTGCGTCGGAGAACGCATCCATCTGAATGCCGGCTCCGGACGTAATCCGGGCATCCTCCGCCACCGTGACCAGAGCGCTGCCGCTGGTTGCCGCCACAGCGATCGGCACAATCATCTTCAGCGTGCCGTTGGTCGCGTCGATGCTGACATTCAGCTCGCTGCCGATGCGCACCGCGCCGAGCGCGTCGATCTGGCCCAGCACGTTCACCGTAGCCTCGCCGAGCTTCAGCACGAAGGGGTTGAATTCGATGATCCCCGTATCCGGGATGAAGCCCTTGTTCAGCGTGAGGCTTGCCAGCACATCCAGCGCGCCATTGGCCACGATGTGCGCATTCTTCGCAATCTCAATCTGACGCTTGCTTTCCGCCTCATAGAGACTGAAATCCGCCGTCATGTTGTTTTCCGGATTCAGATCGTCCGAGACGATGCTGAGCTTGCCGTTCACGACCACGTCATCCGTGCCGATGGCATGCAGCAGGATATTCTTGACGACCACATTGCCGGTTACCTCGATGTGTCCGCCGGTGATGACCAGGTTGAAATCAGGCGCCTGAATCTTCTCGATCTCGATTCGGCCTTCCTTGTCCTCCGCGGACGCGACGATGTTCGTCAGGAGCAGGCCGTCCTCGGGCACGATCAGGAAATCGCTGATATCCAGGCTCAGCGTGCGGTACGGGTCCTCGTCCTTGACAACCTTCGTGCCATAATCGACGACCTTGTAATTGGTAAAGGACTGCGCCTCCACCGGCGTCATTCCGCTTTCCAGAAGAACCGTGCGCTTGTTCAGCAGCGAATCGGTAAAGGCGTCCATGCCGCCGGCTGCAATGTCGAACTGCTTTTTGAAGCTCACCGTCAGCATGTCGTCCAGGACGGTGCGCAGGAAGGTGATCTCCGCCAGCGCGTCGATCGCGATCTCCACATCCGCGCCCACGGTGCTCGCCGTGATGCGCTTGTCCTCATCGGCATCCTTGTTCAGCTTGCCGGTGATGTGCAGGCGGTCAAAGCCGTCATTGCCCTGCACATTGAGATCCATGCCGCCGATGAAGGCAAAGGCCGTCGTGGTATCGATGGTCACCACGTCGTCGCCGCTTCCACCCAGAACATTCAGCGTGGACGGCCGGAAGTCCTTATCGAGGGCAGAGATATGATCGACCAGGGCCTGAATGACGTCCTGACCATAGGAGAGCGCGCGGCCGCCGGAGACCTCAATCCTGTCGTTTCCGTCATTGCCCTGAATGGTCGCGTTGACAGCGCCGATATCCACGTTGAGTCCATAGGTGATCGCGCCATTCGCATCGAGCTCGCCCATCAGCAGATCCGTGCTGTCAATGAGCTTGATCTTCGCCGTATCGTTACCCAAACCCAGGTCGATGTTCAGAACCAGCGGCGCAGCGCTCAGCTGATCGTTGATCTGCGCTTCCGTATTCGTCAGAACATCGGTCACCAAATTCTGAAGCTCCTGGGGCACGCTGGTCATGTTCTTGATGCTGTCAAAGGAGCTCTTCATGCTGTCGTTGACGCTGAACTCGACTTTGACGGTCGGCTTCTTCTTGGCCGTGACCGTGACCCTGTCGTCGCCCTTGCCGGTATCGACATGCACCGACTTGGTCACATTGCTCACGTTCATTTCAACCACGTCGTCCTGCGTCGTGCCATAATAGGTGACACTATCCGCATTCTCGACGTTGACCATGCCGCGGGTGGAAAGATACAGACCCGCCAGCACGATATCCAGGCCCTTGAAATCGATGTTGATGTTGCCCTCAACGCGCGCGGTTCCATCGCCATTCGCCGTGGCATTTCCGTTCTCATCAAGGGCGTCCTCAGCAACGATGTTGATCTTGATGTTGCTCTGCGTA
>SFHU01000161.1 GCA_004555535.1 Clostridiales bacterium
CAGCACGGCGGATTTCAAGCGTTTTGGACGCCCGAATTACGGCTTTCTCGTCTCCTCCGGCGTCATCGACAGCATGGTCAATCACTACACCGCCGCAAAAAAGCGCCGCTCGTCCGACGTGTATACCCCCGGCGGAAAGCCCGCCAGGCGCCCGGACCGCGCGGTGATCGTCTACTGCAACCTCATCCGCCAGGCCTACGGCGACATCCCGATCGCCATCGGCGGCGTTGAGGCGTCGCTTCGCCGCTTCGCGCACTATGATTACTGGGACGACGCCGTGCGCCGCAGCATCCTCGTGGACAGTCAGGCTGATCTGCTGATGTTCGGCATGGGCGAGCGCTCCATCCTCGTCACGGCGGACTGGATGAGCCGCGGCGCGCCCGCCTGGGAATGCGCGAAGATGCGCGGCGTCTGCTACATGGCCTCCTCGCCCATGAAAAACAGCATCGAGATTCCGTCCTTTGAGGACTGCGCCGCCAGCAAGCGCAAATACGGCGAGGCCTTCCTCGTCCAGTACAACGAGCAGGATCCCGTCCGCGGGCATGCCATCAGCCAGAAGCACGGCGACCGCTATGTCATCCAGACCGTGCCGGACATGCCGCTCTCCCGCGAGGAGCTTGACGCGACCTACGCCCTGCCCTTTCAGCGTACCTGGCATCCCGACTATGACGCGCTGGGCGGCGTGCCCGCCATCGAGGAGGTGCAGTTCTCCATCGCGCACACGCGCGGCTGCTTTGGCTCCTGCTCCTTCTGCGCGATCACGTTCCTGCAGGGGCGCATCGTCTCCACCCGCAGCCACGAATCCGTGCTCGAGGAGGCGAAGGCCATCACGCAGATGCCCAATTTCAAGGGCTACATTCACGACGTCGGCGGCCCGACGGCCAATTTCCGCCATCCCTCCTGCGACAAGCAGCTGAGGCACGGCACCTGCGCCGCGCGCCAGTGCCTCTTCCCGAAGCCCTGCCCCAACCTCAAGGTCGATCACACGGACTACATCGCGCTCCTGCGCGAAATCCGCGCGCTGCCCAGGGTCAAGAAGGTCTTTGTCCGCTCCGGCCTGCGCTATGACTACATCATGGCGGACAAGTCCGACGCGTTCCTGCGCGAGCTCTGCCAGTACCACATCAGCGGCCAGCTCAAGGTTGCCCCGGAGCATGTCAGCCCGAAGGTGCTCGCCGTCATGGGCAAGCCCGGGCGCGACGTCTACGACGCCTTCTGCGAGAAATACGCGCGCATCAACCACGAGCTGGGCAAGGAGCAATACCTCGTCCCCTACCTGATCTCGAGCCATCCGGGCAGCGACCTTTCGGCCGCCATCGAGCTGGCCGAATACCTGCGCGACATCAACCATCAGCCCGAGCAGGTGCAGGATTTCTACCCGACCCCCGGCACGCTCTCCACCTGCATGTTCTACACGGGCTTTGACCCGCGCACGGGCAAGCCGGTCTTCGTCCCGCGCACGCCACACGAAAAGGCCATGCAGCGCGCGCTGCTGCAGTTCCGCCGCCCGCAGAATTTCCCGCTCGTGCGCGAGGCGCTCCGCCTGGCGCACCGGGAGGATCTCATCGGCACCGGCCGAAACTGCCTCGTCCCGCCGGAGGGCGTCAAGACCGCGCACGAATACGCTCAGATCCGCCGCGAAAAGAAGGAGCGGGAGGCCCGCCGCGCCCAGCGCGAGGGCCGCGCGCCCAAGGGGAAGCCGGGTCAGCGACCGGGGAAGGCTGCGCAAAAGGGCCGACCGCCGAAGGAGCGCCGCCGCTGACCATGCTAAACCGGCATGATATCGGTTGCATCTGCGACGAAATGTTGTAATCCCATTGCTTTGCGACCGAGGCCGGAGCTTTACAGAAGGATGTACAGAGTAAAAAGCACGGAGATGAGAGGGTCATCCCTCCCGTCTCCGTGCTTTTCCCTTATGAAAAATCGAGCGCTTTCCCATCGAGCTCCGCCCCCGCAAGCCGCTCTCCCTCGTAGACCAGCTTAAGCGAAAAGAACGTCTCCCGCTCCCGCAGCAGCTGCAAAAAGACCTTGTCGCCCTCCCAGATGGGCAGCTGCGTCAGCTTGTCCGTCTCGATCCATTCGAGCGTCCCCTCGTCGCATTCGCGCAAGGCGCCCTCCGCCGCCGTGGCCGTGAACAGGTGCATCCTCTCGCGCCAGTCCTCCGAGATGAACGTCACAATGCCCCGGTAGGCCCACCGCGTGAGCCGAAGCCCCGTCTCCTCAGAAAATTCCCGGAGCATGCACGCCTCCGGGCTCTCTCCCGGCTCAAACTTTCCTCCGACGCCGATCCATTTGTCGTGGTTGACGTCGTTTTTCTTTTTGACCCGGTGGAGCATCAGGGTCTTTCCATCCCGTTCATAATAGCACAGCGTCGTCTCAAGCATGGTTTTTCTCCCCTTGTTGTCCGATGCGTGTCTTTTCGCCGCGGCGCGGGCGTTTTCCTCTTTTCCCCGGGCATTCTGTCTTGATTGAAAAAGAAGGCGGGGATTTGTTTCATCCCCCGCCCGGCTGCTTCGTCTTCTTCCTTTTATCATTCCAGCCAGAGAAAGCGCATGAACTCCGGCACCTGCCGCCTCCAGTCCTCCTCGCAGTGCCTCCCGTCCTCCTGCAAATAGGGATAGACGCGCGCGCCCTTGGCCATCAGCAGGTTCGCGGCTGTCAGGCTCTGCGCCGTCGTGCGCGCGAGGAGGCGCTGATCCCGCGCCTCGTTTTCGCCCCAGGAGAGGTAGATGCGCGTGTCCGGGCTGATCTGCGCGCTGCCGATCTGGCTGCTCGCCTCCGCAAAGCACATGGCCAGCCGGGGCGAGACGCAGGCAGCCTTGGAGAAGACGTCGTTTCGCTCCGTCGCGGCGTAGAGCGCCATCAGAGCGCCCATTGACGCGCCCATCACGCCCGTGCATGCCCGGGAAGGCAGCGTGTCAAACTCGCGGTCAATCCTCGGCTTGAGCGCATCGACCAGCCATTCGACGGTGGCCCGTCCCCGGCCGCGAAGGCCCTCCCAGAGCTTCGGCTCCAGATGATAGGGGCAGTATTCCGCCAGTCGCCTGTCCCGCTCCAGGCTGCTTTGCAGCGCAACGACGATCATCCGCTTCGGCCATTCCTCCAGAAACGTGCGCAGGTTCCAGCTGCGGCCGTAGGCGGCCTCCCTGTCGTCAAAGGCATTCTGCCCATCAAACATATACATCACGGGACAGGGTCCCTCTCCCTCCGGGATGTAGACGCGCACCATCCGCCTGTCCGCGCTTGGCGTAAAGTCGATCTCAAACCGTCTGATCATCGTTTTCCTCCGTTTCTGCCGTCCGGCTGTCTTCCATGATCAGCCCGCAATCGGCCCGTTGTCGGTTTACTATGAAAGTCCTTCCGCAAAGCTTCGGCCTCGGCCGCAAGGCAACGGAACTTTCATCACTTGGTCGGTCATGCAATCGGCATCATGCCGGTTTACTCTGGATGTATATGTTCACTTCCGCAG
>SFHU01000060.1 GCA_004555535.1 Clostridiales bacterium
CTGAAATCCATTATATCAGATCGTCCGAAAAAAGCAAACCTTTTTTGTCCTTTTTCTTTCTCAGGCTTTATGGGCTTTGCATAAAAAGGCAGTTTTTCCTGCGTTTTTCCTCCTGATTATCCCTCTCCTGCCCGGCTGCACGTCCTCTGTAAACGCCGGAAAGCTGCATGCATCCGCACAAAAAGAAAACCCATCATCCTCCAAAGTGCAGAATGATGGGTTTCTTGATTGTTTTGTTCCTCGCGATCCGCTTTCGGACTCAGCCCTCAAACGGGAACCGCAGCCCGTTCTGCCGGCGCACCTCGTCCATGATGCGCATGACGGCAACGGTCCACTGCGGCGGAAGCAGCGCGCTCTGCCGGCAGCCCTGCGCGGCGCAGCGTTCCGCCTCGCGGATCTCGTATTCAAAGCCGTTGACCTCGAAGGGCGCGGCAAGCTCGCGCGGCGCTTCTCCGTCCAGGCAGAGCGTCGCGCGCTGCGCGCTCTTGAAATCCGGAATGTCGATGTGCCCCTTCGTGCCGTAGACGGCGCCGTGCGTGGGCATCTGACAGCCGATGGCGCAGGTCAGCTGCGCGACGGCATCGCCCCGGCGCAGCAGGATCGCGTCGATCGCGTCCGTCCCCTCGGGGTTCATGACGAGCTGGCTCTGGATGCTGTCAAAGCGGCAGCCGAGCATCATACAGGCGAAGCCGATGGCGTAGACGCCGATGTCCAGCAGCGTGCCGCCGGCGAGCGCGGCGTCAAACTTGCGCGCCTGGCGGGCGGTCGTGTAGCCATACTGCGCGGTCACCGTGCGGATGTCGCCGATGGCACCCTCTTCAAGCAGCTTTTCGACCTCGCGGTAGACGGGCAGCGTCTTCGTCCAGAACGCCTCCATGACGAAGACACCCTTCTCCCGGGCGAGGCGGAAGATCTCCTCCGCCTGCGCGGCGTCGGTCGTGAAGCTCTTTTCGCAGAGGATGTGCTTTCCCGCCGCGATCATCAGCTTCATGTCCTCAAAGTGTCGGCTGTGCGGCGTGGCGACATAGACGATATCCACCTGCGGATCCGCCGCCAGCGCCTCATAGCTCCCATAGCGCTTTTCAATGCCATAGGCGTCGCCGAATTCATCCGCGCTCTCCTGCGAGCGGGAGGCGACGGCATACAGCGTCACATCGCCCATCTGTCTGGCCGTGCGGGCAAAGTTTTTGGCGATCGTGCCCGTCGACAGAATGCCCCATCGGATCATGGAATTCTCTCCTTTGCTCTTTCGCGCTGCGCTCAGGCATCGAGTCCCAGCGCGCTGGCGCGGCGGCGCTTCCTGCGCCGGGATTCGCTGATGCTCTCCCTCCACAGCGGCGGATAGAGCAGCATCAGCAACGGGAAGATCTCCAGGCGGCCCGCGAGCATGTCAAAGATCATGACGCACTTGGACAGGTCGCTGAACGCGGCGAAGTTGGAGGTCGGGCCGACGCCATTGAGGCCCGGACCGATGTTGTTGAACGTCGCCGTGACCGCCGTGAAGGTGGTGACGAGATCGAAGTTATCCAGCGACACCAGCAGCACCGACGCCGCGACGATGAAGATCACCGTGACAAAGTAGAGCTGCACGGCGCGCAGCGTGTCCTCCTCGACGCTCTTGCCCTCGAACTTGACCTTGTGCACGGCGCGCGGATGCAGGAATGAGATCAGATACGCGCCCAGCGACTTGGCCGCGATGACAAAGCGCGACACCTTGAGGCCGCCGCCCGTGCTGCCCGCGCAGGCGCCCACGAACATGAGCATGACGAGGATCGTCTTGGAGAACTCCGGCCAGAGCTGGAAATCCGCCGTCGAATAGCCTGTCGTCGTGATGATGGAGGCGACCTGGAACGCCGCGATGCGCAGGTTGTTCTCCACCGTCAGCGCAGCGTCATAGGCGTTGGCGAAGATCAGCAGCGTCGCCGCAGCGATGATCGTCAGATACCAGCGCATCTCCTCGCAATGGAAGGCATCCCGGAATTTGCACATCAGCAGCAGGAAATAGACGTTGAAGTTGACGCCGAAGAGAATCATGAACACCGTCACGACCCACTGGATGTACGGCGAATAGCCGCCGATGGAGCTGTTTTTGACGCCGAAGCCGCCCGTGCCGGCGGTACCGAAGGCCGTGCACAGCGCCTCGTAGGGATCCATTTTGCCCAGCAGCAGGAACACGAACTCCGCGGCCGTCAGCACGACGTAGAGCCGGTAGAGGATCTGCGCGGTGAAGCGCACCTTGGGCACCAGCTTGCCCACGGAGGGGCCGGGGCTCTCCGCCTTCATCAGATGCATGTTCGTGCCGCCGACCATCGGCAGCACGGCCAGCAGGAACACGAGCACGCCCATGCCGCCGATCCAGTGGGTGAAGCAGCGCCAGATCATCGAGCAATGGCTCATGATCTCCACGTCGGGCATGATGCTCGCGCCGGTCGTCGTAAAGCCGGAGACGGTCTCAAAGAGCGCGTCGATGAAGCGCGGGATCTCCCCCGTCAGGACAAAGGGAATGCAGCCGAACACGCTCATCGCGATCCAGCCCAGCGCCGTGGCGACGAACGCCTCGCGCGCATAGAAGCTCGGGTTTTTCGGCTTGCGCCCCGTCAGCAGCGCGCCGCACAGCAGGCACAGCGCCATGACCAGCACAAACGTCCAGCCCTGCTCCTCGCCGTAGATGAGGGCCGTGAGGATGGGCAGCGACATGAACGCCGCCTCGATTTTGAGAATCCAGCCGAGGATATAGGTGATGCTCTTTGTGTTCATCTTGCGTCTCCCCGTCTCAGAGCAGGATATCGCTGATATCGCCGAAGCCCGTGTGCGTCGTGACGATGATCACGGAGTCGCCCTCCATGATCGCGTCCTGGCCGCGCGGGAAGATAATCCTGCCGCCGCGGTTGATGCAGGCGATGAGCAGATTGTCCTTCTTTTTGAGCTGCATCAGCGGCACGCCGCACACCGGCGCGTCCTTGCGGACGTGGAACTCGATGGCCTCCACGCGGTTGTCGAACATGTGGTAGAGCGTCTCGACGTTGCTGCCGATGGAGTTCTGACGGGCGCGCACATAGGCGATGATCGCCTCGGAGGTGATGTACTTGGGATAGACGACGCTGCCCAGCTCCAGCCCGTCGATCACGTCATTGAAGGTGATGCGGTTGATCTTGGTGATCGTCTTGAGGCCGGGGATGCGCTTGGCGTAGAGCGTCAGCAGGATGTTCTCCTCGTCCAGGCCCGTCAGCGGGACGAACGCCTCCGCCGAGTAGATCCCCTCCTCCTTGAGCAGCTCCTCGTCGCCGCCGTCGCCGCAGATGACGAGCGCCTCCGGCAGCAGGTTGCTCAGCTCCTCGCAGCGCTGGCGGTTCGATTCGATGATCTTGACCTCGAGCTTCTGCTCCAGCAGCTGCTTGGCCAGATAATAGCTCGACTTGCCTCCGCCGATGATCATGCAGCTTTTGACCGCCTGGCCGCGCATGCCGATGCTGTCAAAGATGCAGTGCACGTCGCGGGAGGAGGCGAGAATCGTGATATCGTCGCCCTCGTGGAGCACGAAGGAGCCGCCGGGGATGCTGACGCTGCCGTCGCGCTCGACCGCGCAGACCAGGTAGCCGAAGCGGAACAGGTTGTCCAGCTGCATGATGCTGCGCCCGCAGAGCACGTTGCCCGACGGAATCTTGAAGCGCACGAGCTCCGCGTGTCCCTTGGCGAACGCGCTGACCGTCAGCGCCTGCGGCCTGGAGAGCAGCCGGGCGATCTCGCGCGCCGCCTCCAGCTCCGGGTTGATGATCATGGAGAGACCGAGCTGCTGGCGCAGGTAGGACAGCTCCTCCGCGTAATCGGGGTTGCGCACGCGCGCAATCGCCGCCAGCTCACCGCCGGCCTTCTTGGCGATCGTGCAGCAGAGCAGGTTCAGCTCGTCGGAGCCCGTCACGGCAATGACTAGGTCGGCCTCCTTGAGCCCGGCCTCCATCAGGACGCTCAGGCTCGCGCCGTTGCCCCGAATGCCCATGACGTCATAAACTTCCGTCGTGTCGCGGATCACGCGCTCGCTGACGTCGACAATCGTCACGTCGTGTCCCTCACGGACAAGCTGCTCGGTCAGCGTATGGCCGACCTTGCCGCAGCCCACAATGATGATATGTAGCCGTCCCGGCTTCGCCTTCGCAGTATTCGCCTGCATCTGTGTCTTCCTCCAGTGCTGTCTCTGCCGGAGAGGCATGCTTTCGTCCTCCGGGCAGGACGTCTCAGGGGGCTGTCGCCCCGGTCATCCAAGCGGCTCCGCTTCTGGCCGCAACCATACGATTTTATTATATCCCTCCCCGTATCGTCTGTCAATGCGCGTTTCCCGCCTTCACAACGGCATCTCTTTTCCCCGGTCAAACCGCAGCGCTTGACTGGACGCCGCAGCTTCTTATAATGAAGTTTCAAGCTGTTCGCAGGAGGGTTTTGTCCGCCTGCGGCGAATTGAAAAGGAGATGTATATCCCATGCTCAGGATTTTGGTTTGTCTGCTCGCGGGCCTCGGCGCGGGCCTGGGCACCGGCCTGGCCGGCATCAGCGCCGCCGCGGTCATCTCGCCCATGCTCATTGCGTTTCTGGATATCCCCGCCTATCAGGCCGTCGGCATCGCGCTGGCCTCCGACGTGCTCGCCAGCGGCGTTTCCGCCTGGACCTACTACCGCAACGGCAACCTCGACGTGCGCAACGGGTTGATCATGATGCTGACGGTGCTCGTCTTCACGCTGGTGGGCAGCTGGGTCTCCAGCCTCATCCCCAGCCAGACGATGGGCAGCTTTTCCACCGTGATGACGCTGCTGCTGGGCATCAAGTTCCTCGTGCGCCCCGTGATGACGACGCGCCAGGCGATGGCCTCGGTCTCCGCCGGAAAGCGCGCCGTACAGTCCGTCGTCTGCGGCATGATGATCGGCTTCATCTGCGGCTTCGTCGGTGCGGGCGGCGGCATGATGATGCTCCTCGTGCTCACCAGCGTGCTGGGCTACGAGCTCAAGACCGCCGTGGGCACCAGCGTCTTCATCATGGCCTTCACGGCGCTGACCGGCGCGGCCTCGCATTTCGCCATCGATGGCGCGCCCGATCCGCTTGTGCTGCTGCCCTGCGTGGTCTTCACGCTGCTCTTCGCGAGGATCGGCGCGCGGCTGGCCAACCGCTCAACGCCCGAAAGGCTCAACCGCATGGTCGGCGTTGTGCTGACGCTGCTGGGCGCGGCGATTCTGATCGTCAGCCGCCTCTCCTGATGCACCGCGTTTCGGAACGCCGCGCGCAATTTTTCTGTCGACGGTCTGCGCGCCGCATACTGGCGCATACAATTAGAGAGGTTTTTCAACCAAGGAGGACTTTTTTATGAGCAAGGAAAACAGCAATCCCATTTTGAAGGCCGTCCGCGAGCTCAAGCTCAACGCCACGCTGGCCTCCGTCGTCTATCTGGTGCTGGGCATCGTGCTGCTTGTCGCGCCGACCACGAGCAAGAATCTGCTCTGCACGCTCGTCGGCGTAGTCGTGCTGATCTACGGTACGTTCAACCTGCTCTCCTTCCTGATGGACAGGGACTTTGGCGGTCTCTCCGTCGAGCTGATCATCGGCATCGCCGCGGCGGCGTTCGGCGTCTTCTCGCTGCTCAACCCCGGCTTCCTGATGGACTTCCTGATCATCGTGCTGGGCCTGGCGATTGCCGTGGGCAGCGCCGGCAGCCTCAAGCGCGCGCTGAACCTTCGCGCCTTCGGCTACAGCTACTGGTGGATCTCCCTGGTCGTCGCAATGGCCACGCTCATCGTCGCGCTGACATTCGTCTTCTGCCCGGAGGTCTACGGCGCGCTGCTCATGCAGATCATCGGCATCATCCTGATCGTCGAGGCCATCGGCGACCTGCTGACGATCCATCGCCTGTCGCGCATCGCCCGGGACGGCGGCTACACCGTCCGCTGATCCCCCGCAATTCCCAAAACCTGAAAAGGATGCGTTTCCTTGCGGAGCGCATCCTCTTTTTTGTGATTCCGGGTGTTTTTGATTACTTGCTGAACTCGGCCAGGCCCTCGATCGCATAGGCGCGGACCGGGCAGGAGTCGGCGCCGACGATCGGCAGCGCCGCATAGCTCATGAAGAAGGTATCGGTGGTCAGGTACTCGAGGTTCTTGAGCACCTCCAGGAACACGCCGTCGACCTCCATGATGATGTCGTGGAAGGGCTTGACGTCCTCCTCGCAGTTCTCGATGGAGACGCCGTCGCCGAAGCCGACGCACTTGACGCCATGGTTGCGCAGCCACCAGGCAGTCTCGCCGTTGATGAACAGGCGCTTGTCGGCCGGGCTGTTGGTCTGCGGTGTGAACGGCGGGAACTTCCAGTTGCTGTCGAGGATGACGATGTCGCCCTCCTTGATGCGGTCGCCGCAGGCGCGGTCGAGATCCGCGCCGCTGATGTGGCTGTTCGGCTCGAGGAAGTCGATGTTGACGTAGATGGCGCGGCCCATGAAGGTCGTCAGCGGGAGCTCGCCGACGGACTTGCCGTCCTCAAAGTGGTGATACGGGCACTCGCAGTGCGTGCCGAGGTGGCTAGTCAGGTCGAGCGCGGTATGATAGTCCGGGATGGGGCCGCCGGTGTTGTAGCGAATCAGATGGCAGCGGCGGGATTCGGTTTTCGGGTCCAGCACCTTGGTCAGATCGACCACGCGAAGACCGTTGAGCTCGTATACGGGTTCCATAGAATTTCCTCCTTATTCAAAATTTCAGGATTGACTGGCTTTGGCTTCCATCGCGTGGACGAGCGCGACCATGGCCGCGTGCGTCGGCGCGGGAACGCCGTTTCTGCGGCTGGCGCGCACGACGCTGCCGCTGATGGTGTCGACCTCCGTGCGCCGGCCCTTGGAAAGGTCCGCGCAGATGCTCGTGATGCCGGCGGGGCTGTTCTCGCAGACGTGGCGCACCTCGGCGACCTTCTCCTCCGCGTCAAACTCCAGCCCCTCGCCCGCGGCGACGGCAACCGCCTCGCGCACGAGCGTCTCACACAGCGCCCAAGCATTTTTGTCGCTGGCGATGAAGCCGAGCGGCACCTGCAGCACGCCGGTGAGCACGCTGGCGGAGACGTTGGTGAACATCTTGCCCCAGATGAGCTTCTGCACGTCCGCGCTGCAGTCGGCCTCAAGGCCGCTCTCGCAGAAGGCGTCAGCGATGTACTGCAGGCGGCTGACGTCGCCCTCGATGCAGCCCACATGCGTGATGCCGCTGCCGCCGTGGCGGATCTCACCCGGGCCCACGACAGCGCTGTTGTGCTGCGTCGTGCCGATGACGACGTGCGCGCGGTCGACGAACTTCGTGAGCGTATCCTCATGGCCGCTGCCGTTCTGCAGCGTCATGATACAGGTGTCCGGCCCGATCAGGCCGCGGTTGTTTGAAAGCGCGCTCTCGCTGAACATCGCCTTGACGAACACGATGATCAGGTCGACGGGCGCCATGCCCGCCGTGGAAACCGCGCCCAGCGGATGGCAGACGGTCACAGAGCCATCCGGCTCGTGAATCGTCACGCCGTTGGCGTTGATGGCGTCGACCACAGCCTGATTGACGTCCACCAGAATCACGTCATGCTTCCGGCTCAGATAGCCGCCGTAGAGCGAGCCCATCGCGCCCGCGCCCAGAACCGCAATTCTCATTGTCCTCTCCTCCTTGCGCCGCATCACAGTAGCTCCATGCTGACCTTGACGACGACCTTGCTGTAGGCAAGCGGCTTTCGGTCGACGCACACGCCGGGGCGATGCGCGTCGCTCGGGAAGAACACAGCGTAGCAGCCCGCCGTCGGATGGATGAAGCCCTCGTTCTTCACACTGTCATAGAAGTAGAGGTCGCGGTCCTCATGCGCCTCGACCTGCGCGCCCACGCCGTCAGCCGGGGCCACGCCGCAGAGCTCCTCGCCGGTGAGCCAGTACTGCACGTCGACATACTTCTCATGCAGCTCCGGCTTCGTCTCCTCCAGCTGCTTGGAGGTCAGATGGAACAGCTGCACGAACATCCTGTCGCCGTCAATCGGATAGCGCCCGTCCTCCATCTGGCTGAAGTCGGTCGTGGAAGCGTAGCGGATGGCCCGCGCAATCGCCTCCGGATATTTGCTCAGATCGTCGCCCGCGTGAATGCTGGAAAAAATCATACGCTCTCCGCCTTTCTCTTTTGCCTCAGTCCATGTGTGCCTCTGATCCGTGCCGCCCGCAAAAGCAGCAATCGATTTCATCTATAAGATACCACAAATTTCTCTTTAATTCAATACTATTTTTTAAAAAAGCGGAATTTTATCGCAACTCATTTTGCAATCGATTTCGTCTTCTTTCGGCAATCAGGTCGACTCCCGTTCCACGATGCTCGGGAAGAGCATCGTGCGCTGGTTGGTACCGCGCCCCTCTAGACAATCCACGAGCTTGTGGGCGATGGTGACGCCCAGGTCGAGCGCCATGGAGTTGAGCGAGGTCAGCTTGGGCCGGCAGACCTGCGCGCAGACCGTGTTGTCCATGCCGATGAGCGAGATATCCCCCGGCACGTCGAGCCCGCTGTCCTGAATGGCGCGCAGCGCGCCGCAGGCGATCAGGTCGAGGCTGCAGATCACGCCGTCCGTATCGGGATGCTCCCGCAGCACGCGCTGCATCGTCTCATAGCCGCCGTCGTAATCGCCCCGAACGCCGTCATAAACGATCGGCTCGGGGCTTCCCTCCAGCTCGCGCACGCCGTCGAGATAGCCCAGCGTCTTGAGCCGGCTGCTGGGCGTCGGCTGGTCGACAAGGAAGACGATATGCCGCCGCCCCTTGCGCGCGAGCAGGCGGACGCAGTCCGCGATGCCGCCGCGGTCGTCGGAAAGCACGCCATAGGCGTTGGGCAAATCGAGAAAGCCGTTGAGCAGGAAGACGGGCACCTGCGGCAGGGAGCGGGTGATCGCCTCCCGGATGGTCTCCGTCTGGAAGATGGAGCCCATGAGCACCGCCGCCTCGACGCTGCGCTGCTCAAGCATGCGGATGCCGGCGACGCGCTCCGCCTCCGTGCTGCCCGTGTTCATCACGAGGCTGCTGTATCCGCGGCTGGAGAGCTCGTGGGCGATGTAATACGCCCCGGCGATGTGATGCTCCTGGCGGATGTCGGCCACAAGGATGCCGATCATGCGGCTGGAGCTGGTCACGAGCCCCCGCGCCGTCTCGTTGGGCACATATTGATATTTTTTGAGCAGCGCCTGCACACGCGCGCGCTTTTCCTTCGCGACGCCCGGCTTGTCATTGATGACACGGGACACCGTGCTCGCCGAAACGCCCGCCTCGCGCGCGATGTCATAAATGGTCAATGCGGTTCTTCCTCTCTCTTCTCTCCGATATCCTCGTCCTCAAAGCCCGTCCAAACGGGGTGCCCAGGATAGACCCGGGCCTCCTCCTCGCCGGTGAGCACGCGCAGCGCCCCCGCGGCCATGGCCTCCTGCTCAAATTCGCCGGGATACGCGGTCACCGGGGCGATGAAGCCGCAGCGCCTGCGGATGCCCTCCAGCACGTCGTCAAAGCGCAGCAGCCCGCCCGTGAGCACGATGCCGTCCACCTCGCCGCAGAGCACGGCCGCCATCTCGCCGATGGCCTTGCTAATCTGGTAGATCATCGCCTGCCAGACGCGCACGGCCCGCGGATCCCCCTGCTCGACCAGATGGTGCACGGTGTCGGAGTTGGACGTGCCGAAGTGGCTCGTCAGCCCGCCAGCCTGGCTGCACAGCCTCTTGAGCTGCTCGCGCGGGGTGTCGGAAAAGTGCGTGAGGATGTCCGTCACGGCCATGGAGCCGATGCGCGTGGGCGTGAACGGCCCCTCGCCGCCGCCCGCGTTGTTGCCGTCAATCATCCGCCCGTGCCGGTGCGCGGTGACGGAGATACCGCCGTCGATATGGCAGACGATCAGGTTGCAGTCCTCATAGCGCTTGCCCAGCGTCCTGGCGTGGCGGCGTGCCGTCTCCTTCAGGTTGAGCGCGTGGGAGATCGCCGTGCGATAAACGCCGCGCGCGCCGGTCATGCGCGCCAGATCGCACAGCTCGTCCACGACGGGCGGGTCCATCATCAGCATCAGCCCGCCGTACTCGTCGTGCAGCGCTTTGGCCATCTGCACGCCGAGCATCGAGGCGTGGTACAGCCCGCCGCGCGCCTCCCGCGTGTCGCGGATAAGCGCGTCGTCAATCGCGTAGACGCCGCCCTCGATGGAGCAGCACCCGCCGCCGCGGCCGACGATGGCGTCGACGCCGTGCAGATCGATTCCATGCTCCTGGAGGAACCGGTGGATGACGTCCATTCTGTAGTCGAGCTGGTCGTTGATCGTCGGAAACGTCAGCAGCACAGAGGAATCGTGAAACGTGTCCTCTGTGAACAGACAGGTGTCGTTTTCAAACATGGACAGCTTGGTCGAGGTCGACCCCGGATTGATGATAAAAATGCGATAGCGCTTCATGATCTATCCCCTATCGCGGCCGTTAGCGCCGCGTCCTGATCCCCTGTATTGGGCAGATTGCCATAGGCAAAAACCCCCTTTACAGTATACCACGATTCACAGTCCCGGGCAAACAAAACCGGCGCTCCAAAGGGATTTCCTCCCGGCTTCGGGGCCGCCCGAGCGGCAGATGCGCGTAATAAAGCACCCCGCGTTCCGGGCAGCAAGGCCTGCTGCCCGGAACACGAGGTGCCCGTTTTGTAACCGTCAGGCGGTCGCGCCTTTCGCGGCGCTTACACCTTGCCGTTCTCGAAGCGGTTGATGGCGCTGAGAATGCCCTTGACGGAGGCGAAATTGATGTTGTGCTCCGTGCCGACGCCGTAGATGCGCCGTCCGCCCGGGGCGCGCAGCTGGATATAGGCGACAGCCTGGGAATCGGAGCCCATCGAGATTGCGTGCTCGGAATAGGTCAGGAAGGAATAGCCCTCGATGCCGGCCTGGCCGAGCGCGTTGAAGAAGGCGTCGATCGGGCCGTTGCCGCGCGACTCGAGCTGCACGAACGAGCCGCGCACGCTCAGCACGCCGGAGAAGTGCGTGATGTTGGCCGAGCTGCCCGCGACGGCCTCCTCATAGAATTTCGCACGGGAGAGCGCATAGGGCGCGCTGATGTTGAGGAATTCGCGCTGGAAGAGGCCGAAGACCTCCTCCGGGGTCAGCTCGCGGCCCGTGCGGTCACATTCGACCTGCACCACCGCGCCGAACTCCGGATGCATCGCCTTGGGCAGATGATAGCCGTAGTTGTGATCCATGATGAACGCCGCGCCGCCCTTGCCGGACTGGCTGTTGATGCGGATGATCGGCTCGTATTCGCGCCCGACGTCCGCCGGATCGATCGGCAGATACGGAATCTCCCAGTACGGGCTCTTCGACTCGCGCATGTACTCGTGGCCCTTGTTGATGGCATCCTGATGGGAGCCGGAGAAGGCCGTGAAGGCGAGCTTGCCGGCGTAGGGCCAGCGCTCCGGGACGTGCATCTTCGTGCAGCGCTCGTAGACGTCGCGGACGTTGTCGATGCGCGAGAAGTCGAGCATGGGCTCCACGCCCTGCGTGTACATGTTCAGCGCGACGGTGACCACGTCGAGGTTGCCCGTGCGCTCGCCGTTGCCAAAGAGCGTGCCCTCCACGCGCTCCGCGCCCGCCATCATGGCCAGCTCGGCGCAGGCGACACCGGTGCCGCGGTCGTTGTGCGGATGGATGGAGATGATCGCCGCCTCGCGGTTGGGCAGGTTGCGGCAGAAATACTCGATCTGGTCGGCGTAGGTGTTCGCCGTGCACATCTCGACGGTGTTGGGCAGGTTGAGGATGACCGGGTTCTCCTTCGTCGCGCCCAGCGTCTCCATGACCTGGCGGCAGATCTCCACGGCGAAATCCATCTCCGTGCCGGAGAAGGACTCGGGCGAGTACTCATAGCGGAAGTTCGTGCCGGAGGTATCCGCCTCCGTCAGCTCGCGCACGAGCTTCGCACCCGCGACAGCGATGTCGATGATGCCCTGCATGTCCTTCTTGAAGACAACCTTGCGCTGGAGCGTGGAGGTCGAGTTGTAGAAGTGGATGATGACGTTCTTGGCGCCGCGCACGGCCTCAAAGGTCTTGCGGATGAGATGCTCGCGCGCCTGAACGAGCACCTGGATGGTGACGTCGTCCGGGATGTGATGGCCGTCGATGAGCGCGCGCAGGATCTCATACTCGGTTTCGGAGGCGGAGGGGAAGCCGACCTCGATCTCCTTGAAGCCGACGTCGACCAGGAGCTTGAAGAAGTCGAGCTTCTCCTGCAGGTTCATCGGGGTGACGAGCGCCTGGTTGCCGTCGCGCAGATCGACGGAGCACCAGGTCGGCGCCTTTTCAATGCGCTTGTCGGGCCAGGTGCGGTCCGGCAGGGAAACGGGCGTAAAGGGAATGTACTTCTTGCAGCCTTGATACATGGTGTTTCTTTCTCCTTTCCTACGTGCGAGAGTGATCCGGCCGGAGACGGAAAAACGCCCCTCAGCCGCGACGCTGCGGCTTAGGGGCGCATGATACAAAACATCTGTGCGCGGTACCACCCTAATTCGGCTGCCGGAGGGCAGCCCTCACGGTCTCAGACAAGACCTGACCGGTCACGGGGTCATCCGTCGCGGACTACTGGCGTTTCGCCCGCGCAACTCCGGGAGGAGTTCTCAAAAAGGATTCCGTCCGGCTCGCACCAAACGCCGGCTCTCTTGACGGAACGCACCCTTCCGATTTTTTCCCATCATCGTCTTTTCAGGTTCCGGAATATGAAGTTAGACATATTTTAGCGAAGATATCCGCCCTTGTCAAGAGCGAACCAGCAAAAAGATGGCGGGCGAATGCGCGGCGCGGGATTCAGATGACCCTGTTCTCCATCCACCGGCCGCTGCGGTAGCGCAGGAAGAAGCAGAGGCTGCGGAAGATCCAGTCCACATACATGCCCACCCAGATGCTCACCAGCCCCAGATGCAGCCCGCGCACGAACACATAGCAAAGCAGCACGCGGAACAGCCACATGCTCGTCATGCTGACCAGCATGGTGAACTTCGTGTCGCCGCCGGCGCGCAGGACGTTGGAGAGCGTGAAGCTCGAGGGCCAGAAGAGGACCGCCGCCACATTGAACGTGCGCATGACGCGCACCGTCATCTCCAGCGCCGCGCTTGAGAGGCTGAACCAGCGCGCAATCCAGGGGATCGTCAGGAAGATGAGCGCGTTGGCCGCCGCGATGCCGGCGTAGGCCATGCCCATCAGCCGTCCGGCATAGCGCCGGGCCTGGCCGCGCTCGCCCGCGCCGAGGCACTGGCCAACCACCGGGATCATCGCCAGACCGATGGCGCTGCCGGGGATGTTCGCCGCGCTGCAGACCGTGTTGCAGACGGCGTTGGCCGCGATCGCCGCCGTGCCCAGCGTGCTGGTCAGGTGCGTGACAAGCAGCTTGCCGATGTGGAACATGCCGTTCTCGATGCCCGACGGGACGCCGATGGCGAGGATGCGCCGGATGAAGCCCGCGTCCGGCCGCAGCGCCGCCGCATTGCGGATGCGCAGCGGGTTGCCCGGGCGCTGGAGCCTGAGCAGGACAAACGCCGCCGCAAAGACGCGGCCCAGCAGCGTCGCCAGCGCTGCGCCCAGCACGCCCAGATGCGCGCCGTAGATCAGCGCCGCGTTGCCCGCGATGTTGATGACGTTCATCACCAGGCTCGCCGTCATGCTCGTGCGGCTGTCGCCCTGCGCGCGGAAGAGCGCCGCGCCCGCGTTGTACAGCCCGATGAACGGATAGGAGAGCGCGCTGATGAAGAAATAGATCTCGGAAAAGCGCATCACCTCGTCGTCGACCGCGCCGAACACGCCCCGGAGCATCGGGACGCGGAAAGCGAGCACGAGCGCCGCCGCCGCCAGCGTCGAGATCAGCAGCACGCTGCACAGCTGTGCCGCCCCGCGCTGGGCGTTCTGCACATCGCGCCGGCCCAGATACTGGCTGGCGATGACGGCGCCGCCCGTCGCCAGCGCGGCAAGCACCTGGATAATCAGCACGTTGATGCTGTCCACCAGGCTGACGCTCGAGACGGCCGCCTCGCCGACGCCGGCGACCATGATCGTGTCCGCCATGCCCATTGATACCGAGAGGAACTGCTCCAGCAGCAGCGGAATCAGCAGCCGCCGGAGCGCCTCGCGCGAAAAGAGCGGCGCGTGCTGCGCCGTCTGTGCTTCCATGGTGTCCTCCTCCTGTCTGCCCGCCCGCATTCCCGCCGCCTTTGTGGGCAGACTGAATGCATCGGCGGGAGGTCTTGAAATGGAGCTTTTTCTTTGCATCGCGGCCTTTTGGGCCTTCTGGGCGGGCGGCCCCTCCGGCGCGCTGCTGCTGCGCTGCGGGCTGGATGCCTGCCTTCGCTTCTCGCCTCGCTCGGCCATCGCGCTCTCCTCGCTGTGCGCGCTGTGCGCCGCCGCGGCCAGTCTTCCCCTGCGCGGTGGTCTGCGCGCCGTGCATGGCCCGCCCGACCGCCTTGCGACGGCCGGCTTCGTCGGCGGCGTGCTCGGCCGCGCGCTGCTGCTGATGGCCTGCGCGCGCTTTCCCGGCAGTCTGGCGCTGCGGCGGATACAGGCGCTGCCCCTGCTGCTGCTCGTGCTGCTCCCGGCAAAGCGGCATCCGCCTCGCCCCGCCCGCGCGCCGGTGCTTGCCGCGCTGCTGTGCGCCGCGGCGGGCGGCTTTTTCGGCGCGGGGGACGCGCTGCTGCTCTCGCGCCTGCTGCCCGGCGGCATCGAGCGCCGGCGGGGGCTCTCCTCCGACGCGCTGCTCGTGCGCCTGTGCGCGCAGGCGGGCGCGCTGCTGCTGACGCTCCTGAGCGGCGCGGCACAGGTCTTTCCCCCGCGGATGCTCGCGGCAGCAGCCGTCGGCGCCGCGGCGGGCGCGCTCTTTGGCGAATACGGCAAAAAGCGCGGCGCGCTCCCAAGCGGAATGCGCGCCGCAGCCAGGGTGTATGAAATCTCTGCCGCGCTCGCCTGTGCGGAGCAGGCCCTCTGAGCGCCTTACGGGAGGATGATCTTCGGATCCTTCTCCCGCGCGCGGTAGATCACGAAGCGGTTGCCGATGCACTGCACCGGCTCCGCGTCCGCGCCCTCGCACAGCGCCGCGATCGCCTCGCGGGCGGTCATCGGGCTGTTTTGAAGCACGGTGCCCTTCACCAGCTCGCGCGCCTCCAGCGCGTCCGAGAGCTGCTTGATCATGTTGTCGTTTACGCCATCCTTGCCCACGTGGAGGATGGGCTCCATCGTGTTGGCCAATCCGCGCAGATACGCGCGCTGCTTGCTCGTCATGCCGTTTCCTTTCCGGGGCCTCTGCCCCGCCGGTGTGTGTTTCCTGATTCAGTCCGTCACTCGACAAAGTCGAATTCCATCTCGCCGATGGCGACGGTGTCGCCCTCCTTCGCGCCGGCGGCGCGGAGCGCGTCGATGACGCCGCGGCTGCGCAGCGTCCTGTGGAAGTAGTTCAGCGATTCCTGGTCCGAGAAGTTGACGGAGTCGATCAGCTGCTCCATCGCCGGGCCGGTGACGACGTAGATACCGCCCTCCTTCTCGATGGCGAACGGCGCCTGCGGCGCGGCCTCGATCTCCGGCTCTTCCTCAAAGACCGTGATCTCCGGAAGCGTCGGCAGGATGCGCACAATCGCGCCCATCAGCTCGTCAAAGCCCGCGCCGGTCGCCGCGCTGACGGGATAGACCTCGATGTCCGTGCCGTGCAGATGCGCGCGCAGGCGCTCGAGGTTCTCCTGGGCCCCCGGCAGATCCATCTTGTTCGCCGCGACGATCTGCGGCCGCTCGGCCAGATCGCCGTAGGCGACCAGCTCGTCGCAGATCTGCTCAAAGTCCTCGAGGGGGTCGCGGCCCTCGCTGCCCGCAATGTCCAGCACATGCACCAGCAGGCGCGTGCGCTCGACGTGGCGCAGGAAGCGGATGCCCAGGCCGACGCCCTCGCTGGCGCCCTCGACGATGCCGGGGATGTCCGCCATGACAAAGTCCATACCGTATTTGCGGCAGATGCCCAGGTTCGGGGCGAGCGTCGTGAAGTGATAATTCGCGATCTTGGGCCGGGCCGCCGTGACGACAGAGAGGATCGTGCTCTTGCCGACGTTCGGATAGCCGACCAGGCCCACGTCCGCAATGGACTTGAGCTCCAGCTCAAACTCGACGATCTCGCATTTCTGGCCGGGCTTGGCGAAGTTGGGCGCCTGGCGTGTCGGCGTCGCGAAATGCGCGTTTCCCCAGCCGCCGCGGCCTCCCTTTAAAAGGATGTGCGTCTGGCCGGGCTCGTGCATGTCCGCAACGAGGCGTCCGTCGTCCGTGCGGCGCACGACGGTGCCCACCGGCACCTTGATGATCAGATCGCCGCCGCTCTTGCCGCGGCAAAGTGCCGCCGCGCCGTTGCCGCCATTTTCCGCCGTGTACTTGCGCTTGTAGCGGAAGTCCATCAGCGTGTGCATGTTGACGTCGGCCAGCAGCACGATGTCGCCGCCGTTGCCGCCGTCGCCGCCGTCCGGGCCGCCGTTCTGCACAAACTTCTCCCTGTGAAACGAAACCGCGCCGTTGCCGCCGCTGCCGGCCTTCGCGGTGATCTTGACCTGATCGACAAACATGGCTTTTCTTTCCTCAAGACTGTCGGACCGGAGACGCATGCGCCCCTGCGGTCGGTACGCGGCGCAGCGCCTGGCCGTAAAGCCAGGCTCCTCCGCAAAAAAGACTATCCGGAAGATTATATCCTCTTCC
>SFHU01000162.1 GCA_004555535.1 Clostridiales bacterium
CTGGTGCTCTCGTCCCGGGGGACGATGCAGTAGAGCTTGCCGCTCTCTCCGCCGAGTACGCGCTCCGCCGGGATCTCCAGCAGGAACGGCAGCTCGGAAACAAGATCGCCGCTGTTTTCGAGCAGCCACTCCGTCATCGACGATCTGTCGTTTGGCTCGCGCTGACCGAGGTAGGCCACCGCGCCGGCCAACTGGTCATCCTCTGCCATACACGCCCGCAGCAGGACAAGTCCCGCCTCCGCTTTCTCTGGATCGTCCTTTGGTTCAGACACATTGCCCTTGCCGCCGGAAAGCGCCCCTGTCATGCCGCTGCCGCCTTCTGTCTCGGGCCGCTCGGTCTCTCCGCCGCAGGCAGTCAGGCTCAGCGCCAGCACCAGACAGAGAAGTGCCGAAAGGGCTCGGCGCAGGATACACTGCTTCATCGTCCGCCTCCTTCTCAAAACGTTCCGCTGCGGCCGCTGCCGCCTCCGCCGCTGCAGCTGCTGGTACTACCGCCGCTGTCAGAATCGGAACTGATCTTGGTGCGAGTTTCGGTGGTGTGGGTGTAGCGGTCGTACTGCTTTGTCAGCGTCAGGCCGCCCGCGGCGACATACTCGTCGGCCTCTACCTTCTTATGGACGGTCTGCATCTTCCACTTCAGCATGAGGCAGATAAAGCCGGAGATCGCGCAGGAGGCCGCCACAACAATGAGGTACATCGGAAGAGTATTCTTCCGCACGGGATCTCCCTCTTCCGCAAGGGTCAGATACTCATCGCAGGTATCCAGATAATGGGAAGCACCGCCGTACCAGTCGTTGTCGCCGAAGTAGCCGAGGAAGGCATTCTCCAGCTGCTCCTGACCGTACTTATTGAACGCATACTCCGCGTTTTTGCCGTAGACGAACATGGCATAGTTGCGCTCGTTCATGCTCAGCAGGATGATAATGCCGTCCCGGTTCTCGCCCATGCCCAGCTCATTGGCGTGATAGAGCTGATAAGTGGTCTTGTAAACATCGTTCCCGCCGCCGTACTCCGTGAAGTCATCCACAAAAGCAACATAGACACCGCAGCCGTGGCGCTGGGAAATGTCCGAAGCCCGTGCTTCCAGTTCCGCCCACTCCTCGAAGGAAAGCTGGTCGCTGAGATCGAAGATATAGTTCATATCGGCGCCGGTCTGCTCCGGCGTCTGCGCCTCGGCATCACCGCCGGTGACGTCCGGCGAGGCGTCTGCCTGGAGGTAGTCCTCCACGCTCTCCGCCATGGCGTTCACCGCCTGCGAGAGCGCCGTGGCGCTCATGGTCATGTCCTCGCCGTTCCATGCGCGCTGGGCCATGTAGGGCGACACCGCGTCGCGTACAACGTCGGACAGTTCCTGTGCGCTGCCTCGCGCCGCATCAAGAAGGGCATACACGCACCAATCCGTCTCCGAGAGCGTGTACGCGCCGTCCTCCGTGCCGCGCAGCAGCAGCGTCAGCGAGACGCCGTCCCTTTTCTCGCCGCAGCCGTAGCCGGAATCCTCATAGACATACACCGCGATATCCGAGACACTGCTGTCCTCCACGCCCTCGTCGGTAAATACATCCACCCGCAGGTCAATGCCGAGCGCTTCCGTGAGCTGCGGGAGCGTCTGCTCCCCCTGATAGGTCAATTCCACGGAGCCGAGCTCCTCGGTCTCATCGTAGATTGCGCCGTACTCCACCGCCGCCATGGAGGGGATGCACAAAGCCAGCGCCAGCAAAAGCGTGGTCAGCAAAGCTGTCATTCTTTTTTTCATGTCCGTCCCCCCTTGTTACAGCATCAGCAGCGTGGCTCCGATGGAGCCGACGATTGAAAGGAGCGCCGCAATGCCGGCAAACATGCCCCAGAATTTTCCCCAGCTGACCGGCAGGTCGCCGACCAGCTTTCCGGTCTGCCCGTTCATGGCGAAGAGGAAATCCTTCCCCTGCCACTTGGTATTGAGCATCCACACGGGCATGAGGGCGTAATGTACCTTGCCCCGCGCCAGATCCGTGCTGCCGGTCAGACGGGTGCAGGTATCGTAGCCCTTCACGCTGCCGCGCAGCGCGGCTTCCAGCGTGCCCTCGCAGCGCTGATCCGCACGCTCGCGGCTCTCCTCCACGCTCACATCGTACTTGTCGGCAAGAAAGCCGGGAAGGTAGGCTGTGGAAAAGCTTTTCAAGCCCTTATAATCGTAGGGTTCGATGGAATCCATGTGATCGTCCGGCATTTTGCTGGAGGCATCCACCGGCACCTTCTCAAAGGTGACGGAGCCGGCGCGGTAAATGTCGAAGTGCTCCGTTTTCGTGATCTCGTAATCGCCGGAGGTATAGCTGTGGGAGCGGGTGGCCTCATAACGGGCGTCGCCCATCGCCTTGCCGTCAAACATCCAGAAGGGGACGTAAACGCCGCGGATCTCCTGCACGTGGTTTTCGTTGGTAAAGGTCTTAGGCAGAAGAATCTTCCCCTTGTAGTGCTCTCTGAGCGCCTTGATGGCGTCCTCCCGGCTGAGCTTGAAGGGGAGGATGAAGTCCGGCTTCAGCTCTCCGGAAAACTGCCCCGGCACCACCGTGGGGTTGCCGCAATAGGGGCAGGATGTTGCCGCCGTGCTCTCATCGCAGATGAGCTCCGCACCGCAGCTGGGGCAGCTGTACGCTTTCATGTGCGCGCCCTCCTCGCCCCAGTCGTCGCTGAAGCCGGAGGTATCCCAATCGCCGCCGTCGGCGGACGCTTTCTTCTGCTCCGCGGCCTTTTCTTCAGCCGCCTGCTGCGCCGCCGCGGCCTTCTCTTCTTTCTCCGCGTAGAGCGCCTCGATCTCCGCAACGTCGTAACTCGCGCCGCAGTATTCGCACTCCAGCTTACCGGAAGCGCCTACGAAGTGCAGCGGACCGGTGCAGCCGGGGCATTGATAGTTGGTTACCTGTGTTGGCATAGATGGTTCCACCTCTTTCTTTTTTCTCACAAGGAAGCGCCCGCCCGCGCTGCGGGCGGGCGCCGTTTGATACGCTGTGGTCAGGCAAAGTAAGCCTTGGACGGGGATGACCTTACTTGATCGTTATGCCGCTGAGGATAACGTCGGGCATCGTACCCGGAACGCAGTCAATATCTGTCAGTCCGATGGACAGCGCACGCCCATCGTCGATCTGCGCGACGTACTCGATCCAGTCGTAGCCGATGCGCTTGTAGGTGCGGCCCTTGAAGGTGATACCGCCGATCACGCGATCATCGATATCCTGATAGTTTTCAAATTTGTCCTTGTAGTAGTCGAAGTCCTCCACGTTACCTCTTACCTCGAATCTGATGGCACCCGCGCCGAAGGCTGTGGGATCGTCGTTTTCCACAAGGCATTTCTTTCCCTCGTCATACGACCAGCCGGACTCGGGGATCTTCGTCGTGATCTTGACCGCGACATCATCGTGCGCGAACTGCGTGACGGTTACGGCGAAG
>SFHU01000163.1 GCA_004555535.1 Clostridiales bacterium
ACCGGATAATAATCGCTGTACATTGCGTTCAACACCGCGTAAAACTCCCAGAAGCGCTCATCTTCCGTCGGCACGCCGTATTTCTGGGCAATAGGCTTGATCTGCTCCGTCGTCCATTTCCCGCCGTGCTGTTTGGCCGGATCGCTGCCCTCCATGGAGTTGACCCAGTCTTCAGCCATCTCGCGCGTCATCTTCTGATGACTACCGCGATGGCCTCCGCCGTCCATGGCCACCATGCCTCCGAAGCGGATCGGCTCCATGCCGTGGCTTTCGCGCTCGCCGCCGTAGTGCATAAACGTGCCGTCCTTGCGGCGTCTGCGGCGCATCTCCGTGTCATAGGCGTCAATCGGCTGCTCAAAGCCCATCCGGCGGTCCATCGGCATGTCGCCGTCATAGCCGCCTCGTGTCTCATAACGCCTGCGCATGTCCGGGCTGCCGTAGGGAGGCTCATAGGTCATGTGATTCGGATAATCCGACGTGTATGCGTTGCTGGCCTCATAGCGACCGCCTCCGTCGTCTCCTCGCCGGCTGCCATTCTCGCGCATCCTCTGAAGCATTGCCAATCTGCCGTTGCTGCCTGCCATCTGTCATCTCCTCCCTTCAGGTCGTCGCCGGAACCGTGCCATCTATCGCTGTAAGCGCATTGCTCGGCGCGCAGCTCGCGCGGCCCAGCAGGCGGAACGTGCCGCCCGTAGCCGTCGTAACCACTCTTGCCGCATAGCGCGTGCGGGTGCGGATCTGGCAGGACACCAGCTGCGCGCAGTTGCATCCGGTCAGCGGATAGGCCACCGTGCCGTCTCCGATCGTCACAACCACCGGAGCCGTGATCGTCGTCGCCGCAGGGATTGACTGCGCAACCACGATGCAGTATTTCTCGCCGTTGTTGTAGCTGCCTGCCGGAAGGTTGATCGTCAACGTGCCGGCGTCAAACGTGACCGCCTGGCTGATCACCAGACGCGGGCAAACCTTGCAAACATCACTGCATTCCATTATCTTCTCCTCCTTTTCTCAAGAGGCGGCAAGGCCAAGACCTGCCGCCCCGATCATCACCCGGCTATCCGGTGAAATGTGTCTCAGCCGCATCCGCAACCGCAGCCGCCGCCAAAGCCGGCGCCGTAGCTGACGCCAACCGGGTTGCCGTAGCAGCAGTTCGGGTTCGGTACCACGTATGCCGGGATCGGGCAATCGCGGCCCAGACGGCGGATCAGCTCAGCGGTCTGCGCTTCCTGATTGGCCGTGATGAACGCGTTCTGGTTCGCCTGGCTTGCGGCAAACTTGAGGCTCAGGTTCTCGCTGCGCAGCGCATCCAGCTTCTCAGCCATGCGAGCGTTCTCCATCGCGTCCAGCTTTGCGATCACGCGATCCGTGTCGCTGTGGCTGTTCTGGATGATGTTGCTCGTGTTCGTGGCCATCGCGTAACCAACGTCGCAGAAGCCGCGCTCGACGAGGCGCTGCGTCTCGCAGCAGCAGCTCGCATTCTGCGCCGCCAGATTGGCGATCTGGCCCTGCACACCGTTGAAGCCCGTCAGCAGGCCGGTATTGACCGCGTAGAAGCCGTCGCACAGGCCCTGCTGGATGCCTCGGATGCCGTTCTCGATGTTGTTGTACTGGAATCCCTCCGCAACCGCCGCACGGGTGAATGCGCCGTTTCCGCCACCGCCACCAAGACCGCCGAAGCCGCCCAGGCCGCCGCCGCCCCATCCGAACAGCAGCGCAAGGATCAGCAGACCCCAGATACCGCCGCCGCCAAACCAGTCGTTGCCGTTGCCGCGGCTGTTGTTGTTATCCTGACCAAGAGCATAGCCCATCGCAAAATCGTCGCCCATATTGTTCCTCACTTTCTGAATCGATTGGGATTTTGTGTATTGCAAAGACGTCTGCAGCCGTCTTGTGCGCTCATTTGGGAATCGTTACGCCCAGCTGCTGCGCCAGGCTGTCAAGGTCAACGCCGCGCTGTCTGGCCATGTTCACGGCGATCTCGCGAAGCTGATTTTCGTTTTTGCCGCCGATCAGCTGCTTCGCCTGCTGTGCCTGCGGCCCGCCGATCCTGTCAAGGATAGCCATAGGGGATACGCCGTTCATAAACTGCCCGACAATGGCCTGCATCGGGTTTGACTGGCGGCTCTGCGCCGGCTTCATGTGCAGCGGAGCCGGAAACGGGAGAATGTTATTCATCTGTTTTTGCTCCTCTCGTCCGTTTGTTTGTAATGGCGTCCGCCAGATCGCTCACGCGGGCTTCAAGCGCCTGCACCATGCCTACCGTCGCAAACTCCTGCGCAGGCTCTGCCTGCTGTTTCTGGAGCATCTGCTGCGCCTTCTGCACATGGATGAACTCATCGAACAGCGCACCGCCCGTATTCGGATTAAAGCGCTTCATATAGATCTCGCCGGCGCTCATGTTCACAAATACGTTGATGATGTTTGCGTCAAACGGGATCTGTGCCGTGGTCGCTTCGTCTCGGTTTGTCACCATCTGAACGTTCACGCGCGGCTGCATCTGCTGCGGTGCGGGCTGTGCCATCATCTGCTGCGCGTATGTCTGCTGAGCATACATCTGCGGCGCAGGCTGCCCGTACCAGCCGCCAAAGGGGTTATATCCGTATCCTGCCAATCTCATCGCCTCCTTGTGCCTATATTTTCGCAAAAAAAGAGTGCCACGGAGGGCCGCTTGCGGGCCAATCCGGGGCCATGTTTAAACATGGCCAAAAAGAAAAAAGCCGGGGCTTTCGCCCCGGCTTCGTTGGATGCTGGCACACATCCAGTCAAATACAAGCTAGACACAGTTAATTATACCACTTTTTCATTCTTTTGTCACATCGCACACTCTTGCGAAAAGTTCGCACCCGTGCGAGTCTGGTGCCCGCTGCGTGCAATCTTTCGTGCGATGCTCTGGCTGCGGCGCTTGACCGTCCTGTCGCTCATGTTGAGCCGCATGGATGTCTGCACCACGCTGTCAGAGCGTGCGCGCGCCTCGAATACGCGCGTCTCCTCCTCCGTCAGGCCGCATGCCTCGGCGATCCAGCGTCTCTCCTCCGGCGGGATCTGGTCAAACCTGTATTTCCCGCCCATCCGTTACTCCTCCGCGTCCCCGCTGCTGTCCTGAAGCAGCTCGAGAGCCTTGCGCAGGATGCCGGGAATCGGAACGCCCAGCTCCGCAGCGTTCTCGAGCACGCTCACGCCCTCGCTCGCAATAAACCACAAGCACGTCGCGCCCGTCACCGCGTTAAACGTCACGCCCGCGCCGTACTGCACGGCCAGATCGACCAGCACGGACAGAATCACGACCAGGAAGATCATGATTTTGCGCATCAGGCCGTCAAAGGCCGCTCGGCTGGAGAGCTTCCCGCCCTCCGTCTTGTTGGATACGCCCGCCCAGCCGGTCATCAGGCCGGTCACATAGTCGAGCGTCATCAT
>SFHU01000061.1 GCA_004555535.1 Clostridiales bacterium
GCTCTGCTGGCCGCGCGGGGCAAAGCTGCCCTGCTGGCCAGCCGGACGCGGCGCACTGCCCGGCTGCGGCCTCGCAGCGGGCCTGGCCGGCTGGGCTGCTGCCGGCGCGGCGGCAGCCTGCGGCTTGCTCTCCTGCTCGGGCGCAGCCGGTGCGGCGGGCTTGGCCGCCTCCTGCGCCTCCGCCGGTTCAGGCGTGTCGTCAGGCATCGTCCAGGCCTTGCTCTGGGCCTTGAGCGCCTTCTGCTGTTCCTCGCGGCGCTTCTCCTCTTTCTGAGCCTCTTCCTGCTGCATGAAGCCGCTTTCGATCTTGCGCAGCTCGGCGAGCGTCTTCTCCGCCGCCGTGCGTACGCCGGTCACATCGCCAAGCAGCTTCGCTGCGCGCTTGCTCAGTTCTTTTGTTGCGTCTTGAACCTTCATCTTGGACATTCTGCCCTTGCACCCCCGCAAATTGCGTCTTTCACGTTCAGTCGTGTTGTTACCCTTCCAGTTTTATGCCTTCCGGTCCTGTGCGGCCAGAGAAAACAGCTTTTCTCCGAGCGGCCCTTTGGCGACGGCGGCGCTCATGCGCCCGGGCTTGCCGATCGCCTGACCGAGCCGCTGCGCCTGCGCCGTCATCAGCGGCACGCCGTAGTACGCGCAGGCATCAGAAAACAGCTTCTTTGTGTTGTCCGATGCCCCGTCGTCCACCAGGACAAACGCCGCCTTGCCGGAGGCAATGGCCTTTTTGACGCCATCCTCGCCCAGCGTCAGCGCGCCGGCGCGCATCGCAATGCCGAGCATGGAGAAAAAGGCGTCCGCGCAAATCGTCTCACTGGGCATCAAGCTCCTCCGTCAGCCGTGCGTAGACGGCCTCGTCGATCTTCTGCTCCAGCGCACGCTCGAGCTGCTTCTGACGCACGGCCTTCTCCAGGCATTCCCTGGATCTGCAGACGTATGCGCCGCGGCCCGGCTTCTTGCCCGCGGGATCGAAGCTGATCTCGCCCTCCGCGGATTTGACAATCCGCAGCAGGCTGCGCTTCTCCTTCATCTCGCGGCAACCCACGCACATGCGCATGGGAATCTTGCGTGTCTTCATCAGGCGCTCCTCTTCCCCTGTCCGCCGGAATCAGTCCTGCGGCTGCTCCTCGGAAGAGGCTTCCTGCTCCTCCGAGAGCATCAGCTCGTCAATCTGGCTCTGGCTCTTGATATCGATCTTCCAGCCGGTCAGGCGGGCGGCCAGGCGGGCGTTCTGTCCCTCCTTGCCGATCGCCAGCGAGAGCTGGTTGTCCGGCACGACCACGCGGCAGGCCTTCTCCTTCTCGGAGACGAACACGTTGATGACGTGCGCCGGGTTGAGCGCGTTGGCCACAAACTCGGCCGGATCGGCGGACCACTTGATGATGTCGATCTTCTCGCCGCGCAGCTCGGTGACGACGCGGTCGACGCGCTGGCCGCGCGGGCCGACGCAGGAGCCGACCGGATCGATCATCGGGTCGCTCGAGCAGACGGCCATCTTCGTGCGGGAGCCGGCCTCGCGCGCGATCGACTTGATCTGCACGACGCCGCTCTGGATCTCCGGCACCTCGAGCTCAAACAGGCGCTTCACCAGGCCCGGATGGATGCGCGACACGCTGACCTGCGGGCCGTACTTCGCGCCCGGACGGGCGAGACGGCGGTCGGCGACGACCTCCAGGAGGTACACCTTGAAGCGCTCGCCCGGCGCGTAGACGTCCGCAGCCATCTGCTGGGAGGTCTCCAGTGCGCCCTCGGTCTTGCCCAGCTCGACGTAGACGGTCTTCGTCTCGGGATCGACGCTGTGCACGATAGCGGTCAGGATCTCGTTCTCCTTCTCGATGAAGTCGTCATAGATCTTGCCGCGCTCGGCCTCGCGGATCTTCTGGACGATGACCTGCTTGGCGGTCTGCGCCGCGACGCGGCGGAAGTTGTTCGGCGTCACCTCGACCTCGACGATGTCGTCCTCCTCGTAGCTGGGCTGGATCTTGCGGGCATCCTCGATGGAAATCTCGCCCGCCTCATCGATCACCCATTCCACGACGGTCTTACGCGCGTACAGGCGCACGGCGCCGGTCGTGCGGTCGAGCTCCACGCGCACATTCGCGTTGCTCGGCGCGACGCCGTACTGCTTGTTGAAGTTATTCTTATAGGCGCTCTTGAGGGCCTCCTCGATCGCCGAGAAGAGCACCTCCTTGCTGATGCCCTTTTCCTTGGCCAGCAGCGCGACCGCCTCAATCATCTCTTTGTTTTCATTCTTGTCCATCATCTGGCGCATCCCCTTCCTCAACGGCCTCACCGTCGTCAGGCCCGTTCTGCGGCTCATCCTCTTCAAAGGCGGCGGCGTTCAAGTCCTCCTCCGTGATCACGATCACGGGCTTGCACAGGGAAATGTCCCTGAGTGCAAAGCGCTTTTCCCCGCCCTGCGTCATCAGGCGGACCTCGCCGTCCTCAAGGCCCAGGAGCTCGCCCTCAAACTGCCTGCACTTGTCAACCGGGCGATACAGATGCACTTCCACCGCCTCGCCCACATGCCTGTCGTAGTCCGCCTGCTTTTTGAGCGGACGATCAATACCCGGCGAACATACCTCGAGGAAGTCGTAATCCACGCGCTCCACCAGGGGAACCACGGCGCGGTGATACGTCTCACAGTCGCTCAGGGTAATTCCGTCGGGTTTGTCAATATAGATCCGCAGGTACCGGCTCGCGCCCTCGCGCACAAGCTCCACATCGACCAGCTCATAGGAAAGCTGTTCAGCCAGCTTGCGGCAGGCGGGCTCAATCACCCGGGTCAGATCGCTTTGTGCCATTCACACACTCCCAAAGTCAGCTTCTGCCCCTTGCGCACCGGACATTCCCGTGCCGGAGGCATAGGGCGATCAAACGCATAGTCAACAGAAAGAGTGGGCATACGCATCCCACTCTTTCCATCCCAGCTGCATGGCGCAGCTCCATCCGTTTCATAATCCCACGGGATTATTATATCACCGCTTTTTCGAAAATACAACCCTCTACATGCGTTTTTGAAGCTATTCCAGCGCTTTTTCGGGGCCTCAGAAGGAGAAAAGCGTCGTCTGGTTGCTTTCCGGCAGGCCCGCGAGGCATCCGCTCTCGCGCAGCAGATCGACCAGCGACTGGGAAATCTTCGTGCGCGCGCGCAGATCCTCCACGGAGATGAACGGCGATTCCTTCCTCGCCTCGACGATGCTCTGCGCGGCGGCCTCTCCAAGGCCCGGCAGCGCATTGAACGGCATGCGGATGAGCGTGTCGGAGACGAGCTGGAATTTCGTCGCGTCGGACTCGTACAGATCCACCGGCGCGAAGCGGATGCCACGGCAGAGCATCTCGATGACCAGCTCCATGATGACCATCAGATCCTTGTCCTTCTGCGTCGAATCCTTGTTCTCGTCGATCTCCCTGTATCTGGCACGGATGGACTCGATCGAGCCGCCCAGGATGCTGCCGTCGAAGCAGTCCGCGCGCACGGTGTAGTAGGCGCAGTAATACGCCGCCGGCCTGTGCACCTTGTACCAGGCGATGCGCAGCGCCATCGTGACATAGGCGACGGCGTGCCCCTTCGGGAACATGTACTTGATCTTCTTGCAGGAGTCGATGAACCAGTCGGGCACGTTGTGCTCGAGCATTGCCTTTTCCATCTCCGCCTTGAGGCCCTTGCCCTTTCGGACGGATTCCATCGTGTCAAAGGCCATCTTCGGCTCGACACCGTAGTCCATGAGCGCATTCATGATGTCGTCGCGGCAGCAGATGCACGAGGCCAGCGGCGCGATGCCCGCCTTGATGATCTCCTGCGCGTTGCCGATCCACACGTCCGTGCCGTGGGACAGGCCGGAGATGCGGATGAGCTCCTCCATCGTCGTCGGCTTGGTTTCCTCCAGCATCTGGCGGACGAAGCGCGTGCCGAATTCCGGCACACCGTAGGTGCCCGTCTTGGAGCCGATCTGCTCTGGCGTCACGCCCAGCGCCTCCGTGCCGGAGAACAGGGAGATGACGTCCGGGTCGGTCAGCGGCAGCGTGCGCGCGTCGATGCCCGTCAGGTCCATCAGCATGCGGATCATCGTCGGATCGTCGTGGCCGAGCACGTCCAGCTTGACGAGCACGTCGTGCATAGAGCCGAAGTCGTAGTGCGTCGTGATCACGGGGCTGCTCATGTCGTTGGCCGGATGCTGGATGGCGACAAACTGCTGGATCTCGTATTCCTTGGGCAGGACGACCATGCCCGCCGGATGCTGGCCCGTCGTGCGCTTGATGCCCACGCAGCCGAGCGCGAGGCGGTTCATCTCCGCCTCTGAGAGCGTCAGGTTCCGCTCCTCGCAGTATTTCTTGACGTAGCCATAGGCCGTCTTGTCCGCCAGCGTGCCGATCGTGCCGGCGCGGTAGCAGTATCCCTTGCCGAAGAGCTCCTCGATGTAGGCATGCGCGCGCGGCTGATAAACGCCGGAGAAGTTGAGGTCGATATCCGGCACCTTGTCGCCCTTGAAGCCCAGGAAGACCTCAAACGGGATGTCGAAGCCGTCGCGGAAGAGCTCCGTTCCGCACCTCGGGCACATGCGCACGGGCAGGTCGACGCCGACCTTGTATTTCTGCTTGTCCACGTCAAAGTCATAGAATTTGCATTTGGGACAGCGGTAATGCGGCGGAAGCGCGTTGACCTCCGAAATGCCGACGAGATGCGCGACGTACGAGGAGCCGACGCTGCCGCGCGAGCCGACCAGATAGCCGTCGGCGTTCGACTTCTTGACCAGCTTCTCCGCGATGTTGTACAGCGTGCCGTAGCCGTAGCCGAGAATCGAGGAGAGCTCCTTCTCCTTGCGCGCGACGACGATTTCCGGCGGGTTGTCGCCAAACCACTCCCGGATCTGCTCCTCGCAGAGGTTGCGGATGTTGTCCGCCGCGTCCGGCCAGTAGGGCTGGAAGGTCTCCTTGCCCTCCGGATGCTTGGGATACAGCCCGACCTCGCCGATGCGCGCCGCGATTTTCGCCGGGTTATCGATGACGACCTCCTCCGCCTTCTCCCTGCCCAGATAGCTGAATTCCTCCAGCATCTCCTGCGTCGTCTTGAAGTAGAGCGGCGGCTGGTTGTCCGCGTCCCTGAAGCCGTGCGCGGCCTGAATGATCGCGCGGAACTTGGCGTCCTTCGGGTCGAGAAAGTGCACGTCGCCCGTCGCGACGACGGGGATGCCCAGCTCCTCGCCCAGCCAGACGATCTTGCGGTTGAAGTCGCGCAGCTGCTCCTCGTCCTCCGCCGTGCCCTCGCGCAGCATAAAGGCGTTGTTGCCGATGGGCTGAATCTCGAGGTAATCGTAGAAGCGCGCGATGCGCTTGAGCTCGGTGTCGTTCTTGCCGTCGACAACGGCCCGAAACAGCTCGCCCGCCTCGCAGGCCGAGCCGACGATGATGCCCTTGCGGTATTTCTGCAGAATCTCGCGCGGCGTGTGCGGCTTGCGGCTGAAATAGTGAAGGTGCCCCTCGGAGACGATCTTGTTGATGTTGGTGATGCCGTCCTGCTCAGCCGCCAGCAAGATGATGTGATAGGAATCGCCGATCGCGCCGCCGGTCAGCGCACTGTTGATGTCGCACAGGCGCGTGACGCCCTTCTCCAGCGCCGTGTCGATCATGCGGTTGAGCATCATCGCCGTCGCGCGCGCGTCATGCACGGCCCTGTGCGCGTTCTTGAGGCTGATGCCCAGCGATTTGCAGACGGCGCCCAGCCTGTGGCTCTTGAGGCTGGGATACATGCGCCGGGAGAATTCGAGCGTGTCGATGACGGGCATGTGCACCTCGATGCCCAGCCGCCTGCATTCCTCCGTCAGGAACGAATAGTCGAATTTGGCGTTGTGCGCCGCAAAGGCAGCGTCGCCGATGAACTTGAGCAGCTCGGGGATCTCGACCTCGGCCGGATTGGCGTCGGCGACCATCGAGTCCGTGATGTGCGTCAGCTCGGAAACCTCCTGCGGAATCGGCTCCATCGGGTTGACGAACCGGGAGTATTCCTCCACGATCTGCCCGTTGCGGATGCGCACGGCGCCGATCTCCATGATGCGGTTCTTGCGCGGATTCAGACCCGTCGTCTCAAAGTCGACGACGACGATGTCGTCATGCAGTCCGCGCTCGTCCGCGTTCTCCACGACGGTCGTCACGTCGGTCAGATAGGCCTCCACGCCCGGAATCAGCTTGATCTTGTTCTTCTTCGCCGCGCCGAACGCCTCCGGGAACGCCTGCACGACGCCGTGGTCCGTGATCGCTACAGCCGGATGGCCCCACTGCGCGGCGCGCTTGATGAGGTCGGAGGCCGAGCTGACGCCGTCCATCTCGCTCATGTTGGTGTGCATGTGCAGCTCGATGCGCTTGCGCTCGGCGGTATCCATGCGCATGGGCTTTTCGCGCGCGTCGATGTCCAGCACCATCATCACCAGACCGCGCTCAAAGCTGTCCATCTTGACATCGCCGCGCACGGCAAACCACTTGCCCGGCTGCACGGCGGCGATGATGTCGGCAACGGCCTTTTTCTCCTCGTCCGTCGGCGGGCGGTCGTCCTCCTCCGCGCTCTGTCCAAAGCGCCCCCTGCGCGGCTTGTAGCGCAGGAATGCCTTGCATTTGATCGTGTTGGTGTAGTCCGTCAGCGCGAAGCTGAGCAGCTGCATCTCGCCGCCCTTGAGCTCGCGCGTCTCCGCCGTGAGCACCTCGCCGCAGATGGTGATCTTGCTGGCCTCCTCGGTCAGCTCGCTGATCTCCATCGGCTCCGCCGTGACCGGCCTGCCCAGAATCGCCCTGGGCTTTTCCTTCGCCGCCTTCTGCTCCTGCGCAGCGACCTGCTCCTGCTGCTCCTTGACCATCTCGGCCACGGCGCGCTCATCCTCCGCCTTTCTGCGGCGGCGGATCTCCTCAAGCTGCTCCTCGCGCAGCTTGACGGCATGGAATGTGACGCTCACATCGGTCACGAACACGTTGCGCACGAGCTGCTCGATATATGCGCCTACACCCGCCTGCGTCAGAAATTTGGGCGCAATATCCTGCGGCACGAGAACCGAGAGCACGTTGCCCCTGCATTCGAATTTCGCGTCACTGAGCAGCGGCGCAGCAGAAGGATGATGCCGCTTGACGCTGCGCAGGATGAACGAGGCATACTTCATCGGGTCGTCGAGAAAGTCCTGTGCCAGCTGCGGGGACTTGACGACCAGCGACACCTGGATTGGCGCAAGGTTCTTGCGCAGCGCGCGCCGCAATGTCAAAAAAGGCCGCTCCTCGACCAGTATATCGGACGAGAAGCAGACCGTGATCTCCGTACCGCTGCGGTTGATCATCACGCAGTCAAGCTTCAGATGACCGCGCAGCTCCTGCATGGAGTCTTCCATCAGGCTCTCCCATTGCTCAGCCATTGTTTAACATTCCTCTGATTTCATCCACGAGAATCTGCGCCAGATCCCCGGTCACCTTGCGCGGCGCCTCGCCCTTTTTGATCAGCAGGCCCGCGCCATTGCCACCGCCGCAAATGCCGATATCCGCCTCGCGCGCCTCGCCCGGGCCGTTGACGACGCAGCCCATGACCGCTACCTTAAAGGGAATCTGCACGCCGGCGAGCTCCTTTTGCACGCGCGCCATGATGCCGCCCACGTCGATGCAGGTGCGCCCGCAGGTCGGGCAGGAGACATACTGCACGCAGTTCGTGCGCAGCCCGACATCCTGCAAGATCTCAATGCCCACCGGCGGCTCGAGGCAGGGATCGCCCGTCAGCGAGACGCGGATCGTGTCGCCGATGCCGTCCAGCAGCAGCGCGCCGATGCCGATGGCGCTCTTGATTTTTCCCTGCTCCGGAAGTCCCGCCTCCGTTACGCCCAGGTGCAGCGGATAATCGCAGGCCTGCGAGGCCAGGCGATAGGCCGCCACCGTGTCCGGCACGTTGCTGGCCTTCATCGAGAGCACCATGTCATAAAACCCGCAGGCCTCAAGCATCCGCGCATGCGACAGCGCGCTCTCGACCATGCCCTGCGGCGTCGGCCCGCCGTACTTCGCGAGAATGTCCTTCTCCACCGAGCCGGAGTTCACGCCGATGCGCACGGGGATGTGATGCGCCTTCACACAGTCCGCGAGGATGCGCACGTTCTTCTCCCCGCCGATGTTGCCGGGGTTGATGCGCAGCTTGTGGATGCCGTTTTCCACCGCGGCCAGCGCCAGCTTGTGATCAAAGTGAATGTCCGCGACCAGCGGCACGGGGCTGCCGTCCACCAGCGCGCGAACCGCCTTCGCGCAGGCCTCGTTATACACCGAGACGCGGACGATATCCGCGCCCGCAATCGCCAGCGCGCGGATCTGCGAGAGCGTCGCCTCCACATCGGCCGTGTCCGTATTGGTCATTGACTGCACGCTCACGGGCGCCCCGCCGCCGATGAGCACGCTGCCCGCCTTGACCTGCCTTGTCTTTGTCGCCATAGCCAATCTCCTTGTCCTTTGCTTCTCCGCCGCCCATGCGCAGCGTTTCCCATCACTTCACAAAGATCTGCACGATGTCCTTGTACGTCAGCACAACCATCAGCCCCATGAGCAGGATGAGCCCTGCCGCGTGGATCGAGCCCTCCAGCTCCCGCCGCACGGGCTTTCTGCGGATGGCCTCCACCAGCAGGAAGAGCAAACGGCTGCCGTCGAGCCCCGGAATGGGCAGCAGATTCATCACACCCAGATTGACGCTCACCATCGCCAGCAGCTGCAGGTACACGTCGATGCCGCCCTCCTGTGTCATGTCGGAGATGCCGGCGACCGTGCCGACCGGTCCCGTCACCTGATCCGCGCCCTGACCGCTGGAGAGGATGCCGATCAGCGCATCCAGAATCGCGCGGACGCTCTCCACGCTGTACGCGCAGGCGAAGGGCACGCTTTTGAGCAGCGGCACGCGCACGCGCTCCACGGCAAACGTCATGCCGACGCGATAGCGCCCCAGCTCCTCGTCCAGAAACGGCTCGATGGAGAGCTCGACAAACTCGCCCTTGCGCAGCACGACCAGCTCGACCGTCTTCCCGCCGGACTGCGAAATCGCCTGGGCGATGGTGCCCGTATCGCTGACCTGCTGGCCGTTGACCGTGACGATCTCATCGCCGACCATGAGGCCCGCGCTCATCGCAGGCTCCTCGATCTCAGCGACCCTGGGCACGATGCTCTCCAGCCCCAGCAGGCTCATATACAGCGCGATGACGACAATCGCGATCAGGAAATTCATCAGCGGGCCGCTGGCCACGGTCAGCGCGCGCTTCCATATCTTCTGCCGATTGAAGGCGCGCGGATCGTCGCGCTCCTCGTCCTCGCCGTAGAACTGGCAGTAGCCGCCGATCGGCAGCAGCCTGACGGAGAACTGCGTTCCCCTCCGGCTGCGCTTCTTGAGCAGCAGCGGGCCCATGCCCATGGAAAACTCGACGACCTCGATGCCGCAAAGCCTCGCCGCCAGAAAATGGCCGAACTCATGTGCGATGATCAGCACGCCCAGCAGAACGAGCGCCAGTACAACATACATAAGACCGCGTTACACCTCCGAAACCATTCAAATCGCAAACCGGCTCGTCGCCAGCAGCTCTTTCGCCCTGGCGCGGGCCTTCAGATCGCTCTCAAACACCTGCTCCAGCGTCGGGTGCTGCGTGACGGGCACGGAGGCCATCGTCTCCTCGACAAGCTGGGCGATCTGCCCGAAGCGGATGCGGTCGTGCAGGAAGGCGTCGACGGCGATCTCGTTGGCGCCGTTGAGAATGGCGCTCATCGTTCCGCCGCAGGCGAGCGCCTGATACGCCAGACCGAGCCCCGGAAAGCGATTCAGATCGGGCTTTTCAAACGTCAGCGCCGAAAGCGCCTCGAAATCGAGCCGCTTCCCGCCCGTGGGCAGCCGCTCGGGCCAGCTCATCGCATAGAGAATCGGCAGGCGCATATCCGGCGTGCCCAGCTGGGCCATGACCGCGCCGTCCGCATATTCGACCATAGAATGTATGACGCTCTGCGGGTGAATCAGCACGTCGATGCGCTCGGCGGGCATGTCAAACAGCCAGCGCGCCTCGATGACCTCCAGCGCCTTGTTCATCATCGACGCCGAGTCGATCGTGATCTTGCGGCCCATGCTCCAGTTGGGGTGCTTGAGCGCCTGCTCCTTGGTCGCGGTATAGATGGCCTCCCTGCTCCATGTGCGGAACGGGCCGCCGCTCGCCGTGAGGATCAGCCGCTCGGGCCGGTTGCCGCCCGCACCCTGCAGGCATTGGAAGATCGCGCTGTGCTCGCTGTCCACGGGCAAAAGCGGATGGCCCGCCTTGCGCGCGGCCTCTGTTACCAGCTCGCCGCCGGCAACCAGCGGCTCCTTGTTGGCCAGCAGCACGCGCTTGCCGCAGGAGAGCGCCTCCATCACGGCGGCCAGCCCCGCGATGCCGACCACGGAAACCAGCACGTCGTCCGCATCACAGGCGCGCACGACGCGCAGCAGCACATCCTCGCCGAACATCCACTCGCAGGCGTCCTTGATGTCCTCCGGGATGGACGCCGGCTCGACGGTCAGCGCCGCGATCTGCGGGCGGAACGCGCGAACCTGCTCGAAGAGCCTGTCGCTCGAGGAATGGGCAACCAGCGCCGTCACTTGGAAGCGGTCGCTGTGGCGCGCGGCGACATCCAGCGCCTGCGTGCCGATGGAACCGGTCGAACCGAGAATCGCAATTCGTCTCATGGTATCCCTCTCTGTGCTCAGAGCACCAGCGTATAGCAGTACAGGACGATGAGCGTGAAGATCACGCTGTCAAACCTGTCCATCACGCCGCCGTGCCCGGGGAAGACGTTGCCGTAGTCCTTGATGCCGCTGTAGCGCTTGAGCAGCGAGGCCGTCAGGTCGCCGATCTGCCCGGCGAACGACCCGAGCAGGCCCAGCACGACCGTCGCCGGTATGCCCGGCATCGCCATGCGGAACACATGGATGAACACCCAGCGGATCACAAGCGCGCCAAGCAGGCCGCCAAGGAAGCCGAAAACCGCCCCCTCGACCGTCTTCTTCGGACTGATCATCGGGCAGAGCTTGCGCTTACCAAAGGCCCGGCCGCCAAAGTACGCCGCGGCGTCACAGCAGAACGCGACGGCAAAGGCCATGGTGATCAGCGCAATGCCGGGCACCTGTCCATACGTCGCATTCATCATCATCATGAACATGGACATGGGCAAAAGACAGGTGAAGAGCGGATAGACCGAGGCCGCCGCGTTGGGAAACGACGGCCTTTTGCCCAGAATGACGCCGCTCATGGACAGGCCCATGGCCGCAACGACCAGCAGCAGCGGATCGAGCACGCCCATAAACCGGCTCAGCGGCCACATGCAGATCGCGGCGGTATATCCGCCGATGCGGCAGACGTCAAAATGCGCGGCGGTCAGCGCACGATAGCACTCATACAGCGCGATGAGCGTCAGCGCGACGATGAGCAGCTCCGCAAACCAGCCCCGGACAATCAGCACGAAGATGAGAAACGGAATGCCAATGGCAGCGGTGAGGAGGCGAGTTTTCATGCAATCCCTCTTTTCGGTCGTCACACGCCGCCGAACCGGCGATTTCTTTTTGTGTAGGCCAGCAGCGCTTCATCATAGGCACGCCGGTCGAAATCCGGCCAGAGAATGTCGGTCTGATAGAATTCGGCATAGGCCAGCTGGTAGAGCAGGAAATTGCTCAGCCGGATCTCTCCGCTCGTGCGGATCAGGAAGTCGACCTCCGGCAGGCCAGCCGTGTAGAGCTGGCTTTCAAAGCGCGGCATGTCGATCTCCTCCGGGGAGATGAGCCCCTGCGCCGTCTGCTGCGCCAGGATGCGTGCGGCGCGGACAATCTCCTGCCGGCCGCCGTAGTTGAGCGCGATGCACAGCTTGAGGCCGGTGTTGCCCTTCGTCCGCTCGATGGCGGCATGCAGCGCGCTCTTCTGCTTGTCAAGCTCTGCTGGCATCCCGTCGATATCGCCCAGAATGCGGATCTGCACGTTCTCCTCGTTCAGCTCGTCGAGCTCCTTGGTGAAATACTCCAGCAGCAGGCCCATCAGCGCGCCGACCTCCTCGGCCGAGCGCTTCCAGTTCTCCGTGGAGAACGCGTAGATGGTCAGCGCCTCGATGCCCAGCTCGTCGGAATGCCGGATGATCTCGCGCAGGGCCTCCACGCCTGCCTTGTGCCCGAAGGTGCGCGGCAGACCGCGCTTTTGCGCCCAGCGCCCGTTGCCGTCCATGATGATGGCGACATGGCGCGGCAGTCTGCTGCGGTCGAGCTCGATCTCCCGCGGTCTGTTCTGCGCCTCATCCTTGCCGAAAAACGCCATATTTATCCCCCAGTTTCAGGCAGCCCGGCGCATGTAGCAAAAGCGGGCTTCGCAGAGCGCCGCCCCGACGAAACCCGCTTTTTCATACGCTCATAGCTATGCTCTTTGTATACGTTCCGCGTTAGGCGTTCTCCTGCCTGCGAAACGCGATCGGATTCAAAAACCTGGCTGCGGTCAGTCTCCTGCCGTCATCGGAGGCGTAGACGACGCGCAGCTCGCCTTCCTGCGCCTCCCTGCGCCTGGGCGCGGCGGTCAGCGTGACCTGAGGGTCGATTCCCTCCCGGCGCAGCGTCTCCACCGCGTCAGGGAGCCTCAGTCCCAGCAGGCTTTCCCTCATCAGCGGACCTCCATGATTTCCTTTTCCTTGTCGACGGTGATCTTGTCGATGTCCTTGATGTTGGCGTCCGTCAGCTTCTGAATCTGCTCCTCGGCCTTCTTCTGATCGTCCTCGGTGATCTCGCTGTTCTTCTTGAGCTTCTTCACCTGGTCGACCGCGTCGCGGCGGATGGAGCGGATGGCGACCTTGCTCTCCTCAGCGGTCTTGCGCACGAGCTTGGTCAGCTCCTTGCGGCGCTCCTCCGTCAGTTCCGGCAGCATCAGACGGATGACCTTGCCGTCGTTGGAGGGCGTCAGGCCCAGGTCGCTGGCCTGAATCGCGCGGGAGATCTCCTTGACGAGGCGCGCCTCAAACGGGTTGATCTGCAGCACGCGCGGTTCCGGCGCGGAGATGTTCGCCACGCTCTTGAGCGGCGTCTGCGAGCCGTAATAGTCGACGGTGATGCGGTCAAGCAGCTGAGGATTGGCGCGTCCGGCACGAATGGCCATCAGATCAGCGCGAAGCACGTCCTTCGTCTTGGTCATTTTGGTTTTGGCGTTGTCCTGTATTTCAGCAATCGTCATGGGAGAACCCTCCTCGAATGTCTTTTTCTCTATTTTACCCCACGACGCATCCCTTTGGCAAGCCTTTTTGTATATTTCACACGAAAGCCGCATTTCAAAGGGACGGAGAATCCTGTCCGCAGTCGGCTTTTTCCAAAAAGGAAAGGCCGGAAAGCCTACGGCTCTCCGGCGCAAAACCTTTGTTACGGGTGCACGTTGGTGCCCATCGGGTCGCCCTCAATCACACGCAGAATGTTCTGCGGATCGTCCAGACCAAAGACGCGGATGGAGGGCACCTTGTTCTCACGGCAGATGGTGATCGCCGAGGCGTCCATCACCTTGAGGTCGCGCTCCTGTACTTCCTGATAGGTCAGATCCTTGAGCAGCTTCGCATCGGGATTGACGCGCGGATCGCTGTCGTAGACGCCGTCCACATTCTTGGCCAGCAGGATGGCGTCCGCCCCGATCTCCACGGCGCGCAGGGCCGCCGCCGTATCGGTCGAGAAGAACGGGTTGCCCGTGCCGCAGGCAAAGATAACGATGCGGCCCTTCTCCAGATGGCGCACGGCGCGGCGATAGGTGTAGGGCTCGCAGAAGCGGGTCATCTCCACCGCCGACATCACGCGCGTCGGGATGTCGAGCCGCTCGATGGCGTCCTGCATGGCGATGGAGTTGATCGCCGTGCCCAGCATGCCCATGTGGTCGGCGTTGATGGGGGTCATTTTTGCCGCCGGGCCCTGGCGTCCGCGCCAGATGTTGCCCGCGCCGATGACGATGGCAATCTCCGTGCCCGTCTCATGCAGCCTGCCGATGACCCCGGCCACGCGGTCGATCTGGTCAAAGTCAAACAGCCTGCCATGGTCGCCCAGCGCCTCGCCGCTGAGCTTGATCAATACACGCTTGTACTGCGCCATGTTGAGCTCCTTTCTCCTCCGGCATGATGCCGGACTCACTTCCGACGATGGGTTTCTTCATTCCGCTGCTTACCGCTCAGGCCGAAGCCTTGCATCGGGCGGCTTCAAGAAAAGGGACATGCGCATCGCATGTCCCCCTTCAAAGCAGAATTACTTCTTCATCTTGGCCTGCTCCGCCGCGATATCGGCGGCCAGATTGTCCTGGCGCTTCTCCAGGCCCTCGCCGCGCTCAAAGCGCACGAAGCGGACGACATCGGCCTTGCCGCCGAGCATCTTGGTGACGTTGATGTCGGGATCCTTGACGAAAGGCTGCTCCAGGAGGCAAACCTCCTTGTAGTACTTCTCGATACGGCCCTCAACCATGCGCTCGACGATCTTCGCCGGCTTGCCCTCGTTGAGCGCCTGCTGCGTGAGCACCTCGCGCTCCTTCTCAAGGTTGTCGCTGGGCACGTCGCTGCGGCGCACGAACTGCGGGTTCGCGGCGGCGATGTGCATGACCAGATCGTGGCTGAGCGCCTTGACCTCGTCGGTGACCTCCGGGCAGGCGAGCTCGACCATGACGCCGATGCGGCCGCCCATGTGGTTGTAGGTGTCCACCAAGCCGGCAGCCGGCTCAAAGCGGGCAAAGCGGCGCACGGAGATTTTCTCGCCGATAGAGGCGGTGGCCTCGCCGATCATGTCGTTGACGGTCTTGGTCTCGTCGGCGTAGAACGGCTGAGCGAGCATCTCCTCGACATCCGCCGGCGCCTTGACGGCGACGTGCTTGGCGAAATCGCGGCACAGCGCCTTGAAGCGGTCGGTGTTGGCGACGAAGTCGGTCTCGCAGTTGACCTCGATGACGACGCCCACGCCGCAGGTCTCGCAGACGTAGCAGTCGACCATGCCCTCGGCGGCGATGCGGCCGGCCTTCTTCGCGGCAGCGGCAAGGCCCTTCTCACGCAGGAAATCGATCGCCTTGTCCATATCGCCGTCGCAGGAGACGAGCGCCTTCTTGCAGTCCATCATGCCAGCGCCGGTGCGCTCGCGCAGCTCCTTGACCAGAGCAGAAGTAATATTAGCCATAAGTCGTTCCTCCAGTACAGTTCAAATCCGTTTGAGGTTGGGGCGAAGATTACTTCGCCTCGGCGACCTCGGCCTGCTCACCCTGCTTGCCCTCGAGCACAGCATCGGCCATCTTGCCGGCGATGAGCTTGACAGCGCGGATGGCGTCGTCATTGCCCGGGATGACGTAGTCGATCTCGTCCGGATCGCAGTTGGTGTCGACGATGGCCACGACCGGGATGCCCAGCGCGCGCGCCTCGGTGACAGCGATGTGCTCCTTGCGCGGGTCAACCACGAACAGGCAGCCCGGCAGGTTCTTCATCTCGCGGATGCCGCCGAGATTCTCGGTGAGCTTCTCGCGCTCGGCGATGAGCTTGATGACTTCCTTCTTGGGGAGCACCTCGAAGTCGCCGCGCTCCTCCATCGCGTCGATGGCGTTCAGGCGGGCAATACGGGTCTTGATGGTGCGGAAGTTGGTCATCATGCCGCCCAGCCAGCGGTTGTTGACATAGAACATGTTGCAGCGCTTGGCCTCGGCCTCGATGGACTCCTGGGCCTGCTTCTTGGTGCCGACGAACAGGACGCTCTTGCCCTCCATCGCAACCTGACGCACGAAAGCATACGCCTCGTCGATCTTGCGGACGGTCTTCTGCAGGTCGATGATGTAGATGCCGTTGCGCTCGGTGAAGATGTACGGCGCCATTTTGGGGTTCCAGCGGCGGGTCTGGTGGCCAAAGTGGACACCGGCCTCGAGCAGCTGCTTCATAGAGATAACTGCCATGGTTTTTTTCCTCCTTTTGATTAAACCCTCCCTGCACCCTCTTGATCGCGCGGACCGGAAATCCGGCAGGCGCACGAAAACAGGCGCAGGTGCGTTTTCCGTCAGATCATACCATATCCTTTGCAAAAAAGCAAGAGAAAAAACGGATTTTCCGCCGGTTTCTTTGAGAAAGGAGCGGTTTTCTCCGGTCAGATCCGCAAAAAAGCGCCGCCCTCCGCCCCGGCCGGGAGCAAAGCGCGGCGCCGCCTTTTCAAAAGTG
>SFHU01000164.1 GCA_004555535.1 Clostridiales bacterium
CCACCTGGCGACCCCTGATGCGGAAGACGCCCGCCTCCTCGCGAGACACGGTGAACGAGCGGTCGCGCTGCTTGCGCTTCATCTCCCAGATCTGGTCGAACTCGGGCGTCTCCTCCTCGGCCGCTGCGCTGCGCAGCTGGAAGACGCGCTCGCCGGTGGCCTGGATGAGCTGGGGCAGGCCCTTCTGGCTCACAGCGCTCACCGCGAAGAAGGGGATGGGATCGCGGTCGTCGATGCCCTGATCGAGCAGCTCCTCGCTGAGAGCCTCGCTCTCCTCCTTTACCAGCGCGCGCAGGCGCTGCAGGGCGTCTTCGGTGCCGGGGAGGTCGGCCTTGTTTCCGATGACGATGCGCGGGCGCGAGGCCAGCTCCGGCGCGTATGCCTCGAGCTCCTGGTTGATGATCTTGTAGTCCTCCACCGGGTCGCGGCCCTCGAAGCCGCCGCTGAGGTCGACCACGTGCAGCAGCAGGGCCGTGCGCTCAACGTGGCGCAGGAACTCGTGGCCCAGGCCCTTGCCCTGCGCGGCACCCTCGATGAGGCCAGGAACGTCTGCCACGACAAAGGAGCGGTCGTCGCAGTGCACCATGCCCAGGTTGGGGACCAGGGTGGTGAAGGGGTAGTCGGCGATCTTGGGGCGGGCGGCGCTCATGCAGGCGATGAGGCTCGACTTGCCCACAGAGGGCATGCCCACCAGGGCGGCATCTGCCATGAGCTTCATCTCGAGCTCCAGCCAGCACTCGTCTGCCGGCTCGCCCAGCTCGGCGAAGGCCGGGGCGCGGCGCGTGGGCGTGACGAAGTGGGTGTTGCCGCGGCCGCCGTGGCCGCCGCGCAGGGCGCAGACCTTCTCGCCGTTGTGGGTGAGGTCCGCTATCTCCTCGCAGGGCTGCATGTTCTCGTCGAGCAGGCGCACGACCGTGCCCACGGGAACCTTGAGCACGAGGTCCTTGCCGTGCGAGCCGTGGCGGCGCGAGCCCTGGCCGTGGGTGCCGCGCTCTGCCTTGAAGTGGTGCTTGTAGCGGTAGTCGATCAGGCTCGAGACGGTGCTGTCTGCCTGGAAGATGATGCTGCCGCCGTGGCCGCCGTCGCCGCCGTCCGGGCCGCCCTTGGGCACGTGGGCCTCGCGGCGAAACGAAACGCACCCCGCGCCGCCGTCGCCGGCCTTCACGTAGATGCGAACCTGGTCTGTGAACTGGGACATATCTCTTTCCTTGCGTCTGGGTTGCTGTGCTTGGTGTGTGGCAGGAGGCTAGAACGCCTTGAACTCCTGCAGGGCCTCGAGGTAGCTCCCCTCCGTGCCCAGGACCTGGCCGGCCATGGCGAAGAGCAGGTCGACCCAGGCGCTCACGCTGCGGCCGTAGAGCACGGCGTCGCTGCCCTTGGCGCGCAGGGCCTCCATGGCCTCGCCCACCGTGGCGTCCGTGTAGCTGCCTGCGCGGTCGAGCTTGAGCATGATCTGGAGCATCTCGAGGTTGGTGGGGCTGTAGAAGATGCCCTTGAGCAGGGCCAGGTAGCCCATGAGGACCTCCAGCGGCAGCGCGTCTGCCTGGGCGAGCTCCACCATGTTCGAGAGGTCGACGTCTTGGGTCAGCTCGCGCAGCGGCGTGCCGTGCTCGTCTGCCAGCCCGTGCTCGAGCAGCCATGCGGCGTACGCCTCAAAGCCAAAGCCGGGGCTGAAGAGCCCGGGCAGGGTTCCTCCCACACCGGGTGCGGCGGCGCGCGCAAGCCCCATGTCCAGCACGGGATCGGCGTTTGCCTCCGCGTCGAAGACGGGGCTGTTCTCGGTCATGAAGGCCAGGATGGGCCCCAGCAGGCTGGCGATGCGCAGCTTGAGGATGGCGTCTTCCTCGCTGGCATACTGGAAGCCCACGCGGCAGCGCCCGGTGCCCAGCAGCAGCGGCAGCGCAGCAGTGCCCAGCTGCTCTTGGAGCTCCCAGTAGGGCGCGTAGGGAACAGGTTCGATGTCCTCGACAGCGGCGCGCGGGTGGAAGCCCTTGGCCTCCAGGCGATAGCCCGCCGGATCGAGCACCTGCTCCACGCGGAAGAGCACGTTGCGGTACTCGGCCTCCATCTCCGCCATCGTGAGCATGGGGGCGAGGCTCACCACAAGCTGGCCACCATGGCCCAGGCTCACAGCAGACAGCGGACGCCCGGCAGCCACGATGAAGCCGCCCTCGCCCTCCTCGCTGCGCACTACGTCTGGCCAGAACTCCGAGAGCTTCTCCATGAGCTCGGCCAGGCCCAAGCGCCCGCGCTGCCCGTGCAGGGGCACGGGGTCGCCGTCCTCGTCGAGCACGAAGTGAAACTGCGTGAGCGCGACATAGCCCATGTCGCCGCCCTTGCAGCTGTGTTCGAGGAACTCGAGGATCTCTGCCTTCGACTCTTCCATATTCAGCGCCTTACCCTCCGTACGGATGACATCCCTTGAATTCTACCCGCTTACGCGCCGATGCGCTCTTGCACGAGGTCTGCGAGGCGGTGCGCCAGGCGCTCGGCCTGCTCCTGCGTCTGAGCCTCGATCATCACGCGGATGAGCGGCTCGGTGCCGCTGGGGCGCACCAGCAGGCGGCCGTTGCCCTCGAGCTCTGCCTCGACCTCTGCCTGCACGGCGGCGATCTGCTCGTCGGCCGCGTAGAGGGCCTTGTCTCGCACGCGCACGTTCACCAGGCACTGCGGCAGCTTGCGCATGATGCCCATGAGCTCGCCCAGGCTCTTGCCGCTGCGGGCCACGCAGCCCAGCAGCATGAGCGCGGTGGCGAGGCCGTCTCCGGTGGTGTTGCGGCTCAGGTCGATCACATGGCCGGACTGCTCGCCGCCGATGCGCGCGCCCAGCTCGAGCATCGACTCGAGCACGTAGCGGTCGCCCACCTTGGTGGCGACGACCTCGATGCCCTCGCGCTCCATGGCCTGCATGAAGCCCAGGTTGGCCATGACGGTGCCCACCACGGTGTTGGCGCTCAGGGTGCCGCGCTCCTGCATGTCCTTGGCGCAGATGGCGAGGATGAAGTCGCCGTCGCAGACCGTGCCGCCCGGCGCCACAGCCAGCAGGCGGTCGGCGTCGCCGTCATGGGCCAGGGCGATGTCTGCCCCGCAGGCGCGCATGAGCTCTGTGACCGGCCCCAGGTGGGTAGATCCGCACTCGACGTTGATGATGGATCCGTCGGGCTCTGTGTTGATGGCGGTGACCTGCGCGCCCAGGCGCTCAAGGGCGAGCGGGGTGCTGGCGCAGGCGGCGCCGTGGGCGCAATCAAGCGCGATGTGCATGCCGGCGAGGCTCAGGCCTTCCTCCTGCAGCGGCGCGATGT
>SFHU01000165.1 GCA_004555535.1 Clostridiales bacterium
CTTCCCGGCGCGGCGGAGATCCTGGCCGTTTTAAAGGTGGCGGCGGTGTTTTACGGGATGGAACTGCTGATAGCCATGGCGGCGCCCAAATTTCTGGGCGGAACGGACAGGCAGAAAGGCGGGAGGGCGATGAGCAAACCGGGAATCAGGGGAGTATTGTTTCGCATCAACCACATGGTACACAGGGTGATGCTGGTGATCGCGCAGCTTTCGATTCTGGCGATGATCGCCATCGTCACGCTGACGGTGATCCTGCGCTATTGCTTCAACACGGGGCTGTCGTGGGCGGAGGAGGTGCCGCGCCTGCTGGTGACGGTCTTCGCGTTCATGGCCTGTGCCATCGGCGTGCGCGACCACATGCATGTTTCGGTCAACGCGGTGTACAACCGGTTCAGGGTGGGCGGCAGGGCCCGCCGGGTGCTCGACATCGCGGTGGACGTCGCGACGCTGCTGTGCGGGTTGTTCATGCTGATCTCCGGCGGACGGCGCACGATGAAGCTCTTTGCGCTGCCGGGCGTGCTGCCGATCACGGGCATCAGTACGGCGTGGCAGTATCTGCCCATCCCGATTGCGGGCTTTGTGATCACGATGGATTCGATCCTCTTCCTCACGGGCGTCCTCCCGCGCGGAGATCTGCTCTACTCGGAGGCGGAGGTCGACTATACCGACAAGGCGGTCCTTGAGGCCGCGCAGAGGAAGGGAGCTGACGCATGACCGAAATGCTTGCGGGCATTGTCCTCATCGGCGGCTTTGCCCTGATGCTGGTGGCGAAAATTCCGGTCTCGTTTGCGATGCTGCTCTCCACGCTGGCCAGCGCGCTCATCACGGGGACGAACTTCTCCGTGCTCGTTCGCCAGATGGTGGACGGCGCGAACAACTTTTCGCTCCTCTCCATCCCGTTTTTCATCGTCATGGGCGAGTTCATGAGCGCGGGCGGCATCTCGGAGAAGATCGTGAGCCTCGCCAATCTCGCCGTGGGACGCTTCCGCGGCGGTCTGGCCTATGTCAACGTGCTCGACTCGATGTTCTTCGGCGGCATCTCCGGCTCGGCCGTCGCGGACGTCTCCTCGCTGGGCACGATCGTCATCCCGATGATGAAGGAGCAGGGCTACGACGAGGACTTCGCCGTCGGCCTGACCGTCACCACCGCCTGTCAGGGCGTGCTCATCCCGCCCAGCCACAACATGGTCATCTATGCGCTCGCTGCGGGCGGCGTCTCGATTGGCACGCTCTTCATGGCGGGCCTGCTGCCGGGCATCGCGCTGGGCTGCGGCATGATTCTGATGTGCTTCCTGATGTCCAAACGCTATAGCTTTCCCAAGGGCACGGGCATTCCCAAGGGTCAGGGCTGGCGCGTGCTCAAGGAGGGCATCCTACCGATTCTGACGCTGGTGATCATCATGGTCGGCACGGGCGCGGGCGTCTTCACGGCGACCGAGGCCTCAGCCATCGCCTGCGTCTACACGATGGTGCTGGCGCTGGTCGTCTTCCGCTCCGTGCGCCTGCGCGACATCGGCAGAGTCATCAAAAACAGCCTCAAGACGCTGGCCATCGTCATGACGCTGCTGGCGACTGCGAAGGCGTTTGCGTACATGATGACGGAGCTGCGCATACCGGCGGCGATCTCGAACGGACTGCTGAGCATCACGGAGAACAAGTATATTCTGCTGCTGATCATCAATGTGCTGCTGCTCGTGCTGGGCTGCTTCATGGACATGGCGCCGCTGATCACGATTATGACGCCGATCCTGCTGCCGGTCATCACGTCCGTGGGCGTTGATCCCGTGCATTTCGGCGTGATCATGATCTTCAACCTCGCCGTGGGTCTGTGCACGCCGCCGGTCGGCTCCGCGCTGTTCGTCGGCTGCGCCATCGGCAGGACGCCCATCGAGCGGACGGCGAAGAACATGCTTCCGCTCTACGGCGTGATGGTGGCCGTGCTGCTGCTGGTGACGTACATCCCGGGGATCTCGCTCGCGTTGCCCAGAATGCTGATGGGCTACGCCGGCTGAGGAAGGCCGCCTGCCGCGCGCAACGGGAGCGCGGTAAAGAAAAACGGCAGGAGGCCAGCTGTCTTACGGATAACATGCTGCAAATCCCGACGCGCTGCGTCCGAGGTCAGGCAGCGCGGGAGGGTTTTGAAAACAACGAAACGGAGGGTATTGCTATGAAGAAAGGAATCACTCTGGCCCTGGTGCTGGCGCTCGTGCTCGTGCTGGGCACGGCAAACGCCGCCACGACGCTCAAGCTCAGCGAGGTGCATGCGGAGGGCTATCCGACCACGCTGGCGGACCGGGAATTCGCCCGCCTGGTGGAGGAGCGGACTGAGGGCCGCATCAAGGTGGAGGTCTACTCCGGCGGCACGCTCTACGGTGAGGAGACCGGCGCGATTGAGGCGCTGCAGCTGGGTGACATCGCGTTCTCGCGCGTCTCGGCCTCGCCCGTGTCGAGCTATGTCCCCAAGATGAACGCGATTCAGATGCCGTATCTGTACAAGAACGCCGACCACATGTGGGCGGTGCTCGACGGAGAGATTGGCCAGAACATGCTCGCGGACATCGAGGCCTCCGGCTCCGGCCTTGTCGGCCTGTGCTGGTACGACGCGGGCGCGCGCTCCTATTACACCGTCAAGCAGGTGAGCTGCGTCGCGGACATGAAAGGCCTCAAGATCCGCATGCAGAACAACGCAATGATGGTGGATATGACGAACGTGCTGGGCGGCACCGGCGTGACCGGCATCGGCCCCAACGAGGTCTATTCCGCGATCAAACAGGGCACGATCGACGGCGCGGAGAACAACTGGCCGACCTACCAGAACATGGGCGACTATGAGGCCGCGACCTACTACGTGCTCGACGAGCATACCCGCGTGCCGGAGGTACTGCTTGCCTCTGCTGCCGTCCTGAGCGAGCTGGATCCCGCCGACGTGGAGATCATCAAGGCCGTCGCCAGGGAGACGCAGGAGTTCGAGAAGGAAAAGTGGGCCGAGAAGGAAGCCGCCTCCGAGAAGATCGTCCGCGCTGCGGGCTGCACGATCACCGAGCTGACCCCGGAGGCCTATGCGGAGTTCCAGGCTGCGATGACGGCCCCGAGCGACGCGCTGGGCGGCATCAGCCTGTACGAAAAGTATGGAAGCGAGTATCAGGATGTGATCGACGCGATCATGGCGCTCGGCGAGAATTTCTGACGGATGGACGGAAATGGATTGACCAACGAAAAAAGTAGACTTTAAAAGGCCCGAAGAGGGCGAAAAGCAATTCTGTCACTCCTCCCGGAAGGGGGGAGCTTTCC
>SFHU01000062.1 GCA_004555535.1 Clostridiales bacterium
CGACGACGTGCTCGTCGCCGTCTATTACGACGCGCAGGATGAGCCCAAGGGCTATCTCGTCTACTACATTGCCAACGACGTGTTCCGCATCAAGGAGCTGGTGACGATCAACCAGGAGGCGCGCCACGGCCTGTGGAACTACATCTCCGCGCACTTCTCGATGATCGAGAAGGTGGTGGGCAACAACTACACCAACGAACCGATGGCCTTCCTGCTCGAGGACAGCGAGATTCAGGAGGAGATCGAGCCCTACATCATGGCGCGCATCGTCGACTTTGAGGAGTTCATCCGGCAGTATCCGTTTGACATCATCTCGATTCACGACGACCTGCATTTCATCATCGATGACCCGATCATGGAATGCAACTGCGGTGATTTTTCGCTGCGCTGGGATCAGGAGGGCAACACGATCCTCGAGCGCGGCGGCACGCGCGGCGAGCTTGTGCGCTGCGACATCCAGACGCTGACGGCGATGTTCTACGGCTACAAGCGGCCGACGTATTTGAAGCGCGTGGAGCGCCTGCGCGCGGGCGAGACCGCCGTGCGCATCCTCGAGGACATCATCCCCATCGAGCAGCCGTACTTCTCGGATTATTTCTGATTTGGGGATTAAGCAGGAGAAAGCATATGACACAGGAAGCCGAATCGCTCCTTCGCTGCCCGCTGTGCCGCGGGGCGCTTACGCGCCGGGGAGGCAGCCTCGTGTGCGGGCAGGGGCATTGCTACGATATTTCCCGCTACGGGGATGTGCATCTTGCGCCCGGCAAGCGGGAACCGTTTTATACAAAGGCGCTCTTTGAGAGCCGCGCGAGGGTCTTTGACAGCGGCGTCTATGATCCCGTGATCGCGGCGCTTGACGAGGTGCTCGGCGCGCTGCTGCCGCGGGAGGGGACGCCCACGCTGGTGGATGCCGGCTGCGGCGAGGGATTCTACACGCGCAGGGTGCTCGCCGGCCGCGCGATGACGCGCATCGGATTTGACCTCTCGAAGGAGGCCGTCCGCCTGGCCGCGCGGGGTGGGAAGGATGCCGCATTCTTTGTCGGCGACCTGGCCAACATCCCGCTGCGGGATGGCTGCGCCGACGTGCTGCTCGACGTGTTCACCCCGGCGAACTACGCCGAATTTGGCCGCGTGCTCAGGCCCGGCGGCCTGCTGGTGAAGCTCGCGCCGCGGGAGGGATATCTGAGAGAGCTTCGCGAGGCTGCGGGCGCGAGGCTGCGCCGCGAGCGCTACGACGGCGCGCCGGTGGAGGACTATGCCCGGCAGCACATGGACGTCCTCGCGAGCCGGACGATCACCTATACCCGCCCGGTCGATGCGGCGCTGGCCGCGCATCTGGCGCGCATGACGCCGATGCTCGCGGGCATCGACCCGCTGACGCTCGATCTGTCGCAGGTGACGCAGATCACGATCGACGAAACGCTGCTCGCCGGTACGGTGAGGGCATGACAGGAGGATGGCTGTGGACAAGCTCTTCTTTATGAACGATTACGGCGAGGGTGCGCATCCGCTGGTGATGCAGCGCCTGATGGAGACAAACCTGGAGCACACCTGCGGATATGGGCTGGATCCGTACAGCCTGCGCGCGCAGGCGCTCATCCGCGAGAAGACGGGGCAGCCGGGCGCGGCTGTGCACATGATGACCGGCGGCACGTCGGCCAACATGATCGCGCTCTCGGCGTTCCTGCGCCCGTATGAGGCGGCGGTTGCGGCCGAGGGCGGCCACATCAACGTCCACGAGACAGGCGCCGTCGAGGGCAGCGGGCACAAGGTGCTCGTCGCGGAGGGCAGCGAGGGCAAGGTCAGCGCCGAAGGCGTGCGCGCGGTCTGCCGGCGGCACACCGACGAGCACATGGTGCACCCTCGGTTGCTGTACATCTCCCAGCCGACGGAGATCGGCACGGTGTATTCGCTGGCCGAGCTGCGCGCGCTGCGGTCGGTCTGCGACGAGCAGGGCCTGATTCTGTTTGTCGACGGCGCGCGGCTGGGCAGCGCGCTGACGAGCGAGGACTGCGACGTGACGCTGCGCGACCTGGCGGCGCTGGCCGACTGCTTCTACATCGGCGGCACGAAGAACGGCCTGCTCTTTGGCGAGGCGATGGTGATCGTCAATCCCGCGCTGCAGAAGGACTTCCGCTTCATGATCAAGAACCGCGGCGGCATGATGGCCAAGGGACGCCTGTGCGGGCTGATGTTCCTGACGGCGCTTGAGCACGACGACTACTTCGCCTGGGCGCGCCACGCAAACGAAATGGCCGACATCGTGCGCGGGGCCATGCGGCGCGCGGGCATGCCCAGCTATCAGGAGACGGCGACCAACCAGATCTTCCCGATCGTCACGACGGCGCAGCGGGCGGTTCTGGAGGAGCGCGTCGCCTTTGAGCGCTGGGGCGACCTGCCGGATGGCCGCTGTGTGATCCGCTTTGTCACGAGCTGGGCGACCAAGAGGGAGGAAGCAGAGGCGCTGGCGGCCATTCTGGAGGCGCTGTAAGCCATGGGCAGGGAGAAAGGAGCGAGATCCCATGTCCGAAAGCGCCGCCGTGGCTGCCTGACGGGCTGCCTGACGCGGATTCTGTTGCTGCTGGGCGTGGCGGCGCTGGTGTTCGTCGGCGCATGCGTGCTGGGCTTTGTCAAGAACGATCCGGAAACCCGCAAGCCGTCGCTGACGCTGGAGAACATCGGCATTGACGACGGGGCGCTCTCCACGGCGCAGGGATGGCTTGAAAAAGCGAAGAACGCTGTGGGAAGCCAGCCGTCGATCTCCTGGGCCTACGGCGTCGATACGAGCGGCCTGACGGTCAAGACCCTCCGCGCCGGGGAGGGCGAGGCGGTGCTCGTCTGCTGCGACGGCTACACGATGCTCGTTGGCGCGGGGACAAACGGCCTGATGACGGCGGGGCAGCTGCTGCTGTGCGGCGTGAACCGGCTGAACGTCGCCGTGGCCTGCGGCAACGAGGCGGGGCAGATCGGCGGCATGGCGACAGCTGTGACGCTGGGCAAGCCTGAATACCTGCTCCTTCAGGACTCGCAGACCAAGAACACGGACTACAACGCGATGCTCGAGGCCGCGCAGAAGACGGGCAGAACGCAGATCATCGCGCCGGACGCGGGGCTGACCTTCTCGCTCGGGCGCGCGACGGTGACAGTGATCGGCCCGGCAAAGACCAACCACACCGACGAGCGCGACGACGGGCTGTCGCTGCGCATCGACTATGGGCAGACGAGCGTGCTGATCCTGGGGACGATCACCTCGGCCGGTGAGCGCGAGCTGATCACCTCGGGCGTGCGCCTCGACGCCGACGCGCTGATCTGCGCGCGCGGAGGCAGCGATGCGGCGACCTGCCTGGAGCTGGTGAGCGCCGTCAATCCGGCCATCGCGCTGCTGACGGGCAGGGAGCCCGCCAACAGCGTCACCATCCGTCTGCAGCGCGCGGGCGCGCAGGTGGTTGCCGCAAAGGAGAACGGCGTCATGACGCTGCGCTCCGATGGAACGACGATGAGCGTGACACCATGAGTATGAATAGAAGCCGCCCATCCTGGGCATCCTGCCGGAGAAAGGCAGGGATGCACATGAAGGGCGGCTTGTTTCATCGTTTCAGGGAGTGGATGCTGGATCACGCCTACTGGGTGACGCTGGGCGCGGTGCTGACCATCATCGCGGCGAGCGCACTGTATACGCGGGGACTCGAGCGGCAGGCGGCGGATGTTCAGGCGGCGGCCCATGCGCCGGAAATCGCGGAGACGGCCACGCCCGAGCCGGAGACGACCCTCATGCCCCTGGCAACGCTGGCGCCGCTGTCGCTGTACAGCATGCTCAAGCCGGGGGGAACGACCGTGCGGCCTGTGTCCGGCGGCGTGATCCGCGGGTTTGACAGCGAGACGCCCGTGCTCTGGGAGGCGCTCTCCTGCGTGCAGCTGCATGCGGCGGTCGACCTGGCCGGAGAGGCGGGGGAGGAGGTACACTGCGTGATGGACGGAACGGTGTCCGGAACCGTGCGCGACGAGCTGTGGGGCTGGCGCGTCGCCGTCGCGCAGACGGACGGACAGCAGGCGGTCTATGCGGGACTTGCGGCCTGCGACGTCTCAGCGGGTCAGAACGTCACCCGGGGACAGACGATCGGCACGCTGCTTGAGCGGATTCCCTGCGAGGCGGAGCTGGGCGCACATCTGCACCTTGAGCTGACCTGCAACGGTGAGCGGAGGGATCCGATGGAGATCCTGCCGGATGAAGCGAAGGGGACGGAGACCTGATGCTGTTTTGCAGCAAAGAAGTATTCGCGCGAAGCGAAGAGGGGGTTGGGCGGCAGCCCAACGTATTCCTTATGCAGAAGCCCTTCTGGCAAAGCAGTCAGGGAGCGAAGCGTTACCTGACGGGGGAATTTCCTGAATGCTCGATCTGATTTGAAAACAGTATAGAGCGTATAAAAGAAGGCAGGAGAGCGGTCTCTCCTGCCTTTTGCGGTTTGAATCATCCCAGATAGGCCTTGCGCACAGCGTCGTCGTGCATGAGCGCGTCGGCGTCGCCCTCCTTGACGATGTGGCCGGTTTCCAGCACATAGGCGCGCGTGGCGATGGACAGGGCCATCTGCGCGTTCTGCTCGACGAGCAGAATCGTCGTGCCGGCGCGGTTCAGCTCGCCGATGATGTCGAAGATCTGCTCGACGAGGATCGGCGCGAGGCCCATGGACGGCTCGTCGAGCATCAGCAGCTTCGGCTTGCTCATCAGCGCGCGGCCCATCGCGAGCATCTGCTGCTCGCCGCCGGACAACGTGCCGGCGATCTGGCGCTGGCGCTCCTTCAGGCGCGGGAAGCGCTCAAAGACATCGTCGAGCGCAGGCGCGATTTCGGAGGCCGGACGGGTGTAGCCGCCCATCTCCAGGTTCTCGCGCACGGTCATCTGCTGGAAGACGCGGCGGCCCTCCGGGCACAGCGCCATGCCCAGCGAGACGATCTTGCTGGCCGGCGTGCCGGTCAGGGGCTTGCCCTCGAAGGTGATGGAGCCGCTGCGGGCCTTGAGCAGGCCGGCGACCGTGTTGAGCGTCGTCGACTTGCCCGCGCCATTGGCGCCGATGAGCGTGACGATCTCGCGCTCGTTGACCTCGAAGGAGACGCCCTTGATGGCGTGGATGCTGCCGTAGTAGACGTGCAGATCCTCGACTTTCAGCATGCTCATCGCTTACGCCTCCTTCTTCTTGCCCAGATAGGCCTCGATGACGACGGGGTTGTTCTGAATCTCCTCGGCCGTGCCCTTGGCGATGATGCGGCCATAGTTGAGCACGCAGATGCCCTCGCAGATGCCCATGACGAGGTTCATGTCGTGCTCGATGAGCAGGATGGCGATGTGGAACTTGTCGCGGATCTTCGCGATGTTCTCCATCAGCTCCTCGGTCTCATGGGGGTTCATGCCGGCGGCGGGCTCGTCGAGCAGCAGCAGGGACGGATTGGTCGCCAGCGCGCGCACGATCTCCAGGCGGCGCTGCGCGCCGTAGGGGAGGGAGCCGGCCTGATGATTGGCCAGATCCTGCATATCGAAGATGGAGAGCAGCTCCAGCGCGCGCTCGTGCATCTGGCGCTCGCCACGGTAATAGGCGGGCAGGCGGAAGATGCCGGAGAACATGCCGTAGCGCACCTGGTTGTGCAGGCCGATGCGGACGTTGTCCTCGACGGACATGTTGCCGAAGAGGCGGATGTTCTGGAAGGTGCGCGCGATGCCGAGCTTGTTGGCCTGCATCGTGTTCATGCCGGCGGTGTCGCGGCCGTTGAGCAGGATGGTACCCATCGTCGGCTGATATACCTTGGTCAGCAGGTTGAAGACCGTCGTCTTGCCCGCGCCGTTGGGACCGATCAGGCCGGCGATTTCCGTGCGGCCAATGATCAGGTTGAAATCCTCGACGGCATGCAGGCCGCCGAATTCAATGCCCAGGTTGCGGGCTTCCAGCACGGGCTGGGAATTGAGGTCGCGCTCGGGAATGATGCCGTGGCTCGGGGCGGGCACCATTCTGGTGGGCGTTCTCGGCTTTTTCGTCTGTGTCATGCCTTGTCACCTTCCTTCGTGGTTTTGGGCGCGGAGCTTCCGCGCTTTCTGATGCGCGCGGCGAGGCTGTCGATGGCGCTGCGCAGCGTCGGGTTGTTGGTGGCGAGCATGACGAGGATCAGCACGATCGCGTAGATCAGCATGCGGTAATCGCCGAACTGGCGCAGCATCTCGGGCAGAACGGTCAGCAGCGTCGCCGCGATGATGGAGCCGCGGATGTTGCCGATGCCGCCCAGCACGACGAAGACGAGCACGAGGATCGACGTGTCGAACTTGAACTTGACCGCCTGCACGGTCGAATAGTTGAGGCCGTAGAGCGCGCCGGCCATGCCCGCCAGCGCGGCGGAGGTGACGAACGCCATCATGCGGTATTTCGTGACGTGGATGCCGACGGATTCCGCGGCGATGCGGTTGTCGCGGATGGCCATGATCGCGCGGCCGGAACGGCTGCCGATCAGGTTGAGGACGACGACGAGCGTGAAGATCACCAGCAGGAAGCCGGCTTCAAACGAGGCGAGCTTGTTGACGCCGGTCGCGCCCATCGGGCCGTTGATGAACACCGTGCCCGGGAGGGAGGGGTTGAGGAAGCCGAAGTGCAGCCTGGCGCCGTCCAGCGAGAAATAGACGCAGTTGATGAGGTTGCGGATGATCTCGCCGAAGGCCAGCGTGACGATGGCGAGGTAGTCGCCGCGAAGCCGCAGCACCGGGATGCCGATGAGCACGCCCGCGATGCCGGCGACGATGCCGCCGGTGATGAGCGCGGCCAGCAGGCGGACGAGGTCAAGCTCCGCGCCGGGGAAGGCGCTGGCGATCCACTGGCTGGCGATGATGCCGGAGAACGCGCCGACGCTCATGAAGCCCGCATGGCCCAGGGAGAGCTCGCCGGAGATGCCGACGGTCAGGTTCAGGGAGACGGCCATGACGATGTAGACGCAGATGGGGACGAGCTGGCCCTTGAGCGAGCGGCTCATCTTGAAGCCCTCGATGGTGCCGGAGAGCGCCAGCTCACACAGCAGGAACGCGACGATCACCATGAGATAGGTGAGCGCGTTGCCGGTCAGTTTCTTGCTCAGTTTTTTCATGCCGCTCACCTCACACCTTCTCATGGACTTTCTTGCCGAGCAGACCCGTGGGCTTGACAAGAAGGACGATAATCAGCACGGCGAAGACGAGCGCGTCGCCCAGCTCCGTGGAGACGTAGGCCTTGCCGAGAATCTCGATGACGCCCAGCAGGATGCCGCCGATGAGCGCGCCCGGAATGGAGCCGATGCCGCCGAAGACGGCGGCGGTGAACGCCTTGATGCCGGGCATGGCGCCGGTCGTCGGCATCAGCACGGGATAGGCGGAGCAGAGCAGGACGCCCGCGATGGCCGCCAGGCCGGAGCCGATGGCGAAGGTCATGGAGATGGTCGCGTTGACGTTGATGCCCATCAGCTCGGCCGCGCCCCTGTCCTCGGAGACGGCGCGCATGGCCTTGCCCATCTTGGTCTTGCCGGTGAAGAGGGTCAGAGCGATCATGATGACGAGGTTGGCCAGGACGGTGACGATCGTCTCGCCGGTGATGCGCAGCTGACCGTTAAAGAGCGAGAACGTGCCGATGCTGATCACGCTGGAAAAGCTCTTGGGGTTGGCGCCCCAGATGAGCAGAGCGAGGTTCTGCAGCAGATAGCTCATGCCGATGGCGGTGATGAGCACGGCCAGCGAGGTCGCCTGGCGCAGGGGCTTGTAGGCCAGGCGCTCGATGGTGATGCCCAGCAGCGTGCAAACGACGACCGAGATGAGCACCGAGGCCATCGGCGACATGCCCCAGTACTGGGTCGCGCTGAAGGACATGAACGCGCCGACCATGATGACATCGCCGTGAGCGAAGTTGAGCATCTTCGCGATGCCGTACACCATCGAATAGCCAAGCGCGATGATGGCGTACACGCTGCCCAGGCTGATGCCGTTGACCAGATATGAAAGGAACTGAATCATGTTCCGCCTAACTCTCCCTTCTGTAGAAGCGCGCGGTTTCAGGAGGATGTAAACGCGAAAGTAATCAACGCCACCGGAACGCAGCATTCCGGTGAGGTTGATTACTCTGCAAGGCTTGCCGTCTGAAAATCAAACGCTCCCCGGCCCAGCACAAGCCAAGCCGGGGAGCTTGAAGGCTTCAGCGATTACTTCGCGCCGACGTAGACGCCATCGGTGATGACCACGGCGGTCGGGGTCTTGTCGACCTCGCCGGAGGCATCCCAGCGCATGGTGCCGGTCAGGCCGGTGATCTCGATGGTCGGGAAGACGGAGATCAGCATCTCGCAGGCATCCTCAGCGGAGGTGTCGGCGGTGATGCCCGCAGCCTCGATGGCCGCAGCCAGGGCGTAGACGCCGTCATACGCGTCCGCGGCGAACTGGTTCGGGATGTCGCCGTGAGCGGCGGTGTAGGTCGCGACGAAGTTCTTCGTCAGCTCATCCTCGGCATCCGCAGAGAACGGGGTCAGCAGCATGACGCCCTCGGCCAGGCTCTTGTCAAAGCCCTCCAGGCCCAGGATGCCGTCCATGCCGTCGACGCCGAAGAAGATCGGCGCGTAATCCACAGCGTTGGCCTGCTGCAGGATCATGGAAGCCGGGGTGTAGTAGATCGGCAGGAACACGAGCTCGGCGCCCGCATCCTTCATCTTGGAGATCTGGACGGAGAAGTCGGCGTTGGTGTCGTCGGAGAACGCGGCCTCGGCGACGACCTCAAGGCCCAGCTCCGCAGCCTTGGTCTTGAAGGACTGGTAGATGCCCATGGAGTAGTCCTGCGCGTTGTTGTAGATCACGCCGACCTTGGTCGCCAGACCCTTGTTGACGATGTACTGCGCGGAGGCCAGGCCCTGAGCGGAATCCTTGAAGCAGACGCGGAACATGTTGTCCTTGCCCTGGGTGATGATGTCGGCGGAGCCGGAGGGCGTGAGCATGAACACGCGCTCCTCATAGGCAACGTCGGAAACGGCGATGCAGGAGCCGGAGGTGACGGTGGAGAGCATGATGGTCACGCCGTCGTCAAGCAGCTTGTTGTAGGCGTTGACGCCCAGCTCGCCGTCGCCCTGGTCATCCTCGGCGAGGATCTCGAGCTGAATGTCGCCCTTGGCGGAAATCTCCTCGGCAGCAATCTTAGCGCCGTACTCAACGGCCAGGCCGTACTGCGCGTAGGGACCGGTCAGCGGGCCGATGACGCCGATCTTGATGGCGTCGGCCGCCGCGAAGGACGCGGTCATCACGAGGACGAGCGCCAGAGCGGCCACGAGAATCTTCTTCATGGCAAATTCCTCCTGTAATCCGGGCTGAAAGCAGCCCCGAAAATGGTATGTCAGCGCCGAAGCAAGGGGCCCGGCGCTGATGGGGGTTATTATACATCATTTTCCTTATGGATACAAGGGATTTGTTTTCAGTTTATTTCAAGCGCTGAGTGATTTTTTTTCACTTTATGAATCGCTTGATCAAGAATGCTGCATTTCGCTCTGTACAACGGGCGGTTTTCCCCCTATAATGGACAGGGACGAAGGATGCCCCGCCGGCTTTGGCTGGGCCGGATCACAGGAGAGGACGGCTGATGATGAACAAACGGAATCTGATTCCCCTTTTCGGAACCTTTCTGCTCTGGGGCAGCTTGTATATCGTATCGAAAATCGCGCTTCGGAGCATTCCGCCGGTCACGCTGCTGGCCATGCGGTATCTGGTCTCGATCCCCGCGCTGTTTGTGATTCTGCGCCTGCGCCGCGCGATGAAGCCGGTGGCCGCAGGCGACAGGCGGACGATCTTCCTGATCGGCTTTGTCGGGTATTTTGCCAGCTTCTGCCTGCAGATGCTGGGCATCAACCGGCTGACGGGCTCAGTTTCCTCGCTGCTGGGAGCGATGAACCCGATCTTCATCCCGATCCTCGCGGCGATCTTCCTGGGCGAAAGGCTCACGGCGGCCAAGGTGGGCTGCGTGGCGGTGTCGATGGCCGGCGTCGTGATGATCGTCGGCGTCGGGGGCACGGTCGATCCGTTGGGCGCAGCGCTGATGCTCGCCAGCGTCTTCCTCTGGTCGAGCGCCTCGATCATCATCCGCCGCGTCGGCGGGCGCTACGACCCGATGCAGATCGCCATGCTGGCGATGCTCGCGGCGCTGCCCTTCACGGGCGCGTGGGCCCTGATGGAACTGCGCACGGCGAGTTGCACGCTCACGGCGCAGAGCCTGCTGGCCGTGCTCTACATGGGGCTGATGGGCACCGCCGCGGCGCACACGCTCTGGAACACGAGCCTTTCGCTGATGGACGCGAGCTTCTGCTCGATGTTTTATCCGCTGCAGCCGCTCGTCTCCTCGGTGCTCGGCGTGCTGATCCTGGGCGAGCAAATCACGCCGAGCTTTGTCGCCGGCGGCCTGATCATCTGCTGCGGCATCGTGCTGGCTGTGCTCAGCGGGAGAAAAAAGGCCTGACGGCGGCGGAGCGCTGGAAAGACCGGAAAAAGCGCCTCTCTCCGGCGAGGAGGGAGGCGCGGCCTGTCGGCAGAAGGGTTTTCCCCGGCAGAGAAGAGAATTACAGGGAGGACGGCGTCAGCGAGAGCAGCGTGACCATCGGCGGGTTGAAGAGGCGGAAGAAGAGGGACGGATAGTGCGCATCCCCGCTGCCCAGGCCCGGGCTGGTGTAGACCCAGGTGCGCTCTGCGCGCCTGAGGCCGGAGACCGTGTTGGCGCCGGGAAAGAGGCCATAGCGCGGCAGACTCTGGGAGGGAACGAACACGGGGCCGGCCACCGGCAGGCGGATCAGCCCGCCCAGATCATGGCCGCAGAGCACGAGGCCGACCCTTTCATACGGCGTGCCGCTGCTGCGGAGGATTTCCTCGTCGGAGGGCGGCACATGCGTGACGGCGATGATGGCGTCGGTGTCACGCATGGCGGCGCGCGCGATGCGCGTCTGCTCCAGCCAGCCCAGATTGTAGGCGGCGAGCTCAATCTCGTTTTCGTCGCCGCCGGCCTGCGCGTTCAGGTAGCGCAGCTCGAACTGGCCCTGCATGGCATCGATGTCCAGGCTGAGCTGGCTGCTGGTGGTCAGCCAGAGGGTCTGTCCCTCCCGCTCGATGCCCACCGGCGCGCTGAGCAGCTGCGCGCCGCGCTGGCGCGCACCCAGCACCCAGGGGGCAAAGGGGCTGCCGCCGGGCGCATAATCCATCGAGACGGGCTCGGGATCGTCATCCCCGGCGATGAAGTAGATGGGCGCGTCCGGATTGAGCTCGCGCAGCACCTCGATGAGCGCATACAGCGGCTGCGCGTTGCCCCGGGAGGAGACCATGTCGCCTGTCATCACGACGGCGTCAAACGAGGCGTCGCGCAGCGCAAAGCGCACGAGCCGCTGGTCGCTGCCGAAGAGCGCGCCCTTCAGATCGGAAACATGCAGGATGGTATATCCCTCAAAAGCCTCGGTCAGCCCCCGGATGGGCACGCTGACGCGCGAAACGTGGACGAACCGGTTGACCACGAAGTTCGGCACGAGGATCAGCACCAGCGAGAGGACGATCAGCAGGAGGATGCACCGCCCCGGACGGCTTCTGCGGCGCGGCTCAAAGAAGCGATGATCCGGAGCGGAGGCCGTGAAATGCGACGTGTGCTCGGGGGAGAAGGCATCATAGCCGCTGCGGCTTTTGGAGGGGCGTCTGTTCATCGGGCAATTCCTCATTCCTGCGTGGGATCAAAGCCGGCCGGGGCCGGAGGGGACAAGAAAAAGTATAGCCCATTGGGGCGGATACATCAAGGGACTTCCGCGAAAGAAATGGCAGAATTGGATAGATCAGGGAAAGACGCGGGTCAATGGGAGCGAATGGCTCCGGGAGGAAAGCATGGCAAAGGAAAAGACCGTATATCAGTGCAGCGCGTGCGGCTATGAGACGGCAAAGTGGATGGGCAAATGCCCGGGCTGCGGGGCGTGGAACACGCTGGAGGAGCAGGCGCCCCAGCCTTCGCAGGCCGCGCCGGTCAAGGCCATCAAGCAGCGGCCCGGAACGGGCGCGCAGGCGCTCAAGCTCTCGCAGATCCCGGAGGAGAGCGCCGTGCGCGCGACGACGGGCATCGGGGAGCTGGACCGCGTGCTCGGCGGCGGCGTGGTGGAGGGCTCGCTCATGCTGGTGGGCGGCGATCCGGGCATCGGCAAATCGACGCTGCTGCTGCAGGCCTCCGAGCATCTGGCCAAAAGCGGCGCGCGCGTGCTGTACGTCTCCGGCGAAGAATCGGCGCGGCAGATCAAGATGCGCGCCAGGCGTCTGGGCGTGACGAGCGAAAACCTGTTCATCCTCAGCGAGAACGCGATGGACGCGGCGGAAAAGCGCTGGGAGGAGATCCAGCCGGACTACATGGTCATCGACTCGATTCAAACGATGTACAGGCCGGATATGGCCAGCGCGCCGGGCAGCGTGTCGCAGGTGCGCGAATGCGCCAGCCTGCTCATGCGCATGGCGAAGACGACGGGCTGCGCCGTCTTCCTGGTGGGGCATGTGACCAAGGAGGGCGCGATTGCCGGCCCCCGGGTATTGGAGCACATGGTCGACGTCGTGCTCTACTTCGAGGGCGACCATCAGCATCAGTACCGCATTCTGCGCGCGGTCAAGAACCGTTTCGGCTCCGTGAACGAGCTGGGCCTCTTTGAGATGCGCGAGACGGGCATGACGCCCGTGCTCAACCCCTCGGAGGCGCTGCTCTCGGAGCGGGCGCGCAACGTGCCGGGCTCCTGCGTCCATCCCGCGATCGAGGGCTCAAGGCCCATGCTGGTCGATGTGCAGGCGCTGGCGCTGCAGACGGCCTACGGCACGCCCCGGCGCACCACCAACGGCTTTGACGCGGGGCGCCTGGCGCTGCTGCTGGCCGTGCTGGAAAAGCGCGCGGGCATCGCGCTGCTGGGGCAGGACGTCTACATCAACGTGGCGGGCGGCCTGGAGCTGAGCGAGCCCGCGGCGGATCTGGCGCTGTGCGCGGCCGTCGCCTCGAGCGTGCGCGAGGTCTGCATCCCGGGCGACTGGGCCGTGATGGGCGAAGTCGGCCTGGCGGGGGAAATCCGCGGTATCTCGCAGGCGGAGCGGCGGCTGGCGGAGTGCAAGCGGCTGGGCTTTACGACCTGCGTCATGCCCCGGGAGAACGCCAGGAGCATCGGCAGGGTGGAGGGCATGCGCGTTTACGGCGTGGAGACGCTGGCCGAGGCGGTCTCCATCCTGATTGGCTGAGAGGGATGAAACACTAGCTTTTTGGCGCGCAATCCTGTATAATAGAAGCAGACCTAACTGTGCCGGTAGGGCACAGCGGTACTTCCACGGCGCGCTTTCCGCAGGGCGGACGGCGGCCGGATTGAATGGAGGAAATAGATCGATGAAGCTGATTGTGGCAATTGTGCAGGACGAGGACGCGGGCCGTCTGGTTTCCGCACTGATGGATAAGGGCTTTGGCGTGACGAAGCTGGCGACCACCGGCGGCTTCCTGCGCGCGGGCAACACGACGCTCATCAGCGGCGTGGAGGACGACAAGCTCGACGAGGCGCTGGGGATCATCGAAAAGATCTGCAAGAGCCGGGAGCAGATCACCGCCTCGACGACCCCGATGAGCGGCGGCGCGGGCGGCGTCTATGTGCCGTATCCCATCCGCGTGACGGTGGGCGGCGCGACGGTCTTCGTGCTGGAGGTCAGCCAGTTCCTGAAGGTGTAAGGCATGCCGGCGTTTGAGGATTTCGAGGGACAGAGCGCGCATATCGCGCAGCTGCGCAGCGACTTTGAGCGGGGCGCCTTCGTCCATGCCTATCTGTTTGCCGGACCGGCAGGGACGGGCAAGCGGAGCGTCGCGCGTCTGTGCGCGATGACGGCGCTGTGCCGCGGGGAGAAAAAGCCCTGCGGCGTCTGCGGCCCGTGCAGGCGTGTGCTCGCGGGCACGCATCCCGACGTGCATACCGTCGTCCCGGAGAGGGAAAAAAAGAAGATCGGCGTGGATGTGCTGCGCGCGGCTATCGAGGAGGTCGGCACCCGGTCCTTTGAGGACGGGGTGAAGGTCATGCTCTTTCCCGATGCGGAGCAGATGACGGAGGCCGCCCAGAACTGCCTGCTCAAGACGCTGGAGGAGCCGCCTGCAGGGACGGTCTTCTTTCTGATGACCGATCAGCCGGGCGCGCTGCTGCCGACCATCGTGTCGCGCTGCCGCGTCATCCGCTTTCATCCGCTCTCGCAGGAGCAGGCCGAGGCGCGTCTGCGCGCGCTCGGCTTGAGCGCGCAGGACGCCTCGCGGCGCGCGCGCATGGCGGAGGGCTGCGTCGGGCAGGCGCTGGCCATCGACGAGGAGCAGCTGGCGCTGCGCCGGACGCTGACGGCGGATGTGTTTTCTGTGCACAGCATGGCCGATGTGCCCGCTGTGGTCAACCGCTATAAAGAGGACAGAGACCGGCAGACGCTGGTGATGGATGTGCTCGAGTGCGCCGTGCGGGATATTCTGATCGCGCAGTCCGGTGCAGCCCCGCTGGAGGGCGCGGGCTATGCGCCGGAGGCGGAGGCCTATGCGCGCGCGGTGCCGATGGAGGGCGGTCTTGCGCTGTCCGGGCAGGTGACACAGGCGCGGAAGATGCTGGGCAGCAATGTCGCGTTTGCCTCGGCGCTGGAGACGGTTTTGTTAAAGGTTTCGGAGGAATATGCAAAGTGGCGATGGTAGTCAGGGTGCGCTTCAAGCGCGCCAGCAAGCTATATGATTTTGACCCGAACGGGCTTGAGCTGCACACGGGCATGAGCGTCGTGACGGAAACCGCCCGCGGCGTGGAGCTGGGCGAGTGCATGTCCGGCGTGATGGAGGTGCCGGAGGAGAACGTCGTTTCCCCGCTCAAGCCGATCATCCGCATTGCGACCGAGCAGGATCTTTTGATCCAGCGGCGCAACGAGCAATATGAAAAGGACGCCTTCGACATCGCGCTGGACCGCATCGCGGAGCACAAGCTCGAAATGAAGCTGGTGGATGTTGAGTACGCGTTTGACCACTCCAAGATCATCTTTTACTTCACGGCCAACGGGCGCGTGGACTTCAGGATGCTGGTCAAGAACCTGGCGAGCATCTTCAAGACACGCATCGAGCTGCGCCAGATCGGCGTGCGCGACGAGGCGAAGATGCTCGGCGGCATCGGCCCCTGCGGGCGACCGATCTGCTGCCGCGCTTTCCTGGGCGACTTTACGCCCGTATCCATTAAGATGGCGAAGGAGCAGAATCTCTCGCTCAACCCGACCAAGATCTCCGGCCTGTGCGACAGGCTGATGTGCTGCCTCAAGTATGAGCAGGATCAGTATGAGGCGACGCGCAAGCGCATGCCGCGCGTCGGCCGGGAGATCATCACGCCCGACGGCGTAGGCACGATCAATGCCATCAACGTGCTCGAGGAGCGTGTGCGCGTGCGCATCGCGGTCGGTGATTCCTTTGAGCTGCGCGAATACGCGATCGACGACTGCCAGCGTCCGCCGCAGGATGCGCAGAGCGCTGCGCCGCGCCCGGAAAAGGCTGAAGGCGGCGAAAAGCCGGAGAAGGGCCGGCGCGCGGAGCGCGGAGAGAAGCCGGAGAAGGGCGAGCGCCCGGACAGAAAACAGGAGCGCGGAGAGGGCAGCGCGCGCAGGGAGCGCCAGCGTCCCGAGGGCGAGGAGCGCAAACCGAAGCGGGGGGACAAGCCGTTCCGCCGCGGCGGACAGGACGACAGGCCCGAGCAGCCGGGACAGGCCCAGCGCAGACCGGAGGGGCGTCCCCGTCCGGAAAACCGGATCCAGGAGGCGCGGCGCGCCGAGCCGGATGAAGAAAAGGCGGCGCTGCGGCAGGAGGCGCCGGAGGTTGTCCTGACGCCCGAGCTCCGGGAGGAAGACGGCGCCGTGCCGGAGATCGACGTGATTGCGGCGGAGGAGACGATTCTCATCGAGGAGACAGTCATCGAAGAGAAGCCGGACACCGAAGAGAAGGCGGTCACCGAAGAGAAGGCGGTCACCGAAGAGAAGGCGGTCACCGAAGAGAAGGCGGTCACCGAAGAGAAGGCGGTCACCGAAGAGAAGACGGTCACCGAAGTG
>SFHU01000063.1 GCA_004555535.1 Clostridiales bacterium
GCTGATGCCGTCGGCCTTGTACTCATAGTAGATGGGCATGTTGGCCAGGTGGGTCTTGAAGCGCCAGTCGGAGGAGCCGTCCATGCCGGCGGAGGTGAAGGCGCCATCGACGCCCAGCTCGTCCTTGCGGGCCTGGATGTCATCCGCGACTTCCTTCAGCTTGGCGAAGGTGTTGATGTCCTCAGCCTTGTAGCCGGCCTTCTCCAGCAGCTTGGTGTTGGCGATGATGCCGTAGGTCTCGATGACGTAGGCAATGCCCTGCACCGCGTCGCCATCCTTGAGGGCGAAGGCGTCGGAGGTCAGATGCTTGTAGATCTCGGTATCGGCGAGATCATAGCAGTAGTCGCTCCAGTTCGCCAGGCCGACCGGGCCGTTGACCTGGAACAGCGTCGGCGGATCGCTCTTCTCGATCTCGGACATGAGCGTGGTCTCATACTGGCCGGAGGCGGCGGTCACAACGGTGACGGGCACGCCGGTCTGCTCGGTATAGAGCGCGGCGAGCTCCTGCCACTGGGCATCCTGCTCGGGCTTGAAGTTGAGGTAGTAGACAGAGCCCTCCGCGCAGGCGGAGACGGCCAGGGTCAGGCACAGGCACAGGGCCAGCGCCAGGGTCAGGATTTTCTTCATCAAAACAAATCCCCTTTCAAAAGAAGTCGTACGATGGCAGGGAAAGCAGAAGCTCTCCCAAACCTGTAGGAAATATTATAAAAGAGTGACAGGCGTTTGTCAATGAGGTCACGAAAGAAAGTCAATCATTTAGATAAATTTTACAAACAAAAAGAAGGAGAGAAACGAAAAATGGAAGTTCTGTCGAACGGACGTGCTGCATAGCGGCAGGCGAGATACGTGCGCAAATGCAGATGCCGATATTGAGAAAAACGAGGATATGTGCTATAATCAAAGATCGGAATTGAACTGCTTCGCTTGCGTGCCGTACGGCGGCGCGCAGCGGAAAGCAGATGATTGAGAAACAAGAGGAGCTGTGCAACAAGATGAAACTCGGCGTCGTCGGTCTGCCCAACGTGGGCAAATCCACCCTGTTCAACGCGATCACCAAGGCGGGCGCGGAAGCGGCCAACTATCCTTTCTGCACGATTGAGCCCAACACGGGCGTCGTCGCCGTGCCGGACGAGCGGCTGGACAAGCTTGCGGCGATGTACAGCCCGAAGAAGAAGACGCCCGCCGTCATCGAGTTCGTCGACATCGCGGGCCTGGTCAAGGGCGCGAGCCACGGCGAGGGGCTGGGCAACAAGTTCCTCTCCCACATTCGCGAATGCGAGGCGATTGTGCACGTCGTGCGCTGCTTTGAGGACGCGGACATCATCCGCCACGCGGACAGCCTGAACCCGCAGCACGACATCGAGACGATCAACCTCGAGCTGATTGCCGCCGACCGCGAGACCGTCGCCAAGCGCGCCGAGCGGGCCGCAAAAATGCTCAAGAGCGGCGAGAAGAAATTCGCGGACGAGGCGGAGCTGGGCGAGAAGCTGCTTGCCCACCTTGACAACCTGCAGCCCGCGCGCACCTGCCCGATGACGGACAAGGAGCGGGAGATCGCGCGGGAATGGTTCCTGCTGACAACCAAGCCCGTGATTTACGCCTGCAACATCAAGGAGGACGACCTGGGCAGGGAGGAGGACACGATTCCCGGCGTGACGGACGTCAAGGCCATCGCCGCCGAGGAAAACGCCAAGGTGCTCGTCATCTCCGCGAAGATCGAGGAGGACATCGCGCAGATGGAGGACGAGGAGAAGGCGATGTTCCTGGAGGAGCTGGGCATCGGAAAAAGCGGCCTGGACAGGCTGATTGCCGAATGCTACGATCTGCTGGGGCTGATCTCCTTCCTGACGGCGGGCGCGGACGAGTGCCGCGCGTGGACCATCCGCAAGGGCACGAAGGCCCCGCAGGCCGCCGGCAAGATTCACAGCGACTTTGAGCGCGGCTTCATCCGCGCGGAGATTGTCTCCTTTGAGGAGCTGGAGAAGAACGGCTCCATGGCCGCCTGCAAGGAGAAGGGCCTCGTGCGCAGCGAGGGCAAGGACTACGTCATGCAGGACGGCGACGTGACGCTGTTCCGCTTCAACGTCTGATACTGGTATTATTCCATACTGCTTGCATAGGCGCGAAGCGAAAAAGGGAGTCTGAGGGATGAAGTCCCTCAGGCGGGTTTGGGCGGCAGCCCAACGTTCCAAATCGGTTTATAAAAAGCAGTTTCAGAGCAGGCTGCAAAGCAGCCTACGATTGAAACGGGGCTGATTGGCAAAGAACATATTTGGATGCAGAAGGGTGTAAGCATCGGGCATACAGGAAGAAACTGACAGGGGCGCGACGCCGGGAAGCCGGGCCGCGCCCTTTTCAAATGGAAGCGTATATGGTACAATACACGCAGAAAGACAGGGCGAGCCCCGGAAAGAGGACGAGATGAACAGACGGTATGACGTGCTGCTGTGCGACGCGGACAACACGATCTTTGATTTTACCAAAGCGGAGGAGAACGCCTTTGCCATCGCCTGCGCGCACGCGGGAATCGACGGGGCGGAGCGGCTGCTGCCGGTCTACGCGGACATCAACAGCGCGATGTGGAAGCTGCTCGAGCTGGGCGGCATCACGCAGAGCGTGCTGCGCGTGCGCCGCTTTGAGCTCTTTCTGGCGGCCATCGGGCGCACGGACATCGACGCGCGGGACATGGGCGACACGTTTGCCGACGCATTGGGGCGTCAGAGCGTGCCGCTGCCCGGCGCGGTCGAGGCGGTCGCGCGCTGGAGCCGCGTGCTGCCGGTCATCATCGTGACCAACGGCATTTCGAAGGTGCAGCACGGGCGCATGGAGGGCAGCGAGGTGCGCCATTTCATCTCCGGCATGGTCATCAGCGAGGAGGTCGGCGCGGCGAAGCCCGATCCCCGGATGCTGGAGCTGGCGATGGAGAAGGCCGGCGTGACGGACAGGCGGCGCGCGCTCATGCTGGGCGACTCCCTCTCCAGCGACATCGCCGCGGCGGCGAACGCGGGCGTGGACGCCTGCTGGTTCAACCCCCGGGGCGCGGGGAACGCGAAGGGGCTGCCCGTGCGCTACGAGATCCGCTCGCTTGACGAGGTGGACGCCATTCTGACAGGGGAGGCGGGCGCATGAAGAAGAAGCTGCTGCTGGCGGCCATGCTGGCCGCGGCGCTGACGACGCTTTCCGGCTGCTTTATCCAGCCCGACCCGACGCTCGACCCGCTGACCATCGACGAGGGGGCGATGCCCTTTGGCACGGTGCAGTCCCTGCCCACGGCGACGCCCACGCCTGTGCCGGCCGCGACGCCGACGCCCACGCCGGACAGCTGGCAGCAGAGCGACCAGAGCACCTGGGAGGACTGGTCGCATGGGCTGCTGCCCACGGCGACGCCGCTGCGCGCGGCGACGGCCGCGCCGGGCGCGCAGAGCTGGGCCACCTCCACGGAGGACTACAACGCGGGCTATCCCGTGCTGCGCATGGGCTCTACGGGCAGCGACGTCAGCGACCTGCAGGCGCGGCTGACGGAGCTGAGCTATTACACGGGGACGATCGACGGCAAATACGCCTATGAGACGCAGCAGGCGGTCATCGAGTTCCAGACGAGAAACGGCCTGACGGCGGACGGCATCGCGGGCCGGGAGACGCAGGACCTGCTCTACTCCGGCTCGGCGCAGCCCAAGGTGATCAGCGCGGGCGCGGCGCAGACGCAGTACCTGCTGCTCAAGGAGGGCTCCTCCGGGCTGGAGGTGCGCAAGCTGCAGGGGCGGCTGGCGGAGCTGGGCTACTACGCGGGCGGCGTCGACGGCATCTACGGCGCGACGACGACGAGCGCTGTCAAGGCCTTCCAGCGCAACAACGGCCTCTCCGGCGACGGCCAGGCGGGCGAGCAGACGCAGACGAAGCTCTATTCCTCCACGGCCAAATACGCCAGCTCGCCCGTGGCGACGGCCAACCCCGACCAGACGAGGACGCTGAGCATCGGCATGACGGGCAACGACGTCTACGCGCTGCAGGAGCGGCTCATCGAGCTGCGCTACCTGACGGGCGTGGCGGACGGCGTCTTCGGCGAGGAGACGCAGGCGGCGCTCATCCAGTTCCAGAAGAACAACGGCCTGACGGCGGACGGCGAGGCGGGCGCTTCGACGCTCAAGAAGCTCGCCGGAAGCTGCAAGGCGGCGACGTCGGCCAGCGCGACCGCGGCTCCCTCGTCGGCGCTGCGGGAGGGCGACACCGGCGAGGCCGTCTACATCCTGCAGGCGCGGCTCTTTGAGCTGGGCTATTACACGGGCCGCATCGACGGCCGCTTCAGCGAGGAGACGACGGCGGCGCTCAAGGCCTTCCAGAGGGCGAACGGCCTGACGGCGGACGGCATCGCCGGCAGCGGAACGCAGAGCAAGCTGGAGAGCGGCAGGGCCGTGGCGGCGGACTCCGCTTCCGGAGCGGACGCTTCCGGGACGGACACGTCCGGACAGGCGCCGTCGGGCGGCACGCTCTCGACGCTGCGCAGCGGAAGCAAGGGCGGCGAGGTGCTCGTGCTGCAGCAGTATCTGCAGAGCCTTGGATACCTCTCCACGGCCCCGGACGGGCAGTTCGGCGCCGGAACGGAGCGCGCGGTCAAGCTCTTCCAGGAGGCGAACGGCCTGACGGCGGACGGCATCGCCGGGCCGGGCACACTCTCCATCCTCTACGGCGAAAGCCCGGTCGCGTACAAGGACTACTTTGGCTCGGGCAGCGCCTCCTCCGGGAGCGCGCCGGCGGCGACGCCCACGCCCGTGCCCAACACGAACGTCGTGCTGCAATGGCAGAGCGAGGGCGACGACGTGCGCCAGTACCAGGCACGGCTGTGCGAGCTGGGGTATCTGGAGAGCAAATACGTTACCGGCGTGTTCAACCAGCCGACGGTCGACGCGACGAAGGCCTTCCAGACGAACAACGGCCTCAAGGTCGACGGCGCGGCGGGCCCGCAGTCCCTCAAGCTGATCTACACGGACGACGCGCTCGACGTCAACGGCGCGCGCTACGGCGACACGATCGCCGGCGCGGCGGAGACGGGAAGGAGCGACACGCTGACGGCGGGCATGTCCGGCGAGCAGGTGCGGCAGGTGCAGGAGCGCCTTTCGGCGCTGGGGTATCTGTCGGCCTCGTTCGTCAGCGGCGTCTACGACACGGCGACGCAGCAGGCCGTTCGGGAATTCCAGACGGCGAACGGCCTGACCGCGGACGGCGCGGCGGGCAGCGCCACGCAGTCAACGCTCTACGCCTCCTCGGCGGTGACAGCGCAGGCGGCGCGCATCGCGGGCGACAACACGGCGCGCCAGAGCGAGGAATACCGGCTCAACGGCGCGTATCAGGCGAGCCTGAGCGGCGGGGGCATCGTCGTGGGCGACAGGGACAATCTCTACGGCGCGGACGCATCAAGGGGCGGCGCGCTGGTGAAGCGGCCGTACAGCGGCGCAGCGGCCAGCGTGCTTGCCGCCGATGTGCCGCGCTTTTTGCATCTGACCAACGGGCGGCTCTACTACGTCGCCAGCGACGGCGGCGAGGACTGCGTCATCCGCATGAACAGCGACGGCACGGGCCGCGAGGTGCTGCTGCGCGCGGGCATCATCCTGCGCTTCGCGCTGCACGACGGCGTGATGTACATCCTCGACGCGAACGCCACACTTAAAGAAAGAACGCTCTCCGGCGAGGAGAGCGAGCTGATGACGGGCGTGAGCGATTTTTCGCTGGACGTGCAGGGGGACGCGCTGCTGTGCGTGACGCAGGAGGGCGTCGTCTCCTTCGGGATCAGGACCGGCGCGACAGCGCTGCTCTATGCCGGGCAGGCCGACCAGGCGGCGCAATGCGGGCAGGCGCTGCTCGTGCGCACGGGCGGAAGCATCGTCCGCGTCGCGGACGGGCGCAATGCGGTCATCCGGCAGGACGGCGCGACGGGCCTGCTCGTCTACGGCACGAAGGTCATCCAGCTGACGGGCCGGGGCGTGATGGCCTGCGATGTCAACGGGGAGAACCTCACGATGCTGGTATCGGGGGAATACGAGTGCGCGTCCGTCGCGGGCGGCGTGCTCTACGTCGGCGGGAAGGACGGCTACACGCAGGCGGTGACGCTTTAAAGGCGGAAGGCCTGGTCGAGGTCGCGCAGATAGGCGGCGCAGGCGGGATCGGCAAGCAGCAGGTCATAGGCCGTGCGCGCGGCGTCAAGAAACGCGCTGTCAAGCGCGGACAGGCCGTAGCCGGTCAGCGGGCAGAGCGCACGGGCGCGCCTGTCCATCACGACGCGGGTCGATCCATCCTCCCGAAAGCGCAGAAACAGCGGAAACAGGCGGCAGGCGAGCGGCCTGTTTTCTCTTTCGCAGCGGCCCTGACAGACGAGCAGGCTGACGCCCTGTCTGCCCAGGGAAAAGCCGGCGGGCAGTACGTGGGCGAAGGCGCAATGGGCATAGAGCGCCTCCTCCCCGGGGAACAGGAGCATGCCGGTCGCCTCGTCGCCCTGGCAGCAGGCGCCGCCGCAGAGGCGGCCGCAGTCGGCTTTGAGCGGCGTGAGGCCGGAGAGGAGAGCGCGGGCGGACAGGACGGCGGCAGACATGGCGAATTCCTCCATACAGGCAGATTTCCTTCTGATCATAACAGGCCGGACGCCCCTTGTCAATGCGTCTAAAAATCAGTATAATATAGAATCAGGAAGGTATGGAAAGCACTCTGCGGGGCGGAAGAGACGCCCGGGGGCGCAGGACGGAGGGACGCACATGGCCGCGACAACCATCAGATGCAACACGGTTCGCCAGATGGGCCGGGAGAGCGCCGGCACGCTGATTCAGGGCTCGATGCCCGAATGCGCCGGGGCGCTGCTGGAGCGCTTTGGCGGCAGCGTGCAGATGATCTATCTCGATCCGCCATTCAACACGGGCAAGGTCTTCGAGATGAAGGCGCGCATCGGCGAGAAGGGCTACAGGACCGGCTCGCCCGCGCTCACCCTGCCGGCCTACGACGACCGCTGGCCCGACCGCGCGCAGTACATGCAGATGATGCGCGAGACGCTCACGCTCTGCCGCGGCCTGCTCAAAAGGGAAGGCACGATCTTCCTGCACATCGATTCGCGGATGCACGCACACATGCGGCTGCTGATGGACGAGATCTTCGGCGAGAGCAACTTCCTCAACGAGATCATCTGGAGCTATCAGACCGGCGGGCGCGCGCGGACGTATTTCCCGCGCAAGCACGACGTGATTCTGTTTTACGCCAGATCGCGTTCCTACTATTTCAACCTGAAGGCGGTGCCCGTGCCGCGCAGCGAGACGCGCAGCAACCACATGCGCCGCGCCGTGGACGAGGACGGGCGCAGCTACCGCTCCATCGTCTCCGCGGGCAAGGAATACCGCTACTACGACGACGAGCCGGCCTACCCCGGCGACGTCTGGGACGACATCAGCCACCTGCAGCAGAAGGACCCGCAGCGCACGGGCTTTGAGACGCAGAAGCCGGTCAGACTGCTGGAGCGGATCATCCAGTGCTCGACGCAGGAGGGCGACCTGGTCTGCGACCTGTTTGCCGGCAGCGGCACGACCGCGGTGGCGGCGGCGTCGCTGGGGCGGCGCTTCCTCTGCGTGGATCAGAGCCCGCTGGCCATCGCCGTGACGGGCAAGCGTCTGTGGCAGACGCCGGGCGGCAAACAGACGGGCTTTGGCTATGAGATCGAGGCGCCCTGCGCGATGGACGACTGCGTGCTGGAGGCCGAGGTCTTTCCGGCAATCAGCTCCTACACGGTGCGGCTGGTGCGCTTTGAGAGCGAGGACACGCGCCGGGAGGGCATCGGGGGCTTTGACGCGATCGACCAATGGTCGGCGGGCTTCGTGCAGGGCGACGTCTTCAGGAGCTGCGTTTCGAGCGTGCGCAGCGCGGCGACGCCGGCGCTTGAGACGATGGTCGAGATGCCGGTGTGCGCGGGCGAGCCCTGCGTGATGATTGTGGATGTTTGGGGCAGGCGGCGTTTTTGCCTGCCCAAGAGGAGATATTGAGAGATGAACAACGGGTATATGGTCTATCTGCTGCGGATTCTGGCTGTGCAGGGTGCGCTGGCCTCCGTCTACACCGATCCGGAGGATCCGGAGGGCTTCTCCGCGGGCTTCGTGGAGGCGGTCGACGGGCAGCATGTGCTCATGTGCGACCTGACGCCGTGGGGGCAGATCGACGGCTGGCGCGTGCGGCGCAACGCCGACGTGCTGCAGGTGCTCTCCGGGGAGGAATACGAGCAGCGGCTGGCGATGCTCATGGAATACCACGGGCAGCGGCACAGGCCGTTTTTCACCGATCTGCCCGCCGAGGACACCGATCTGCTGCTGAGCGTGCTGCTGGCCTGCCGGGAGCGGAATGAGATCGTCAGCGTCATCATGGGCGAAGAGATGGTCACGGGGCGCGTGCTGGAGGCCAACGGCCTGCGGCTCAAGCTGCGGCTGCTCGACTTCTTCGGGCGCGAGGCTGAGGAGGAAACCATCACGCTGCGGGAGATCGAGATTCTGGAGATCGCCACGCAGGAGGAGCAGATGTACGGCGTGCTCGAGGAGCTCGAGCGCCAGCGCATGACGCTGCTGCCGCCGCAGGACGGGGAGCAGTCATGAAAATTACGATACTGACGATCTTCCCCGAGATGTTCGCGCCGCTGCACCAGAGCATCCTGGGCCGCGCGCAGAAGGCGGGGCTGCTGGAAATCCGCGAGGTGGACATCCGCGCCTACAGCAAGAACAAGCACCACAACACGGACGACGCGCCCTACGGCGGCGGCGCGGGCATGGTGATGCTCGCCCAGCCGATCGTCGACGCCATGCGGGATGCGCAGGGGGAGGGCTTCTGCGGAAAGCGCATCTATCTCTCCCCGCGCGGGCAGACGCTGACGCAGAAAAAGGCGGAGGCGCTGGCCCGCGAAAAGGAGCTCATTCTGCTGTGCGGGCACTATGAGGGCGTCGACCAGCGCGCGCTGGACCTTTGCATCGACGAGGAGCTCTCCATCGGCGACTATGTGCTCACCGGCGGCGAGCTGGGCGCGATGGTGCTGGTGGACTGCATCGCTCGGCTGATTCCTGGCGTGCTGGGCTGCGAGGAGAGCGCACAGACGGAGAGCTTTTCCTCCGGGCTGCTCGAGTATCCGCAGTACACGCGCCCGCGAGAGTTTGAGGGGTTGACCGTGCCGGAGCCGCTTTTAAACGGCAACCATGCGCAGATCGAGGACTGGCAGCTCGAGCAGGCGCTCTACATCACGATGAAGCGGCGGCCGGAGATGGCCCGCGCGTACCTGGAGGGGCGCAAGCTCAGCAGGAAGCAAAAGCGCATCGTGGACGGCGTCATCGCCCGCGTGGAGGAGGAAGAAGCGCAGGAAAGGCTTGAGGCGGAGCGCAGACAGGCGCTTTTTCTGTGCGCGCTGGCGCAGGGCGGGGAAAAGGGATAAGGCGAAAAACGGGAGAGGAAGCGCTTTGGCATGCTTGAAAACCTGATTTTATCCATCAACATCGTGCTGCCGCTGCTGCTGGTGATGCTGGCAGGCTGCGCGGCGAGCCGGGCGAGGCTCTGCTCCGAGACGACGATCACGCAGATGAACAACGTCTGCTTCCGGCTGTTTCTGCCGGTTCTGCTGATGAACAACATCCGCCGGGCCGATCTGGCGGGCGCGGAGGGACTCTCCGTGCTGCTGTACGCGATGATCGGCCTGGTGCTGCTGTTCATCGTGCTGATGGCGCTGGTGCCGCGGGTGGTGAAGACGGACGCGCAGCGGGGCGTCGTCACGCAGGCGCTGTTCCGCTCCAACTACGCGCTCTTCGGCATGGCCGTTCTGGCGAGCATGTATCCCGGCGAGGAGCTGACGCTGCCCTCGCTGATGATCCCGGCGACGGTGCCGGTGTACAACGTGCTGGCGGTCATCTGCCTGGAGACCTTCCGCGGCGGCAGCGTCAGCCCTGCAAAGCTGATCAAAAAGATCGCGACGAACCCACTGATCCTGGGCAGCCTGGCGGGCATCGTGCTGATGCTGCTGGGCAATCCGCTGCCGGCGTTCCTCGACGAGGCGCTGCTCGACCTGGGCGGCATCGCGACGCCGCTGGCGCTGTTCATCCTGGGTGCGTCGTTCAAACTGGGCGCGCTGCGCGGCAACGGGAAGCTCATCGGCGCCGTGACGCTGGGCAAGCTGATCGTCGTGCCGCTGGCAATGCTGCTGCCGGCGATTCTGGTCGCGGGCTACCGCGGGCAGGCGCTCGCGAGCCTGCTGATCGCCTTTGGCGGGCCGATTGCGGTGTCCTCCTTCACGATGGCGCAGCAGATGGACGGCGACGCCGATCTGGCGGCGGAGCTGGTTGTCTCCACGACGATCTTCTCGGTCTTCACGCTGTTTGTCTTCATCTTTGTCTTCAAAACGCTGGGGCTGGTGTGACCGCCCGGAAAGGGAAACGGTATGAAGCTGACCCTCGGCGTCGCCGCGCATGTCGACGCGGGCAAGACCACGCTCTGCGAGCAGATGCTGCGTCACGCGGGCGTGCTGCGCCGCTGCGGGCGCGTCGACCACGGCGACGCGTTTATGGATGCCAGCCCGCTGGAGCGGGCGCGCGGCATCACCATTTTCTGCGAGCAGGCCTCCTTTGACCTCGACAGCGGGGACGGGGAGGCTGTTTGCGTCACGCTGATGGATACGCCCGGTCACGTCGACTTCGCGGGCGAGATGGAGCGCGTGCTCTGCGTGATCGATGCGGCGCTGCTGGTCGTCTCCTGTGCGGAGGGCGTGCAGAGCCACACGGTGACGCTGTTTCGGATGCTCGCCAGGCGGGGCATTCCGACCCTCTTCTTCCTGAACAAGACGGACAGGGAGGGCGCGGACGTCGCGCGCGTGATGGGGCAGATGAAGCGGCTGCTCAGCGGCGACTGCGTGCTCATGGCGCAGGCGGACGACGCGCTGCGCGAGGAGCTGGCCGCGAGGGACGGGGAGCTGCTGGAAAGGCACTTTGACGGCACGGCCCAAAGGGCGGACTATCTGCGCGCCGCGCGGCGCTGCGTGGCTGCGCGGGCGCTCTTTCCGGTGTTTGCGGGCAGCGCGCTGTGCGACACGGGCGTCGACGCGCTGATGCAGGGCATCGCGGCGCTCTGCCGGACGGACTATGGAAGGCGGCGGGACGACCCCTTTTGCGCGCAGGTCTACCGCGTGCGCCGCGCGGAGGGCGCGAGGCTGACCTATGTGAAGCTGACGCAGGGACGGCTTTCGGCCCGGGAGACGATCGATACGCCGGAGGGGCCGCGCAAGGTGGACGCGATCTATGCCGTGCAGGGGACGAAGCTCAGCGTCGTGCAGGCGCTCGAGGCCGGGGAGACGGGCGCCGTCGCCGGGCTGGAGGCGCGGCCGGGCGAACACCTTGGCGCGGACGTCGGACGTACGGCGCCGGAGCTCGTGCCCGTGATGAGCGTGGAGGTCGAGCCGCAGCCACCGCTGACACGGCATGCGCTGTTGGCCCATCTGCGCGAGCTGGAGGAGGAGGATCCGCTCCTTCAGGTGCGCGCGCAGGAGGGCGCGCTGCACGTCGGCGTGATGGGCGAGGTGCAGATCGAGGTGCTTGCCAGCGTGCTGAAGGCGCGCTTCGGCGACGGGGTGCGCCTGCTGCCGCCGCGCGTGCTTTATAAGGAAACGATTGCCGCGCCTGTCGTGGGCGCGGGCCACTATGAGCCGCTGAGGCACTATGCCGAGGTCTGGCTGAGGCTGTCGCCCGGAGAGCCGGGCAGCGGAATCGTCTTTGAGACGGCCTGCCTGCCCAACACGCTCGAGCTCAACTGGAAGCGGCTGATCGGGACGCATGTGCTGGAGCGGGAGCATCCGGGCGTGCTGACCGGCAGTCCGCTGACCGATGTGCGCGTGACGCTGATCGCGGGGCGCGCGCATCTCAAGCACACGGAGGGCGGCGATTTCCGCGAGGCGACCTACCGCGCAATCCGCAACGCGATGATGCAGGCGGAAAACGTGTTGCTGGAGCCGACCATCCGCTTTGAGCTCGCCATGCCGCAGGAGACGCTTGCGCGCGTGACCGGGGAGCTGCTGCGCATGGGCGCGCAGATGGACGCGCCGGTCTGCGAGGAGGACGAGGTGTCGCTCGCGGGCGAATGCACGGCGGCGGCGTTCTGGGACTTCCCGACGCGCTTTGCCGCGATGACGCGCGGATACGGGCGGCTGAGCTCGCGCTTTGCGCGCTATGCGCCCTGCCGCGACCAGGCGGCGGCCGTGGCGGAATGCGGCTATCAGCCGATGGCCGACGAGGCCAATCCGCCCGGAAGCGTCTTCTGCAGCCACGGCGCGGGCTTCTATGTCGCCTGGGATCACGTGCGCGAATGGGCGCATTGCGCGCAGGAGGCACAGGAGGCGCTTGCCGCGCTGGAGGGCTAATGCTTTTTCAGAGCAGGCCACAAGGCGGGCTGCTCTGACCGTCGACAAAAGGGTTTTCTCGCCCCGAAGGGGAGAGAAAGCATTCCATGTATTCCTTGAAGAAAAGAATCATTGAGGCAAAAAGATTTGCTTATGTCGACAAGCTGGGCGGGTCGCAAAGCGTCCTATGATTGAAACGGATAGTGGATGTCAAGCGGCATAAACCATCTGCAACACTGGAGGAATCGCGATGATCACATGCAGCCTGGACCCGAAGAGCCGGGTGACGCTCTGCGACCAGCTGTTTGAAGCGCTGCGCGCGGAAATCGAGGCCGGCGGCATCAAGCCGGGCGAGCGGATGCCCTCCAAAAGGCAGCTGGCGCAGCATCTCTCGATCAGCACCGCGACGGTAGAGGCGGCATACGGCCGGCTGACGAGCGAGGGCTGGTGCGAGAGCCGGCCGCGCAGCGGCATGTACGCCTGTGCGCAGCTGCCGGGCGCAAAGGCTGTCGCGCAGCGCGAGGAGACGCCTGTCCGCTGGGACTTCTCCACGGGCGCGGCGGACGCGGCGCACTTTCCCTACGCGACCTGGGCGCGGCTGATGCGCGAGGTGCTCAGCGAGCAGAGCGCTTCGCTGCTGCTCTCCGGCGACCCGCAGGGCGCGCCGGCGCTGCGCGAGGAGATTGCGGGCATGATGCGCCGGCTGCGCGGCGTCGATGTGCCGCCGTCGTGCATCGTGCTGGGCGCGGGCACGGAGGTGCTCGTCTCGGCGCTGGTGGCGCTTATCGGGCGCGACAGGCTCTTCGCGGTCGAGGACCCGGGATATTCACGCGTGCGGCGCATCCTCGTTGCGAGCGGCGCGAGGATTGCGCCCATTCCGCTGTCGGACGGGGCGATCGACGTGCGGGCGCTGTACACGAGCGGCGCGGGCGCGGCCTATGTCACGCCGTCGCACCAGTTCCCGACTGGCGTGGAGATGACCGCGCAGCAGAGAGGGGCGCTTCTTCGCTGGGCACGGGAGACGGGCGGCGTCATCCTCGAGGACGACTATGACAGCGAATTCCGCTTTCACGGCGTGGGCGCGCCGGCGCTGCGGGCGCTCGGCGACGGGGAGCCCGTCGTCTACATGAACACCTTCGCGCGGACGCTTGCGCCCGGGCTTCGCCTGAGCTTCATGGCGCTGCCGCCGGAGCTTGTGCCGCGCTACCGGGCGATGCACGCGGCCTGCAGCGTACCGGGCTTTGAGCAGGAGACGCTGCGCAAGTTCATCGCGGGCGGCTATCTGGAGCGGCATATCGCGCGGATGGCGGTCGTCTATCGCGGCCGTCTGGCGGCGATTGAGCGCGGCGCGGCGGAGCTCGGGCTGGGCGAGGTGGCGCCTTGCGGCGCGGGATTGCATGCGCTGCTGACCGTCGGCGGCAAGACGCCCGCGCAGGAGCTGGCGCCGCGTGCGGCGAAAGCAGGGGTGCGGTTGACCCGGCTTTGCGATTATGGCGTGATGCAGCCGGAGCGCGGCGGCGAGCGCGTCGTGCTGCTGGGCTTTGCGGGCTTGGATGAGGAAGAGATCGCCGATGGACTGGCTGCGCTTCGGCGCGCGTGGATGGCGTGATCCTGTTTTGCGGCGAAAAGCATGAATCTGCGCGCGAAGAAGGGAAGCTGAGGGACATTGTCCCTCGGTCGGGTTTGGGCGGCAGCCTAACAGTTCCCTATTGACAAAACATGTAGTCTCAGAGCGGGATGCGAAGCATCCTGCGATGGAGACGGGTTGGGTTCTGCAAAGCAGGATTCCGGCACAAAGAAAAACAAAGGACGCGCGGCATCAATCGACGATGCCGCGCGTCTTTCTGCGCTCGCGGAGCTTGAGCTCCTGCCCCTGATCGGAGGGGGTGTAGTATTTCCTGCCCTTGACCTCGGGCGGCATATATTCCTGGGGAACCCAGTGGCCGGGGTAATCGTGCGGATATTTGTACTGCGCGCCCGAGCCAAGGCGCTCATGACCAGCATAATGCGTATCGCGCAGATGGACGGGAACGGGCTGGAAGCCGCCCTTTTCGGCGTCGGAAACGCAGGCGGTCAGCGCGGATACGACCGAGTTGGACTTCGGGCTCTCGCAGACGGCGATGATCGCCTGGGCGAGCGAGAGGCGCGCCTCCGGCAGACCGACCATCTCGAGTGCCTGCGCGGCGGCGACAGCCTGCAGCATCGCCGTCGGATTGGCGAGGCCGACATCCTCACTGGCGTGCGCGATGATCCGTCGCGCGATCAGCCGGGGATCGACGCCCGCGTAGAGCAGGCGCGCAAACCAGGCGAGCGCCGCGTCGGAATCGCTGCCGCGCATGCTCTTGCAGAAGGCGGACAGCATGTCGTAATACAGCGATTCATCGCAGCGGATGACAGGCTTCTGGATGGATTCCTCCGCGACGGCGAGCGTCACATGGATGCAGCCGGCCTCGTCGGGATCGGTGGTCAGTACGGCCAGCTCGAGCGCGCCCAGTGCCGAGCGCACGTCGCCGCCGGCAATATGCGCGATATGCGCGGCAGCAGCCTCGTCGAGCACGACCTGTTTGTTGCCGAAGCCGCGCTCCCTGTCATCGAGCGCGCGGCGCATGGCGAGGCGCACGTCGGCATCCGTGAGCGGCTTGAATTCGAAGATGCGGCAGCGGCTGACGATGGCCGGCGTCATCGAGATGAGCGGGTTTTCCGTCGTGGAGCCGATGAAGCGAACGACGCCGCGCTCGATGGCCGGGAGGATGCTATCGCTTTGTGACTTGCTCCAGCGGTGGCATTCGTCCAGCAGCAGATAGGTCGACTGGCCATAGAGGGACCGCCTGTCCTGGGCCTCCCTGATGACCTTTCGCACATCCGCCACGCCGCTGGTCACGGCGTTGAGCTGAACGAACGCGGAGTGGGTCGTGTTCGCGATGATGGAGGCGAGCGTCGTCTTGCCGCAGCCGGGCGGGCCGTAAAAGATCGAGGAGGTCATGCGGTCGGCCTCGATTGCGCGGCGGAGAAGACGGCCCGGGCCCACGAGATGGGTCTGACCAATGAACTCGACGAGCGTGCGCGGGCGCATCCGGTCGGCAAGTGGACTGAGCGCGGCTTCGCTGTGGGAAAAGAGATCCTGCATGCTGATCCTCCGTGAAAGGCTGAAATGGGGCGCTGCTGTGCTGATCAGAAAAAGGCAGGAGCGCCTATTTCCTATTATATCGCCAATACGGAGGACTGTCAAAGTACAATGGACGAGGGACAAAGAAGGGCGATAACGCAGAAATGCAAATTCCGTTCAAAAAAGATTAAAAAATGTATTGACAAAGGGGCGGAGGAGCAGTATAATAACTGAGCTGTCAGCGCGAGAGCAACTCAAACCGCTGACACGCTGATCCTTGAAAACGATACAGAATCAAGAAGAACGCGGAACTGCGATTTTCACGAGTCGCAGTTCAAAAGAGACAGTCAATTCGAAATGAGTTTTGAACCTGAAGGAAGACTTCAGGAGTCAATACAGGATTTAACGCGAGAGTTTGATCCTGGCTCAGGACGAACGCTGGCGGCGTGCCTAACACATGCAAGTCGAGCGGGGATTGTGGAGAGCTTGCTCAAAGCAATTCTAGCGGCGGACGGGTGAGTAACGCGTGAGCAACCTGCCTCAAACAGGGGGATAACGCATCGAAAGATGTGCTAATACCGCGTAAGACCACAGCTT
>SFHU01000166.1 GCA_004555535.1 Clostridiales bacterium
GATATGTTATAATGTAGCGTAACATTTTGTTCAGGTTCTTTGTGACGGTCAGTTATGACGGCGCAAACGCTTGAAAAGTGAAGGGAGGAACTTGTCTGTGGCTATTACCCAGACATTTGGCGGCGGCGTCCATCCCCGCGAGATTGGGAACGGAAAGAGCGCAACCCAGTCCAAGCAGATTGTGAACGCGGCTGCTCCGGCTCAGGTGACGATTGCGATGGTTCAGCATGGCGGCGCGCCGGCGGCGTGCTGCGTCAAGCCCGGCCAGACGGTCAGCATGGGCCAGGTCATCGGCGAAGCGCAGGGATTCATTTCCGCGCCCGTACATGCGTCTGTATCCGGCAAGGTGGTCGCGGTGACGACCTGCACGCTGCCCAGCGGCAGGAGCGCGGCGGCGGTCGTGATCGAAAACGACTTTGAGGACAGGTGGGACGAGTCCGTCCGTCCGTGCGAAAACGTGGATGCACTTTCCCCGGCGGACATCGCGGCGATTGCCGGCAAGTGCGGCGTGGTCGGCCTGGGCGGCGCGGCGTTCCCGACGGCGGTCAAGCTCAACACCTCGAAGCTGGAAAAGCCGCTGGACACGCTGGTGGTCAATGGCAGCGAGTGTGAGCCGTATCTGACCAGCGACCACAGGCTGATGCTCGAGTGCGCCGACAAGATCATCGACGGCATCCTGCTGGCAAAGAAGGCCATCGGCGCTACCCGGGCGGTGGTGGGCATTGAGAACAACAAGCCCGACGCCGTGGAGGCCATGAAGGCCGCCGCGAAGGACGGCGTGGAAATCGTCGCGCTGCCCGCCAAGTATCCGCAGGGCTTTGAAAAGATGCTGATTTTCGCGCTGACGGGCCGCAGGGTGCCCAACGGCGCGCTCCCGTCCGCCGCGCAGTGCGCGGTGCTCAACGTGGGCACCTGCGCCGCGCTCTCCGACGCCGTGCGCCAGGGCAGGCCGATCATCGACCGCGTCGTGACCGTCTCCGGCCGCGTGGCGGAGCCGTGCAACCTGCGCGTGCGCATCGGCACCTCGATGCTCGACGTCATCGAGCAGGCCGGTGGCCTGACGGACGGCGTGCGCAAGCTGATCGTCGGCGGCCCCATGATGGGCAACACCGTGCCGACGCTCAACTTCCCGGTCACCAAGAACTGCGGCGGCTTCCTCGCCCTGGGCGAAGAGGCGATCAGCAGCGAGGAATCCGCGTGCATCCGCTGCGGACGCTGCCTGCGCGCCTGCCCGATGGGCCTGATGCCCTCCAAGATCGACTCGCTCGTGCGCAAGGGCAACTACGACGGCGCGATCGCTGCCGGCGCGCTCAACTGCATGGAGTGCGGCTCCTGTACCTACAGCTGCCCAGCCAAGCGTGAGCTGACGCAGAGCTGCCGCGTCGCCAAGGCGATTGCCAAGAGCAAAAAGTCCTAACTGAGTACGGAGGAACGTGAAAATGTCTAAGTATGTGATTTCGTCTTCTCCGCATCTGCGCGATAATGTCACGACCGCGCGCATCATGCAGGATGTCTGCATCGCGCTGCTGCCGGCGGCCGCCGCGGGCGTGCTGTTCTTCGGCTACCGGTCCCTGGTGATTCTGGCATTGTCCATCGCGGCTGCGGTTCTCAGCGAGCATTTCTATTGCAAGGCTGCGCATCAGAAGAGCACCATCGGCGACTTCAGCGCCGTCGTCACCGGCATGCTGCTGGCCATGAACCTGCCCTCGACCGTTCCCTACTGGATGCCGGTCGTCGGCTCCGTCATCGCCATTCTGCTGGTGAAGATGATCTTCGGCGGCATTGGCCAGAACTTTGCCAACCCGGCGCTGGCCGCGCGCGCGATCCTCTCGCTTTCCTGGGCGAGCCTGATGAACACGTTCGCCACGCCGGCCTTTGGCAGCCTGGCGGGCGTCGACGCCGTGGCCTCCGCAACTCCGATCGCCGCGCAGAACTACTCGCTGGCGCAGCTGTTCCTGGGCAACATTCCGGGCACCATCGGCGAGACCTGCAAGCTGGCGCTGCTCATCGGCGCGGCCTACCTGCTCTGGCGCCGCGTCATCAGCTGGCACATCCCGGCCGCCTTCATCGGCACGTTCGCGGTGTGCTACCTGATCGGCACCGGCTTTGACGTGAGCGCGACGCTCTATCAGGTGCTCTCCGGCGGTCTGATCCTGGGCGCGTTCTTCATGGCGACCGATTATTCCTCTTCTCCCGCGACGGACAAGGGCAAGCTCGTCTTCGGCGTGGGCTGCGGTCTGCTGCTGTTCATCTTCCGCTTCTGCAAGAGCACGCCGGCGGAGTGGTGCTCTTTCGCCATCCTTCTGATGAACGTCGTGTCTCCGCTGATTGAGCGCGTGACCGGCATTAAGAGCTTTGGGGAGGTCAAGAAGAATGCGTGATATCATCAAGCTCGCAGTTCGTCTGTTCGTCTTCTCGCTCGTCGCGGCCGTGCTGCTCGCCCTGACCTATGAGGGAACAAAGGGCCGGATCGCGGAGCAGAAGATCGCCGCGCAGAAGGAAGCGCTCAACAAGGTGCTCCCCGGCTGCGCGAACTACGAGGAAATTGAAAGCATCGAGGGCCTTGCCGAGGGCAGTCTTGTGGAGCAGCTCTTCGCCGGCAAGGATGACGCGGGTGAGATTCAGGGCTATGCCCTCGTCGCGAACCCGCAGGGCTACGGCGGAGCCATCCCGATCACGCTGGGCGTGAGCATGGAGGGCTATGTGACGCAGACCTACGTCGGCTCGCTGCAGGAGACCGCTGGTCTGGGCAGCAGGGTTGGCGAGGCCGAATTCATGGATCAGTTCATCGGCATCGCCGCGGATCCCGACACGCTGCGTGACGATGTGGACACCATCGGCGGCGCGACGATCTCCTCGACCGCCTTCCTCAACGCCGTGTCCGACATGCTGTCCTACACCCGCGACACGCTGGGCATCGAGCCGCACGCGGGCGACAAGGATGCGATTCTCGCCGCTGCTGCGGCGGCCAACGGCGGCGCTGAGGAGGAGGGCGAGCCCGTCGTGACGACAAGCACCTATGATGTCACGGGCTTTGCGCCGTTCAAGGTGGAGATCGCGGTCGACGAGAACGGCAAGATCGTCTCCGTCAGCGTGCCTGAGCACAGCGAGACGCCGGGCTTCGGCGCGGACCTGATCGCCGACACCGCCGTGTTTGACGCGCTGGTGGGGCAGGACATCGCGACGGCGCAGATCGACGTGAAGG
>SFHU01000167.1 GCA_004555535.1 Clostridiales bacterium
GTCGGTGGACAGCTGCACCAGGCGCTCCACGCCGTGCTCGCTGGCGGAGGCGAGCAGGTTGCGCGTGCCGAAGACGTTGTTCTTGATCGCCTCGGCCGGGCTTCGCTCCATCAGCGGCACATGCTTGTGCGCCGCCGCATGGAAGACCACCTGCGGATGATACTGCTCGAACACCTCGTCAAGGCGCTGCCTGTCGCGGATGGAGCCGATCAGCGTGATCACCGGACAATTCGCGCCGTACTTCTGGCGCAGCTCGTACTCCAGCTCGTAGGCGCAGTTCTCGTAGATCTCAAAGATGATCAGCAGCTTCGGCTTGAAGCGCATGATCTGCCGGCAGATTTCGGAGCCGATGGAGCCACCGCCGCCCGTGACCATGACCGTCTTGCCGGAGAGATAGCCCGCGATGGACGCGGTATCCAGCTCCACCTCGTCGCGCGAAAGGAAATCGGAGATATTCAACTCGCGGATAAAGGGCGTGCCCTCGCTGCCCGCGGCATCGGCGTCCGTCGGCTCGGAGAGCATCCTCGTGTGGCAATGCGCCTGATTGCACAGCTCGAGCACCTCCTGCATCCGTTCGCTGTTCCCCAGCGAAGGAATCGCGACGATGATCTCGCGGATGCCGTAGCGCGTGACCAGCCTGGGGATGTCCTTTGTCGTGCCGCGAACCGGCACATTCTGGATGCGCAGACCCTGCTTGTTCTTCGCATCGTCGACCAGGATGACAGGCTTGCCCATCTGCTTGGGATTCTTGTTGCAGATGTTGACCGCATACGCGCCGGCCTCGCCCGCTCCGACGATCATCACGGGCATGGCGTCGCCCAGCCCGCCGGGAATCCTGTCCTTCGAGAAGACACGCCAGAGCATCCGGCAGCCGCCGATGGCCAGGGTGCCGATCAGCGGCGTGATCAGCAGCACGCTGCGAAACAGCCCGAGGCTGAAAAACTGATTGGCCGCCAGCGACAGTCCGCAGGCGATGGCGCTGAGCAGCGACAGCCGGGCCGCATCGCGGACGCCCGCATAGCGCCACATGATCTGGTAGATGCCGCCAATGGCATAGCAGAGCATGTAGATCGCCAGAATCAGCGGCAGCGCGCGCAGAAGCGTCTGCATGTGCCGCACGGGAATATACATTTCAAAGCGGAGCTCCATGCTCAGATAGATCGACAGAAGAATGAGCACCAGATCCAGCAGGAACATGCCCGCCTTGCGCATCCAGGCGTTCTCTCTCAACCGCTTCATCGTTTGTCCCCCATCATTTGTTCCATCCCATCCGGGACAGTTGTTCGAAGATGCATTATAGCATACAGCGCCCGTACATTTCAACCCTGCCGCCCTGATTGCCGTCATTTTCGGAGCTGTCCACGGGAAAAGAACCGCTTTGAGCCGCCTATGGCCCGCTCTGTCTCCATCCCGGACAGAAAAACAGGCCGTGCCTGCTCCCGTTTCCGGACGCCTCGCCCAATCAGGCCGCCCGGTGCAAAGCAGCTCGTGCAGTTTTTGCTGCAAAAAACGCGGAGGATTCGCTCCTCCGCGTTCCATGCAAACAGGTTTTTACGTTTTACGCCAGCGGCATCATCACGGCGCCCTCCGGGCGGATCATCAGCGGCGTGCAGCATCCCTTGCCGAACGCAGCCTCGATCATCGCGATATAGTCGTTCAGGCGCGCCGACGGAACATACGCCTGAATCGTGCCCGCAAAGCCGCCGCCATGGACGCGCTGCGCGCCCTCGCCGGCCAGGAAACGGCGGCTGAGCTCGATGCCCATCGCCATCTGCTCCTGATTCGGGCGGGCATAGACGTTCTGCAGCAGCTTCCAGCTGCTGTCGCCGGAACGAGTCACCGCGTCAAAGAACGCCGGCAGATCGCCCGCGCGGATGGCCGCAACCTCCTCGAGCACCCGGGCATTGTCATCGTAGAAATGCAGCGCGCGCAGCACGGCGCGGTCGCCGACCGCCTTGCGCAGCTTGCCAATGCTGGCCTCAACCTGCTCCTGCGGCACCTCGCGCAGCACCTTCTTGCCGAACTGAGCCGCGACGGCCTCCATCTCGGTGCGGATAGCGGCATAGTCGTCGGTCAGATCGCCGTGGTCGCCGCCGGTGTTGACCACGCAGAGCGCATAGCCCTTCGCGGCGAAATCGCAGGCAATCGCCTCCACCTGCGCATCCTCGGTCTCAAAGTCGATGGTCACCATGCCACCGACGGAGGAGGCCATCTGGTCCATCAGGCCGCAGGGCTTGCCGAAATAGACATTCTCCACCTTCTGGGCAATGACCGCGCGCAGCTTCGAATCGATAACGAAACCGTTGTACAGTCCGTCAAGGATCGCCGCGATCAGCACCTCAAACGCCGCCGAAGAGGACAGCCCGCTGCCGCGCAGCACAGAGCTGGACACCGTCGCGCGGAAGCCGCCGACCGTGTAACCCATTTGGCGCATCACGCCGGCCGTGCCGCGGATCAGCGCGAGCGTCGTGCCAAAGTCCGCCTCGCGGATCTCCAGCGCGTCGACCGGCACGGTGATGGGCGGGAATCCCTCGCTGTCCACGACGATCACGCCGTCATCCGTCTTCTCGACAAAGGCCACGGTATCCAGATTCACAGCCGCAGCCATCACGCGGCCGTTGTTGTGATCGGTATGGTTGCCGCCGATCTCCGTGCGTCCCGGCGCGGAGAAAAAGCAGATTTCCCCCTTCGGGGCGCCAAAGCGCGCCTCAAAGCGCTCCACCAGCTTGCCGTAGCGCGCCTTCTGCTTGCAAAGTTCCTTCTCGCCTGCGCCGTAGAGCGTGGCCACGCGGGCGGCGAACGCCTCGGAATCCTGATATGCTTTCCACTGACTGTTCATCGGAATATCCCTCCATGTCTGATCGGTGAAATTCTCAAAATATGTACCCTCATTATTGACGCTTTGCGCCGTTTTGTCAAGCATTCCCCGACATTCCGCCCAAAAAAGCGCCGCTTCTCTGCATCTCACCTGAAACATTTCAGAAACAACCGTCTTTTTTTCCTTGAGCTGCTTGACAAAACGCGGTGTACAGGGTATGATACACATCGTCGTTCATTTTATGAACTTTTATGAAGAAGGAGGCGTCCTCATGACGGACATCGGCTATGCCGGCGAACAGCTGCTGGACGCCTGGCTGAACCTGACGAGCACGCTGTGGAACACACGGATCGTCTCGT
>SFHU01000064.1 GCA_004555535.1 Clostridiales bacterium
CGCGCAACCTCGGATTCTTGTCGCACTTTTGTCACGGTTTTGGCACACCGTGACAACGCGCAACCTCGGATTCTTGCCCCACTTTTGCCACGGTTTTGCCACGCTGAGACAGCGGCAAGGCCGTGTTTTTTGTCTCACTTTTGTCCCGGTTTTGTCCCGGCTGCTCGTGCGTTTTCCTTCGCCCATAGGGAGCGCCGAAAACACAAAAACAGCCCCGGCACTCCTGTGAGGGCGTCGGGGCTTTTCTCTTGATTTCGCGCGTAGCAGCTCTAAATAGCTCTGTGGCGCGTTTTGTGTTTCTCTCGAGGGATTTCACGACAGCGCGCATAAATCGCGTCTACAGGGCGCACGGACGCTCTCAGAAGGTATTGCATCGCATGGACGAATGTGGTATCATACAGCCGTAGTCAAGAGGACTTGCACGGTGGCTGTCTCGCTTCCGCTCTACAAAAGCAGGAAGCGAGGTGATGGCCATGTCTAACGTTGAATTATTCAACGCTCTTCTGGCAGTTGCTTCTATCGTCCTGACGGTATACTTCGGTATGCGTCATAAGTAAAAGCAAAGCCGCCGTGCAGAATTGCGCTCTGCGTCGGCGGCAAATGCTTTGCTTGACCCGGTGAATCCTTGCGGAAGCAAGCGGTCATCGTGTGAGGCGGAGAACCTCTTGACTACATTCTAGCACCTTCAAGGCTCCGTGTCAACACGCGGGGCCTTTTTTGCGTCCACCAGCGGCTGCTCAGCCTGCCGGGCACGGCTTCCCGTATTCATAGAGAATATCGCTGGGAAGGTCTATTTCGTCATTCCAGTAGACGCATGTCCGGCTCTGGTCGAGCTGCACCTGCTGGAAAAGGCCTGTAATGCTGCGCAGCGCATCATAGCCGGGCAAGCCCATGTCCTCCTTCACGTCATAGCGGACGGTTTTCCCGTCGTCAAAGGAGACCTCCAGCACATAATCCGGCAATGGTGTAAGGCTTTTGATTCGCTTAATCATGGCGCACCTCCTGCTCACAGGGGCGGCAGCTTCCCGATCTGCTGCTTTTCCCACATCTCCTGAAGCTCGGATTGATGGAGCGACAGCCATTCGCGCACAAGCTCCTGCGCCTTCTTCGGCAAGTCGCCCTGGATCATCTCCATTGTCAGGATATTGAATTCGCCCAGGTATTCGCCATACAGCGCATGAATATGACTGGGCTCATGCTCCTTTGGCTTGAAGAACATCTTGATAACGATTCCGTAGAAGCGTGAGATTTCAGGCATCCTGCCCGCCTCCTTTCCATTCGCCCTCTGTGAGCCCCATATCGGCCCGCAGAAGCGCGTTGACAAGTCCGTTGACCGATTGCCCCTTGCTGGAGGCGTGGGCCTCTACGGCCTGCTTCTGGCCTTTGGGGATGGTCAGGTTAATTCGATCATAGTTTCTCGATATGTAGCCGTTCACTGCCTTTTGTTGAGCTTTGGATACTGTCATTTCCATCACCTCCAGCTTACATTATACCCTTCCAACACTATTTGCACAAATATACATCATGCACAAACTATTTGCGCAAATATAGTTACGTCTGACGGTTGATATATTTGCGCAAATATAGTATCATGTATTTACTGCAGAGGAAAGACGCCCGGTGCTATGAGTGAGACGCAACCCGCACACGACGATGCACAGGGGCCAGGGCACGAGCCGGGCGCGATTCCTCCAGCCAGACAAAGGAGGTCGAAACCATGAAGTACAACCTTTCCGGGATCATGTGCCGGGCATGGGCGCTGCGCAGGGCGAAGGGCTACACCCTGAGCACCGCGCTCAAGCTGGCATGGGGCGAGGCGAAGGGCGTGAAGCTCTACACCTTCAACGTCGAGAGCGAGCGCGCCGGAATCACGGCCTACATCGTCAAGGCGATGCGCGCGGGCCTTACCGACATCCACGAGCAGCACAAGGTCGAGCACCTGAAAGCGGCTCTGCTGGCCGCCTGTGGCCGCCTGTGACCGCCTGGGCGTGGCTGTGCTGGACGGCAAGACCGTCGGCCTGTGCAAGTACGCGCTGCGCAACGCGGCATGAAAAAAGCCGCTGAGGGCTGGCACCCTCCGGCGGCACGTCACCCCGAAACCAACACGAACCGGGGACGGCTCCAGTATAGCACGGAGCCGCCCCTCCACGCAAGGAGGATTTTACATGATTGAGGGCTATCTGAGCAAGGCGAAGGCTACCGAGCTGTTTGAACAGGAGTGCATGGTGCAGCACGGCTATGACGCTGTGCCGGAATACCGTATCGCGGAGCTGTTCGGCCTGGAGGCCGCGCGGTGGATCGAGCGCAATATCCACGCGGACGGCTTCCTCGTTCCTGGGCGGGATTGGAACGCCTCCGGGAGCTGCGAGCCGGGCGACCCCTTCCTTCACCACTTCTACCTGAGCGGGTTTATGAAGATCGTCTCCGCGCACAACCGCCGGGTTCACGTCGCGGCGCACACTTCCAGCGAGGCAGGCCGGGCTGTTGATGCGATTTGGGAGGAGCGCTCCAGGCGGCTGGAGGAGAAAGACGCAGCGGAGGACGCACGGCGCAGGAAGGTTCGCAGCCGCCGCAAGGGAGGCGGTCAGGATGCTTGAGGCGGCCTTCTGGATCGGCGTAGGCGTGGCCGCTGCGCTCGCCGCCGTCAAGGTGGTTGAGATCGGCACGAGCTTCTAAAGGGCGGGGCCTCCAGCGCGGAGGCCTCTTTTCTGTGTCCGTGAACGCCTTCACACATGGCTGGACAATGCCCCCGCGCAGGCGGTTTTTTGGCGTGTAGTCCCCAAAACAGTCCTCAATCTCAAAAAACAGGATATGAACGCATAAAAAGAAAGCCCTGATTTTCTCAATGAAATCAAGGCTTTTTTGCTGGTGCGCCCGACACGATTCGAACGTGCGGCCTTCAGAGTCGGAGTCTGACGCTCTATCCAACTGAGCTACGAGCGCGTGCGCATCTGATATTATACTATGCGAAAAAGGGAATGTCAACCACAAGCGGGGAAGGTTTTCAAAAAGCGCTCCTTGCCCGGGCGGCGGACGCGCGGACGGGCGCGAGGCGAAGAAAAACGCGCTCCGGGCGGATTTGGGGCTTGATTTGCCGGAAAATACAGGTATAATGATAACCGTTGAAAACCCTAATGTGGACGGAGGATACGGACATGGAAAGAACCTATGCGGCACAGGTCCGCGGCGCGGACGAGATCAAGGTCTGCGGCTTCGTGGAGAACATCCGCAATAAGAGCAAGATGGCGTTCATCGTGCTCAAGGATATCACCGGCAAGGTGCAGATCACCGTGGAGAAGGGCTGCGACGCGGCGCTCGACGAGACGGTTAACCAGATCACGCTCGACTCCGTGATCACCGTGGAGGGCAAGGCGGTTGAGAGCGAATACGTCAAGCTCGGCGGCGTGGAGATCTATCCCCGCAAGATCACCATCGAGTCCCTGGCGGCGCCGCTGCCGATTGACCGCGAGGCGCGCAAGGGCCATGAGCGCTCCTCCATCGACCAGCGCATCGACTACCGCTGGATCGATCTGCGCACGGAGAAGAACCAGCTGATGTTCAAGGTGCAGACCGTGCTCATCGGCGCGATGCGCGATTACCTGCGCGAGCGCAATTTCATTGAAATCCATACCCCGAAGCTCATCGGCGCGGCGAGCGAGTCCGGCGCGGACGTCTTCGAGGTCAAGTATTTCGACCGCAAGGCGTACCTGGCGCAGAGCCCGCAGTTCTACAAGCAGATGGCGATGGCGGCCGGTCTGGAGCGCATCTTCGAGGTCGGCCCGGTCTTCCGCGCGGAGAAGAGCTTCACCAGCAAGCACACGACCGAGTTTTCCGGCTTTGACCTCGAGTTCAGCTTCATCGAGTCCTTCCGCGACGTCATGAAGATGGAGGAGGGCCTGCTGACCTACGCGCTTGCGAAGGTCAAGGAGGCCTACGGCGAGGAGATCGAGAAGCAGTTCGGCATTCCGGTCATCGTGCCGGACGGGCCGTTCCCGATCATCAAGCTGGCCGACCTGTACGACGAGCTCGAGCGCGAGTTCGGCTACAAGGTGCCCGAGGAGGAGAAGGGCGACCTGACGACCGAGGCGGAGCACCTCTCCTACGACTGGGTCAAGAAGAAGTACGGCAGCGAGTTCCTCTTCATCACCGATTACAGCGCCGAGAAGCGCGCCTTCTACCACATGCGCGACGAGAACGGCGTGCCGCAGGGCTATGACCTGATCTGGCGCGGCGTGGAGATCACGACCGGCGCGCAGCGCGAGCACCGCTATGAGCAGCTCAAGGCGCAGGCGGACGAGAAGGGCCTGACCGAGGACGTCAAGTTCTACCTCGAGTTCTTCAAGTACGGCTGCCCGCCGCACGGCGGCTTCGGCCTGGGCATCGACCGCCTGACTATGCTGCTGCTGGGCATGACGATCAAGGAAGCGATGTTCATCTTCCGCGGCCCGAACAGGCTCAATCCGTAAGGAACCCCCAAAGGCTCTCCCTTCAAGAGGGAGGGCCTTTTGCATGCCCGGAAAACGGCGGAGGAGGGCGAAATGCGCGTGGAAGGCAGACGTGTCCATTTTCGAGTTTTATTCAGACGAGCTTGACGTGATAGCAAAATGATATTATAATGCTTGCGTGAGGAGGCGAGAGAATGGAAACCATGCTTGAAATACAGAACCTGACGAAGGTCTATCCCGGCGGGAAGCGCGCCGTCGACGGGCTGAGCCTCGCCGTCAGGGCGGGGGAGATCTACGGCTTTATCGGCCACAACGGCGCAGGCAAATCGACGACGATCCGCGCCGTCTGCGGCGTGATGGATTTTGACGGCGGGAGCATCCGCGTGGCGGGCTGCGACGTGCGCGCACAGGCGCTTGAGGCGAAGCGGCGCATGGCGTATCTGCCGGATACGCCGGAGCCGTATCCCTTCATGACCGGCGCGCAGTTCATCTCGCTGACGGCGGATCTCTATGGCGTCGGCGAGAGGGAGCGCTCGGCGCGCACGCAGCGCTACGCGGCGCTCTTCGGCATGGAGCAAAGCCTGGGCGAGCTTACGGGCGCGTATTCCCACGGCATGAGGCAGAAGCTCATGCTCATCGCCGCGCTCGTGCATCAGCCGTCGCTGCTCGTGCTCGACGAGCCGTTTGTCGGCCTCGACCCGGAGGCTTCCTTCCATTTAAAGGAGGTCATGCGGGAGCTCTGCGCGCAGGGCAGCGCGATCTTCTTCTCGACCCATGTGCTTGAGGTCGCGCAGAAGCTCTGCAGCCGCGTGGGCATCCTCCGCGACGGACGGCTGATCGCGGAGGGGACGCCGGAGGAGATCGGCAACGGCCGGTCGCTGGAGGACGTCTTTATGGAGGAGACGAGGGAGGGCTGAGGCATGATGACGCGCATTCGGGAGACGGCGCTGCTGCTGCGCATTCAGCTGTGCCGGCTGGGCGGCATCAACAGCCTGCTGCACGGGCATGACCCGCGGCAGAAGCGGCGCGCGCTGGGGACGCTCGCCCTCTGCCTGATGCTCGTGCTCATGGCGTCGGGCTATTCGCTCATGCTGGCGATGATGCTGGCGGATCTGGGCGCCGTGGGGATGATTCCGCAGGCTTTCACGCTGGCGCTGACGGCGCTGGCGTTCATGACCGCGATGTTCAAGGGCCCGGAGATGCTCTTCGGCGGCAGCGATACGCCCGCCCTGCGGGCCATGCCCGTCGCGCCGGGGAGCATCGTGGCCAGCAGACTCCTCGCCCTGCTGGCCACGGAGCTGGTCTTTTCGCTGCTCATCGGTGTGCCGGCGGGCGCTGTCTATGGGCTGCACATGGGAGCCGCCGGCGGCGTGAGGCTCGTGCTCGCCCTATGCCTGGTGCCTGCGCTGCCGATGGCGGCGGCGCTCGCGCTGGGCACACTGCTGGCGCGGCTGACCCTGCGCATGCGGCACAGGGCGCTGCTGACGGCGGTGCTCAACGTCGCGCTGTTCGTCGCGATCATGGCGCTGTGCGGCGCGCTAACCGCGGCGGGCGTGCAGGGCAGGCTGACGCAGAGTGTCATGCTCGCGATGATGGGCCGGCTTGACCGCCTGCTCACGGGGCTGTATCCACCGGCAGACTGGACGGCGCAGGCGGCCGCGGGAAACGGCGGCGCACTGGTGCTACTGGCGGCTGTGTCGCTCGGCGCGCTGGCGCTGCTGACGCTGGCGGCAACGGCGTGCTTTGCACGCCTGGCCGATGCGCTGGGCATGGCGGCCCCGGCGGCGCGCGGGAGCACGCAGACCGGCAGGCCGCGCAGCCCGCTGCGCGCGCTGTATGGCAAGGAGGTGCGGCGCTTCACCTCCAGCTCGATCTACATGATGAACGCCTCGGCGGGGCTGCTCATCTACGCGATGGCGACCGCTGCCGCGTGCCTGACGGATCTGCAGCCGGTGCTCGCGCCGCTTCTGGCGGTTCCCGTGGTGCGCAGCAGGCTGCCGGGTCTGCTGACGCTGGCGGCGATGCTGCTTGCGGGCATGACGAGCACGACCTCCAGCTCGATCTCGATGGAGGGGCGGCAGATGGAGACGCTGCACGCCATGCCCGTGCGCCGGAGGGACTGGCTGGGGGCGAAACTGCTGCTGCAGATGACGCTGTCCGCACCGGTGCTCGCGCTCTGCGGCGGCGTGCTGGCCCTGCGCCTGGGACTGAGCGCCGCGCAGGGGGCGATGCTCATCCTCGCGCCGGCCGCGTATTCACTGGTCATGGGCATCGTGGGCCTGGCGCTCAACCTGCGCTTCCCGCGCTTTGACTGGGAGCGCGAGGTCGAGGCGGTCAAAAACGGGCTCTCCGTCCTGCTGACGATCCTCATCGGCATGCTCGTGCCGCTGGGCATCGGCGCGGCGTGGCTGCTGCTGTGAGGCTGCCTTGATTGAAATGGGTACGGGTTTGTAAAGCGGGTCCGGCTCTGTCAAGAAGAGCCGGCGATGCAAAAGGGGATGGTTTTGTAAAGCGGATTCCCGGATGTTAAGCGGTGTAAAACCGGAATGGCTTCGGCTGTTCCGGTTTTCCTTTTCTTTCCCTTTTTTTTACATACAAGGCTCCGCAGATTTAACGCGGGGATTTTACAATAAGGCCGTCCCTGAGGGACAGAAAGACAAAACAAACCTACGAAACGAATAAAGGAGAGAAACATCATGAACAGGATCAGCAAGATCGTCATCTCCACTGCGCTCGCGCTCGCATGCATTGCTGGCACCGCCTGCGCTGAGTTTGACGCCAACAAGAGCATCACCGTCATCTCCCGCGAGGAGGGCTCCGGCACCCGCGGCGCGTTCGTCGAGCTGACCGGCGTCGAGCAGAAGATCGACGACAAGAAGGTTGACATGACGACCGAGGACGCGCAGATCACCAACAACACCTCCGCGATGCTGATGACCGTCGCCGGCGACGCGCAGGCGATCGGCTACGTCTCCCTTGGCTCCCTGAACGACAGCGTCAAGGCCGTGAAGGTCGCGGGCGTTGAGGCGATCGCCGAGAATGTCGCCAACGGCACCTATGCCATCGCCCGTCCGTTCAACATCGCCTATAAGGCGGACGCGCAGAGCGATCTTTCCAAGGACTTCATTGCCTTCATCATGAGCGCCGAGGGCCAGGAGATCGTCAACGCGAACGGCTATGTCGGCTCTGCCGACGCGGCGGCCTTTGAGAGCAACGGCGCGACCGGCAAGCTGGTCGTCGGCGGCTCCTCCTCCGTCTCCCCGATCATGGAGAAGCTGATCGAGGCCTATACCGCGATCAACACCGGGGCTGACATCGAGCTGCAGACCACCGACTCCACCACCGGTATGACCTCCGCCATCGAGGGCACGTATGAGATCGGTATGGCCTCCCGCGAGCTCAAGGAAGCCGAGGCTGCGGAGCTTGAGAGCGTCGCCATCGCGATGGACGGCATCGCGGTGATCGTCAACCTCGAGAATCCGACCGATGAGCTGAGCGCCGAGCAGATCGGCGGCATCTTCCTGGGCGAGACCACCAAGTGGAACGAAATCTGATCGGCTGAACAGCGGCGCCCGCCGCACAGCCCCCGGCCGGATGGCCGGGGGCTGTCAGGCTGATTTTGGATGCCCGGCCTGACAGCCGTTGCATCAAAAAGGAGATCAAGCATGGAAGCACACTATCAAAAGAAGGCGCGCCGGGAGAAGGCGATGGAGCTCGTCTTCCTGGCGGCGGCATGCGTGTCGATCCTCTGCGTGCTGCTGATCTGCCTGTTCCTGCTGGCCAACGGTCTGCCCGCGATGGCGGAGATCGGCCCGCTCAAATTCCTCTCCGGAACGACCTGGAAGCCGGGCGCAGATATCTACGGCATCTTCCCGATGATCCTGGGCAGCATCTTCGTGACGGCGGGCGCGCTGATTCTGGGCGTGCCCATCGCGCTGCTGACGGCCATCCAGCTGGCCTTCTTCTGCCCGGACAGGCTCTACCGCGTCGTCAAGCCGGCGGTCGAGCTGCTCGCGGGCATCCCCTCGGTCGTTTACGGCTTTTTCGGCATCGTCGTGCTCGTGCCGTTTGTGCGTGCGCTCGGCGAGCCCTGGGACGGCAGCGGCAATTCGATGCTGACGGCCTCCATCCTGCTGGCCATCATGATCCTGCCGACGATCGTGGGCGTCGTGGAGCCGGCGCTGCGGGCCGTGCCGCGCAGCTACTATGAGGGCGCTCTGGCGCTGGGCGCGACGCATGAGCGCAGCGTCTATACGGCGGTCGTGCCCGCCGCCTCCAGCGGCATCCTCGCGGGCATCGTGCTGGGCATCAGCCGCGCGATGGGCGAGACGATGGCCGTCATCATGGTCGCGGGCAATCAGGCGCGCATGCCCAAGGGCATTTTGCAGGGCATCCGCACGCTGACCGGCAACATCGTCATCGAGATGGGCTATGCCGCCGGGCTGCACCGTGAGGCGCTCATCGCCACAGGCGTCGTGCTCTTCGTGTTCATCCTGCTGATCAATCTCTCGTTCTCCGCGCTCAAGAGGAGGAAAAAGGCATGACGAAGGACTACCTGAAGGAGGAAAAACGACAGCCGGCCGCACCCAAAAAGGGCATCAATACCGTCTCCTTTGCGGACAGAATGTGCAGCTACCGGCATCATCCTGGCTCCTTTCTGCTGTTTCTTGTGACCAACGCGGCGGCGTGCGTCACGGTGCTGGTGCTGGGCTTTCTGCTGGTGTATATCCTTGGCAACGGCATCCCGAACCTGCGCCCTGAAATGTTCTCCCTGACCTATACCTCGGAGAACCAGTCGATGCTGCCCGCGATCATCAATACCTGCACGATGACGCTGCTCTCGCTGCTCGTCGCCGTGCCGGTGGGCATCGGCTCGGCCATCTATCTGGTCGAGTACGCGAAGAAGGGCAGCCGGGTCGTCAGCCTCGTGCGCGTGACGACGGAGACGCTCTCGGGCATTCCCTCGATCGTCTACGGCCTCTTCGGCATGCTCTTCTTCTCCAACACGCTGCATTTCGGCTACTCGATGCTCTCCGGCGCGCTGACGCTGGCGATCATGATCCTCCCTCTGATCATGCGCACGACAGAGGAGGCGCTGCTCTCCGTGCCGGACATGTACCGCGAGGGCAGCTTTGGCCTGGGCGCGGGGCGGCTGCGCACGGTGATGTGCATCGTGCTGCCCACGGCGGTGCCCGGCATCCTCTCGGGCATCATCCTGGCCATCGGGCGCATCGTCGGCGAGACGGCCGCGCTCATGTATACCTCCGGCACCGTCGCCAGGATTGCGGGGCTCTTTGACTCCGGCAGCACGCTCGCGCTGCACATGTACAAGCAGGCCTCCGAGGGCCTCTACACCCAGCAGGCCTATGCGACCAGCGTCGTGCTGCTGGTGCTCGTGCTGCTCATCAACTTCGCCTCAGGCCAGGTCGCCAAGAAGATTACGAAAGGCAGGTAACACATCCCATGGCCAACAAATTCACCGTCCGGAATATGGATCTCTTCTACGGCAGCTTTCAGGCGCTCAAGGGCATCAGCCTTGACATGCCCGCCAACGAGATCACGGCCTTCATCGGCCCCTCCGGCTGCGGCAAGTCGACCTTCCTCAAGAGCCTCAACCGCATGAACGATCTGGTCGAGGACTGCCGCATCACAGGCGATGTGCGCCTGGACGGCGAGGACATCTATGGAAACATGGATGTCAGCGAGCTGCGCCGCCGCGTGGGCATGGTCTTCCAGAAGCCAAACCCCTTCCCGATGAGCGTCTATGACAACATCGCCTACGGCCCGCGCACCCACGGCATCACGGCCAAGGCGGAGCTTGACGGGATCGTGGAAAAGAGCCTGCGCGACGCCGCCATCTGGGATGAGGTCAAGGACAGGCTCAGGAAGAGCGCGCTCGGCCTCTCCGGCGGCCAGCAGCAGCGCCTGTGCATCGCGCGCGCGCTGGCGGTCAGGCCGGAGGTCATCCTGATGGACGAGCCGACGAGCGCGCTTGACCCGATCTCCACGAGCAAGATCGAGGATCTGGTGCTGGACATCAAGAAGGATTACACGATCATCATGGTCACGCACAACATGCAGCAGGCGACGCGCGTCTCGGACAAGACCGTTTTCTTCCTGCTGGGCGAGATCATCGAGAGCGGCGATACGGAGCAGATCTTCTCCGATCCGAAGGACAAGCGGACGGAGGACTACATCACGGGCAGGTTCGGCTGATGCCTGCCGCAGATTCGGGCAAGGAGAGGAATATTCATGACGCGCAAGCAGTATGATATGCAGCTCAGACAGCTGAACGACGAGCTCATCCGCATGGGCGAGATGATTGAAAAGGCGATCAGCGACGCGGTGACGGCGCTGGTCAGCCGTGACGACAGCAAGGCGAGGGAGATCATCGCCTTTGATGAGGAGATCGACCAGCAGGAGCGGCTGGTGGAGACGATGTGCTTCAAGCTCCTGCTCTCCCAGCAGCCCGTGGCGCGCGACCTGCGCATGGTCTCCTCCGCGCTCAAGATGATCACGGACATGGAGCGCATCGGCGACCACGCGGCGGACATCTCTGAGATCGAGCTGATGCTCGAGAGCCTGCCGCGCATGAGCAACGACCATCTGCGCGAGATGGCGACGCAGACGAGCGTCATGCTCATCCACAGCCTGGAGGCCTTCGTGGAGAAGAACCAGGAAAAGGCGCAGTGGGTGATCGACCACGACGACGTGGTGGACGATCTCTTTGACGCGGTCAAGGGCGAGCTCATCGCAGCGATTCACGAGGATCCCGAAAAGGGCGAGCTGGCGACCGATCTGCTGATGGCGGCGAAATACTTCGAGCGCATCGGCGACCACGCGACCAACATCGCCGAATGGGCGATCTTCGCGATGACCGGTAAGCACGTCAGCGATTAAAGCATGAAGCTGCGCGCGAAGCGAAGAAGGGAGTTTGAGGGATGAAATCCCTCAAGCGGGTTTGGGCGGCAGCCCAACGTATCCAAAATAGAAAAGAAAAAGCAGTTTCAGAGCAGGATGCGAAGCATCCTGCGATTGAAACGGGTTGGGTACAGCGGCAGCATGGAGGAAAGCGCCCCTGCGGCGCACTGACAGCGGCGCAAAGACAGCCTGCGATGCGAGGATTTAACGTGGATTTTACGAATTGTTCTTGACGGCTTTACACAGGCTTGCTAATATGGCGGCGGATGCGCTTCGGCGCGTCAAGGAAATGTTAAAAGGATGAAAAACGTATGGATCTATTCGGAGTTCTGAACATGATCTGCGGACTGGCGCTCTTCCTCTATGGCATGCATGTCATGGGAGAGGGCCTCTCGCGCATGTCCGGCGGCAAGCTGGAGAGCATCCTGGAAAGGCTGACGCAGAGCCGGATCCGGGCCGTGCTGCTGGGCGCGGCGGTCACGGCGGTGATCCAGTCCTCCTCGGCGACGACGGTCATGGTCGTCGGCTTTGTCAACTCGGGCATCATGCGCCTGTCCCAGGCGGCGGGCGTCATCATGGGCGCGAACATCGGCACGACGATCACGAGCTGGATCCTCTCGCTGACGGGCATCGAGAGCAGCAACATCGTGCTGCGGCTGCTCAAGCCGAGCTCGTTTACGCCTGTACTGGCGATCGTGGGCGTCGGATTTCTGCTGTTTACCAAGTCGGAAAAGAAGCACAACATCGGCACCATTCTCATCGGCTTCACCGTGCTCATGTGCGGTATGCAGATGATGAGCGACGCGGTCAAGCCGCTGGCGGATGTGCCGGAATTCACGAGCATCCTGCTCAAGTTCACGAATCCCGTGCTGGGCATGCTGGCCGGCCTGCTGCTCACGGCGGTCATCCAGTCCTCTTCGGCCTCGGTCGGCATCCTGCAGGCGCTGTGCGTGACGGGCGCCGTGACCTACGGCGCGGCGCTGCCCATCATCATGGGCCAGAACATCGGCACCTGCGTCACGGCGATCCTCTCCGGCATCGGCGCGAGCAAGAACGCCCGGCGCGCGGCCTTGATCCACCTCTACTTCAACATCATCGGCACGGTGCTGTTCATGACGGTGTTCTACGCGATCAACGCGGTCTTCCCGTTCGCCTTCCTGACGCAGCCGGCGAACGCGGCGGGCATCGCCGTCATCCACACGGTCTTCAACGTCCTGGCGACGCTGGTGCTGCTGCCCTTCTCGCACGGGCTGGAGCGCCTGGCGACGCTCACCATCCGCGACGACGAGCAGGCTGAGCGCATCGACGACTTCCAGCTGCTTGACGAACGCTTCCTCGCGACGCCGGCGTTCGCCGTCGATCAATGCCGTGTGGTGGCTGCGCGCATGGCCGAGCTGACGCAGGAGGCGATCTTCGAGGCGATCGATCTGATCGACGGCGGCGAGTTCAGCGAGGAGAAGGCCGAGCGCATCGAGGCGCTGGAGACGAAGATCGACCGCTACGAGGACAATCTGGGCACCTACATGGTGAAGCTCTCCCGCGCGCAGCTCTCCCGGGAGGACGGCCACACCGTCTCCGTGCTGCTGCACTCGATCAGCGACTTTGAGCGCATCTCCGACCACGCGGTCAACCTGCTCGATTCCGCGCGGGAGATGAACGACAAAAAGCTCACCTTCTCGCCCATGGCGGCAAGCGAGCTACACGTCTTCGCGCAGGCCGTGCGCGACATCGTGAAGCGCTCGACGGACTGCTTCCTGCGCAGCGACGTGGAGCTGGCCAGAACGGTGGAGCCGCTGGAGGCCTGTATCGACGAACTCAACGTGACGATCAAGTCCCGCCACATCGAGCGGCTGACGAACGGCCAGTGCACGATTCAGCTGGGCTTTGTGCTCACCGATATTTCGACCAACTTCGAGCGCGTCTCCGACCATTGCTCCAACATCGCGATCTACCAGATCCAGGTGCCCAAGGACGAATACGACGCGCACGAATACCTGCTCAATATCCAAAGGCAGGATCACGAGGAGTTCGACCGCGAGGAACTCCGGTATGAGCAGTTCTACAGGCTGCCGCAGTGATGGGAGGCAAATGGCGTGATCTACATCGTCGAGGACGATCGCAACATTCAGGAAATCGAGCTCTTCGCGCTCAAGAACAGCGGCTATCAGGCGGCGGGCTTTGAGACGGCGAAGGAGTTTTACAGGGCGCTGGACACCCGCCTGCCCGAGCTGATCCTGCTGGACATCATGCTGCCCGACGAGGACGGCATGAGCATCCTCAAGCGGCTGCGCGCACGCCCGGACACGCAGGGCATCCCCGTCATCCTGGTGACGGCCAAGGCGACGGAGATCGACAAGGTCAAGGGCCTGGACGGCGGCGCGGACGACTACATCGCCAAGCCCTTCGGCGTGATGGAGATGATCGCGCGGGTCAAGGCGCTGCTGCGCCGCTCCGGCGGGGCAGAGACCAGCCTGCTGACCTGCGGCGACGTGACGCTGGACAGTGAGCGCAGGATGGTCTTCGTCAGCGGCAAGCCGGTCGAGCTGACCTACAAGGAATTCGAGCTGCTGCGCCTGCTGATGAAGAACCACGGCATCGTCATCTCCCGCGACGTGATCATGGAGCGCGTCTGGGATTCGAGCTTTGAGGGGGAATCCAGGACGATCGACGTCCATGTGCGTACGCTGCGCCAGAAGCTCGGCGAGGCGGGCTCGCTGATCAAGACCATTCGCAACGTCGGCTACATGGCCGACGCGACCAAGGCGTAAGCCGCCAGGGGCGGCGCGGATCAACCGAAAAGCGGGGAGGAAGGGCCCCCGGATACCGGGCTAAACATGCGGCACGGGAACGGGCGCTTTCCTCCCTTTTTCTTTGAGCCGCATCATGCTATAATCGGGACAGACTCCGGAAGGGAGAGAGGCGCATGAAGAGGAAGATTTTGACCTATTTCATCTATGTCATCGTCGCGGCCACGCTGGCGACCATGATGATGATGGCCGTCATCAGCTCGCGCATGTTCGAGACGCAGGTGGTCGAGAGCATGCGCTACGAGGCGGAGGCGCTGCGTGCGCTGATCGAGGCGGGCGGCGAGGCGCGGCTTGATGAGATAGGCAGCGACGTGCGCGTGACGATCATCGATGCGCAGGGCGATGTACGCTATGACAACGAGGCCGATCCCGCGAAGATGGAGAGCCACGCGCAGCGCCCTGAGGTGATCGCGGCGCTTGAAACCGGCGTGGGCGAGGACGTGCGCAACTCGCAGACGGTCTCCCGCAATACGTTTTATTATGCGCTGCGCCTCTCGGACGGGAGCGTGCTGCGCATGGCGCGCGAGGCGAGCAACATCTGGAGCATCTACATGCGCGCTGCGCCGCTGATCGCGCTGCTGCTGGCGCTGCTCATCGGCGTGTGCGTCTTTTCGGCGAGCCTGCTGACCGAGCGGCTCATCGAGCCGATCGAGCAGATGACGGCGCATCTGAACAACGTGAGCGGCGTGGCGCGCTACCCGGAGCTCGAGCCGTTCATGACCATGATCCAGAAGCAGCACGAGGAGATCCTGCGCAGCGCGGATATGCGCGTGGAATTCACGGCGAACGTCTCCCATGAGCTCAAGACGCCGCTGACCTCGATTTCCGGCTATGCTGAGCTGATCGAAAACGGCATGGCCTGCGGCGAGCAGGTGTCGCGCTTCGCCGGGGAAATCCGCAAGAGCGCCAACCGGCTGCTGACGCTGATCAACGACATCATCCGGCTCTCCCAGCTGGATTCCCCGGAGCAGAAGCTGCATACGGAGCCGGTCAACCTGGCGCAGGTGGCGCAGGCGGTCGCCGAGCAGCTGCGCATGAGCGCGGAGAAGATGCAGGTGTCCATCCGGCTCGACACGCGGCCCGTCGTGATCAGCGCGGACCGGGGCATGATGGAGGAGCTGATCTACAACCTCTGCGACAACGCGATCCGCTACAACGTGCGGGGCGGCAGCGTGTGCATCGACGTGCATCCGGCGCGCGACCGGGCGATTGTCTGCGTGCAGGACACCGGCATCGGCATCTCCCGGGAGCATCAGGAGCACATCTTCGAGCGCTTTTACCGCGTGGACAAGAGCCGCTCCAAGGCGACGGGCGGCACGGGCCTGGGCCTGGCGATCGTCAAGCACATCGCGGCCAAGCACAACGCGACGATTGCGGTGGACAGCGAGCTCGGCCGGGGCACGTCCATCAGCGTGTCCTTCGAACGGCTGACGCACGCCTGAAAGACTAACTATTAAAAGTCAAGCCCTTAAGGAGGTGTTCGAGCAATTTTTTAGACCAATTTTCTAGACCAACACCGCCGCCCTTGACAAACAGCAG
>SFHU01000003.1 GCA_004555535.1 Clostridiales bacterium
CACCGACCGCACCGACCGCGCCGACCGCACCGGTCAGGCCGACTGCGCCGAGCGCGCCGACCGCGCCGACCGCGCCGACCGCACCGACCGCGCCGACCGCACCGACCGCGCCGACTGCACCGACCGCGCCGACCGCGCCGACTGCACCGACCGCGCCGACCGCGCCGAGCGCGCCGACTAGGCCGAGCGCGCCGACCAGGCCGACTGCGCCGGCCGCACCGGAAACCCCGGCCGCTGAGTCCACGGACGATGCCGCGCCGCGCCGCCGCCGCCGTCCGCCGGTGAACCCGAACCCGTAAACGGATCCGGCAAGGGCCGCTTCTCCCTTTGGGGAGGGGCGGCCCTTGCATTGTTCCGGCCTTTCTGGTATGATGATAAACGGACAAGTATTGTGTTTTGGAATCTGTTTGAAATCAACTGCGAAGGAGCAAGGGCTGACGATGGGAAAGAGGCTGCTGAGCGTCGCCGCGATCTGGCTGGCGCTGATCGCGCTGGTGTTTGTCTATACGGACAGAGAGGAATACCTCTGGCGCTTTGAGGGGGAGGACGTCTCCCTCGTGCTGCGCACGCGCGCTCAGGCGCAGGCGGCTGAGGAGGAAGCGGCGCAGGCCATGCAGGCCGAGCGCGAGGCCGCGGCGGCGCGCACCGCGCTCGGGGAATGGGGCGACGGGGCTGTATACAGCGCCAGGACCAGCATGCTCCCCGCCGTGGGCGAGGAGGGCGGGCTGAACCTCATGTGGGGCGACTACGACGTGACCGTCCGCTATGCGTCGCCGGAGCCGCTTTCGCTCTCGCTCGTCAGCGCGCTGCGCCAGTCCTTCATCGAAAACGGCGACCTCTCCGCCCCCGCGGGCGAGGGGGAGATCACCGCGCGCGTCACGCTGACGGATTCGACGCAGGGGCTGTTTCTGGCCTGCGACCTGCCCGAGGACGCGGAAATCGAATCCGTGACCGTGCACAAGGCAGGCGCGGGCGTCTTTTCGCGCGACCTGGCGGCCTATGCGGCGCTGGCGGGCGTCGTGCTGACGGCGCTGCTGGCGCTCTCCTGGGACAGGACCGCCGAGGGAAGCCGCCGCCGCCGCGACGCGCTGATCGTCGTCTGCGCGGCGCTGTTTGCGAGCATGCCCTGCCTCTGGGGCAGGCTCTATGAGGGACATGATCTGTTCTTCCATCTCAACCGCATCGAGGGCATCGCCTCCGGGCTTCGAGCGGGGCAGTTCCCCGTGCGCATTCACGCCTCGACGCTGCTGGGCTATGGCTATGCCTCCCCGGAATTCTATCCGGAGCTGTTCCTGTATCTGCCTGCGCTGATGCGCAATCTGGGCGTCTCGCTGACGGTCAGCGTGCTCGTCTTTGAGATGGCGATCAACCTGGCGACGGCGGCGGTTTGCTATGTCAGCGTGCGCCGTCTGCTGGGCAGCCGCGCTGTGGCGGCGGGCGCGTCCGTGCTCTATACGCTGAGCGTCTACCGGATGGCCAATCTGTACGTCCGCGCGACGCTGGGCGAGAGCCTCGCGATGATCTTTTTCCCGCTGCTGATCTGGGCGATGGTCGAGGTGCTCACGCGCGACGAGCGGCAGTGGCCGCTGCTGGCGCTGGCGATGACGGGCATCTTCATGAGCCATCTGCTCAGCACGATGTTCACGGTGCTCCTCTGCGCGCTGGCGGCGCTTTGCTGCCTGCCGCGCCTTGTGCGCGAGCCGCGGCGCATCCTCGCCATCCTCAAGGCGGCGGCGCTGATGGCGCTCTGCTCGGCGTGGTTCCTGGTGCCGTTCCTCGAATACACGCGCGAGGGCATCAGCACCAGCGTCGTGCTCAACGCGTACGAGCATGTGCTGAGGCTCGGCTCGTATCTGGTCAGCTTCTCGGGCGACATGACGAACCTGCCCGAGGAGCTGGAGGACTTTGCCTACACCATCGGCGTCGTGCCGGGGCTGGCGATCCTCATGGGCTGCGCGCTCATGCTTGTGCGCCGCTATGCCGCGGGGCGCGCGGCGGATGCGCGCGAGCGCCTGGGCGACAGGCTGTCCCTTGCGCTGACGGCGCTGGGCGCGCTGGCGCTGCTGGGCGCGACGGAGTTCTTCCCCTGGTCGTGGGCCTGCTCGCTGCGCCGTCCGTTTTCGACGCTGTTCATGCAGATCCAGTTCCCGTGGCGGCTGGTGGGCATTGCCGCGCCGATGCTCTCCATCGCGGCGGCGTGGGGCTACCTGAAGGAGCCGCGATGGCGCGCGGCGGGCATGGCCGCGCTCGTCGTGCTCAGCGTGCTTGGCAGCGGCTACACGATGCAGTGCTTCGTGCAGCAGGGACCCGTGCTTTCGCCGGAGGACTACTGCGACACGCGCATCGCGCAGTATGAATACACCTATGTCGGCACGGAGAAGAGCGCGCTGGAGCCGGGCCGCATCACCGACGGGACGCAGACCTATACGGTGGAGAACTTCGTCAAGCGCGGCGCGAATCTCTCCTGCACGATCGTGAACCCGGGCGGGAGCACCTATATCGAGCTGCCGCTGCTGTATTACCCGGGCTACCGCGCGCAGATGGACGGCGTCCCCTGCACGATGCAGCGCGGGACGAACAACGTCATCCGCCTGTTCTCCACGACCAGCGCGGAGCGGGCGGAGCTGAAGGTCTGGTTTGAGCCGCCGCTTGCGTGGCTGGTATCGCAGGGCGTCTCGCTGGCGGGCGCGCTGCTGCTGCTCCTGGCGCTCTGGCGCAGCCGCAGGGCGGCGCGGCGATGAGCGCCGGGGAAAAGCCGGTCGTCCGCGTCAGCGTGCGCGCCGTGGTCGAGACGACGCTGCACGAGAGCGATCTTTCCCCCGCGTCGATGGCGCGGATGCGCGAGGGCAGCGTGGCGCACAGGCTGCGCCAGCGCGAGGGTGAACGCACGGAGCGCGCCTATCGTGCGGAGACGGCGCTCTCCTCCGACTACGAGACGGACGCGCTCACGCTGCGCGTCACGGGCCGGGCGGATGCGCTGCTCGAGCGCGAAGACGGCGTGACCATCGTGGAGGAGATCAAGCTGGGCGCGCCGGACGAGCCGCTTCATCCGGCGCACAGGGCACAGGCCGCGATGTACGGCCACATGCTCTGCGCGAGGGAGGGGCTTTCGCTCGTCTGCCTGCGCGTGCTCTACGTAAACGCCGCAGGGCAGCGGCTGGCGGCCTATGAGGAGGAGCGGACGGCGCAGGCGCTGCGCTCGGAGTTTGAGGCGCTCTGCGCGCCGGCGGCGGCCTGGGAGGCCAGACGGCTCCTGCGGCGGCGGGCGCGGGATGAATCCCTCGCGGCGCTGGCGTTTCCGTTTGAGACGTATCGCGCGGGGCAGCGCCGCTTCGCGGGCGCGGTGTATGTCGCCGTGCGCGACAGGCAGCGGCTCTTCGCGCAGGCGCCCACGGGCATCGGCAAGACGATGGCGGCGCTGTATCCGGCGCTGCGGGCCGCCGGCGAGGGAAAATGCGCGCGCGTCGTGTTCCTGACGGCGCGCACGACGGGGCGGCGCAGCGCGATGGAGGCGCTTGCGCGGCTTGCACAGGGCGGCGCGCGCCTGCTGGCGGCGGAGATCGCGGCGAAGGACAAGGTCTGCGTGCAGGAGACGCGCGACTGCCGGCCGGAGCGCTGCCCGCGCGCGGCGGGGTTTTACGACAGGCTGCCCGCGGCGCTTTGTGAGGCGCTGGCGCAGGCCGGGGAGCCGGGCGGCGCGATCTTCGGGCGCGAGGCCGTGGAGGCGCTGGCGCAGAGGCACGCGCTCTGCCCGTTTGAGCTGTCGCTCGAGCTGGCGCGCCTGGCGGACGCCGTCGTCTGCGACTACAACTACGTCTATGATCCGTTTGTGGCGATGGATGCGCTGCTGGGCGCACCCGGCGGAACTGCGCTGCTGGTCGACGAGGCGCATCAGCTCGCGGGGCGCGTGCGCGACGCGCTCTCGGCGGAGGTGTCGCTCGATGTACTGAAGACGCTGCGCCGCGAGGCGGGCCGCCAGTACGGGCGCAAGGGGCCGCTCTATCGCGCGCTGAACCGGGCGATTGCCGCGCTCCGGGCGGCGGCGGAGCTGCCGGAGTTCGAGGCGGGCAGCATGAAGGAGCCGCCCGAAGCGCTCTGCACGGCGATGGAGGCTGTGCTCGACGCCGCTGCGGCCCAGCTTGCGCAGGGCGGGGGCGGCTGCGCGCCCGATGTGTTTTCGCTGGCGGCGTCCTTCAGGCTGGCGGCGGGGAAATTCGACGACCGGTATGTGCTGCTGTCCGGCGGCGGGGAGAAGCACGCGGCGGTTACGCTGCTGTGCCTGAGCGCCGCGCCGGAGATCCTCGCCGTCTCCAAACGCGCGCGGGGGACGGTCTATTTTTCCGCGACGCTTGCGCCGTTTGACGCGGCGGGCCGGATGCTGGGCAGCGAGCCGGGCGACGGCTGTCTGCTGCTGCCCTCGCCGTTTGACCCGGCGCAGCTTGAGGTGCGCGTCGCGCCCATCGACATCCGCTATGCCGCGCGAGAGCGCACGCTGCCGGACGTCGCAAGCGCCATCGCGCAGCACCTGCGCGAGCACGGGGGACACACGCTGGTCTTCTTTCCCTCCTACGCCTATCTGGCGCGGGTGCATGAGCTGCTCCTGGGCGAGGCGGGGCTTGAAGCAACTGCCCTGCTGCGCGAGCGGCGCGCGATGCGCGAGGAAGAAAAAAACGCGCTGCTGGGCGCGTTTGAGGCGGATGCGGACGGGGAGCGCGCGGCGCTTCTGTGCGTGCTGGGCGGCGGCTTTGCCGAGGGCATCGACCTGCCGGGTGAGCGGCTCAAAAACGTGATCGTCGTTTCGACCGGGCTGCCCCAGCCGGATGCGCGCGTGCGCGCGATGCAGGCGTATTACGACGGCATCGGCGAGGACGGCTTTTTCCTGAGTATGACGCTGCCGGGCATGGTGCGCGTCATTCAGGCCGCAGGGCGGCTCATCCGCACGGACGCGGATACCGGCTCCCTGCTGCTCATCGACAGCCGCTTTGCCCAGACGCGCCTTCGCTCGCTCTTTGAGGGGACGCTGATCGGCGAGGCGATGAAGACGGATCACTCAAAGCTGGGCTGAGCGGCGCAAAGCGAATATGGGGTCAAGGGGCGAAGTCCCTTGGCAGGTCATAGGGCGGCAGCCCTATCGGCATCCCAATTGCGAAGCAAAGGGGAAACGCCCGTCAGGGAGCGAAGCGATACCTGACGGTGCGCTGTCTGGATGGGGCTTATTCTCTCCTATCTTCTTCAAGAAACCGCGCGATCTGCGCCGCGAGGGGATCCGCCTCCCGCGGCGGGCGCAGCGCCAGCAGCGCGCGGATCGTGCGGCGCATGCCGGCCTCGCCCCGGGGGACATAGAGGCCGTCGGCGTCGTCGCGCTCGAGGATGAGCGCGCGAAGCAGCGCGCGAAGAAACCGTCTGTCCATAAAGAGCCCTCCCTGTGCCGGATGGAAGCATGATAGCACGGCGCGGGCGCCTTTCGCAAGGGGTGCCGCCTTGATTTCCCGACGCCGTTGTGGTAGGATGAAGGAGAGATTCCCCCTGCCTGACCAAGGAAAGGACCAAAGTATGAAGCGCTTTTTTCTGACTTTTCTGCTGATGATGACCGCGGCTGTCTGCGCCGCGGAGATGAATTACGACCTGCCCTCGACGCATCTGACCTACACGCAGCTGGAGGCGGACGCCGTCCCCATGCTCATCGACGAGCCCTCGCCGCAGGCAATCCTTGGCGGCGCGGACGGGGAAACGGAGATCGTCATCGCGCAGACGCAGGAGCCGTCCTGGCCGCAGACCTTCACGATCACCGTCGCGGGCGACACGACGCTCGGCTCCACGGACGACCTGCGCAAGCGGGACGACTGCTTTGAAAACGTCGCCGCCGAGAAGGGCTATGCCTGGTTCCTCTCCGGCCTGACGGAGCTGTTTGGCGCGGACGACCTGACGCTCGTCAACTTCGAGGGCACGCTGACCGAGGAGACGCAGAAGAAGGAGAAGCTCTACAACTTCAAGGGTCCGGCGGAATACACCGACATCCTCACGCTGGGCAGCGTCGAGGCGGTCAACATCGCCAACAACCACACGCTCGACTACGGCGAGCAGGGCCGCGCGGACACGATCGCAAACCTTGAAGCCGCGGGGCTAATCGTCTCAGGCAACGGGCAGCTGGGCATCTTTGAAAAGAACGGCGTCAAGGTCGGCATGACGGGCTACTGCTTCCCCTACAGCAACGGCAAGAAGGACATCAGCAAGGACGTCAAGGCGCTGCGCGAGGCGGGCTGCCAGATCGTCGTCGCCTCGTTCCACTGGGGCAGCGAATACAGGAATGACTTTACCGCCGAGCAGCGCACCATCGGCCGCGCGGCGCTCAAGGCGGGCGCGGATATCGTCGTCGGCCATCACCCGCACATCGTGCAGGGCATCGAGGCCTACAACGACAGCTACATCCTTTATTCGCTGGGCAATCTCGTCTTCGGCGGCAACGTCGATCCGGACGACCGGGACGCCTATGCTGCGCGCCTGACGTTCACCGTCTATGAGGATCACGCCGAGGGGCCGGAGCTGACGATCGTGCCGCTGCGGCTGACGGAGCTTGACGACGGCACGGACTACCGCCCCGTGCTCGCCGGCGAGGACGACGCGCAGCGCATCGTGAGCCGGATCCTCAAGCTCTCCTCGAACATGAGCGGCTTTGTCAACGGGACGCTCTGATGCCGGAAAAGAAAGGATGAAAGCGATATGGCCTCCCACTTTGCGCTGTTTGTCGACCTGGAAAACTGCGGCGGCAAGAAGAGCATGCTGATGGACGTGATCGAGCGGGTCAAGATCCGCGGCGACATCCTCATCGGCAAGGTCTATGGCTACACGGACAGCTATTCCGACCTCAAGGAGACGCTGCTCTCCAATACCTTCACCGTCGTGCCGAGCCTGCGCTTTGGCCGCAACCAGAAGAACAGCATGGACATCCAGCTCGTCATCGACGCGCTGGACGTCGCCTACCGCAACGAGCTGATCGACAGCTTCTGCATCGTCTCCGGCGACAGCGACTATGTGCCGCTGGTGGGCAAGCTCAAGAGCATGGGCAAGTTTGTGCTGGGCATCTCCCGAAGCGAGGCGGCCTCGGGCGTATTCATGAACGCCTGCAGCGAGTTCCAGTTCCTGGAGAGCGTCGCCAGCGGCAAGGAGCGCGCCGCCGCCGCGCCCGTGGGCGAGGCGCTCACGCTTTCGGACGTCAACAGCCTGATTGTCACGATCCTCGGCGAGGGCGACAGCGGCGAGATGCTGGCCTCCGAGGTCAAGAGCGTGCTGCTGCGCCTGCGGCCCAATTTCTCCGAGAAGAGCGTCGGGTTTTCGACGTTTGGCAAGCTGCTCACGCGCCTGGCCCAGCAGTTCGGCGATTTCAGCGTCGCCAGCGAGCAATACAACCTGATCGTCAGCCTCAACCAGGCGCACAGCCCGGCTGGCGAGCAGATCACGCGGGACAACTACGTCTCCGTCTTCGCGCGCATCCTCTCCGAATACAAGGAGGACGGCTTTGACCGCGTCAATCCCTCGATCCTCAAATCCGCCGTGCAGGCGGACTATCCGGACTTCACGGAGCGGCAGATCGGCCTGCGGCGCTTTTCCGACGTGCTGCGCGCGCTGGAGCGAGAGCATCTTCTGACCCTGGAGACGGACGAGGGCGGCAACATGCTCGTCCACATCCTGTGACGGAGGGCATGCGCATGAAACGGATTGTGCTTTGGCTTCTTCTGGCGCTGCTTTCGCTGCCCGCCTGCGCCGCTGCGCAGCGCATCGTCATGGATGGGGCGCATGTGTCCTTCGATTATCCGGACAGCTGGCTCGTCGTCTCGCCCCAGCTGGCGAGGGTCTATGCGCCGCTGCTTGAGGACGCGGGCATCGACGCGCAGGCGCTTGGCGAGGAGCTGGAGCAGACGGGCGTGCAGAGCCGCGCCTACAACGCGGACTATTCCCAGTGCATGAGCATCATTGCCCTGAGCGATGACCTCTCCGGGACGATCTACGACATCGAGCGCGTCACGGACAGCCAGCGCCGCACGATGAAGGCCCGGGCGGAGAACGGCGCCCTCTTTGAGACGACCGGCCTGCGCGTGCAGGATACGGCCTGGCAAAAGGAGGGCGGCCTCTACTGGCTCTATATCCATTACACGAAGACGCGAGCGGACGCGACCATCGGCCGCGGCGTCCGTTATGTCACCGTGCGCAACGGCATGTACATCGTGCTAGACTGGCAGAAGACGGACGGGCGCTTCACCAACAAGGAGCTGAGCGCCTTCCGCGCGCAGACGGCGAACCTGACTGTGACGGAGAGCATCCCCGAGCCGATGCGCACGGTCAGCCTGACGGCGCAGATTCCCTCGGAGACGAACACCGCCGCCATCACCCTCAGCGGCAAGACAGAGGCCGGGGCGACGCTCGTGGCCCAGGCGCCGGACGCGAAGGGCGACATGCAGACGCTCTCCGTCGGCGTGGCGGGCGCCAGCGGCAGCTTTGACCTGCTCGTGCAGCTGGAGGACGAGGGCAGCTACGACCTCACGCTGACGGCCAGCGTCGAGGGCAAGCTCGACGCGAGCGTCTCTGGCACCGTCGCCTACAGCGCCAAAACCCTGCCCGTCAGCCTCGTCGGCGCGCAGGAGGACGGCGCGACCGTCGTCACCAGCGACACCGTCACGATCTCCGGGCAGACGCTTGCGGGCGTGCAGATGCAGCTCGTCTCCCCGAAGGGACTGACCAAGAAGAGCGCCGGCAACGACGGCAGCTTCTCCTTCGAGCTGACGACGAAGGAGGCGGGCGAGTACGACTACACGCTCATCCTCTCCAAGAGCGGCTATGACCAGCGGCGCGTGCGCTTCACGCTCGTGCGCCAGCTGACGGACACGCAGGAGCACGAGGCCGTCAAGAAGAGCGCGGACGCGATCTCCTACAAGAATCTTCAAAAGAACCTCGAGGAAAACCTGGGCAAGACGCTGGTCATCTACGGCCCCGTGACCGAGATCAGCGGCGCGGGCAGCAACGTCTACCTGCGCATGCAGTACAACAAAAAGAGCGACGGCACCTGGTACAACCCGGTGGTCGTCGTCGCGGACGCAGACACGGGCATCAGGGAGGGCGACATGGCGACGCTCGCCGTGACCGTCGCGGGCGTCTTTGAGGAGCAGGACGAGCAGGGCAATCCCGTGATGATCCCGCATCTTGAGCTGCTGTTTGTGGACAAGGTGGAATAAAACCGTCGAGCCTCCGGCCATGAGCCCGGGGCCGCTGCCTTGCAACAGGATTTCGACAAAAAAGCCTTCCCCCGCAGGGGGAAGGCCGGGTGAATGTCTCAGCTGTTTGCGATGGCCTGGGCGAGCTGCTCCAGCTGCGCGCGGCTTCCGTCGTCCAGCGCGGACGTGATGCGCACAGCCGGCGTCAGGAGCGCGATGTCCTTGCTGCCCTCCAGAAGGGTCTGCATGACCTTGGCCGCCTGCGGCGCCCAGCTGCCGTTCTCCATCAGCGCAACGGTGCGGCCCTTGTATCCGCGGGATGTCAGATGAGCGATGAACGCGCGCATGCACGGGAAGACATCGGCGTTGTATGTCGTCGCGGCGAGCACGAGGCGGCGGCTGGCAAAGGCCTGCGCCACGGCCTCGGCCCAATCGCAGCGGGCCAGGTCAAACAGGCGGACAGACAGCCCCTGCGCCGTGAGGCGCTCTGCAAGCAGGTCGGCGGCCTCGCGCGTGTGGCCGTAAACGGAGGCGTAGGCGATGGTCACGCCGTCGTTTTCCGGCGCGTAGGCGGACCAGATGCCATACAGCTCCAGCGCGCGAGCCAGGCCGTCGGTGAGCACGGGGCCGTGCAGCGGCGCAATCGCCGTGACCGTCAGCGCGGAGAGCTTGCGCAGCACGCCCTGCACCTGCGCGCCGTATTTGCCGACGATGCCGAAGTAGTATCTGCGGGCCTCGTCCTCCCAGGGCTCCGGACAGTCAAGCGCGCCGAATTTGCCGAAGGCGTCCGCAGAGAAGACGACCCCTTCCTTCTCGTCATAGGTCATCATGACCTCCGGCCAATGCACCATCGGCGCGGCGATGAAGCGGAGCGTGCGGCTGCCCAGCAGCAGCGTGTCCCCCTCCTTGACGGTCAGGCTGCGCCCCTCGTAGCCTTCGCCATAGAAGCCCTTCATCATGGAGAGCGCCTTGGCGGACGCCACCACGACCGCCTGCGGATAGCGCTCCATAAACAGGCGGATGTTGGCGGAGTGATCCGGTTCCATGTGCTGCACGATGAGATAGTCGGGCTGGCGGTTGCCCAGCACGCGCGCGATGTTCTCCAGCCAGGCGTCGCCAAAGCGCGCCTCCACCGAATCCAGAACGGCGACTTTCTCATCCGTGATGACATAGGAATTATAGGACATGCCGTGGGGCACGGCGTACTGCGCTTCAAACAGGTCGAGGTCGTGATCGTTCACGCCTACATAAGCGATTCCGGGACGGATGGTCATGGTCATTTTCCTCCTCATGATTGGTTTCCTCTGACTTCGCAAATATTTTATCAGCAATGCGCGGCAAGTTCAATGCGTTTGCACAGATTCGTCATGACCGCACAAAAAGGGAATGAAAAACAGCCTTTTTTATGGGGAAAGCCCTTGTTGCCCCCGCCCGTTTGGGGTATAATGCCGTGCATGACCCATGCCGTGCGGAGCGCTTCGCCTGCCCGCGCGCGGGGTCAGCCAAATAATTGAAAGGAGGCGGCGTCATGAAGAAGTACGAGTGCCCGTGCGGCTACATCTATGATCCGGCGATCGGCGATCCGGACAGCGGAATTGCCCCCGGAACGGCCTTTGAGGACATCCCGGATTCCTGGGTTTGCCCGGTCTGCGGTCTGGGCAAGGATGCGTTCTACGAGATCGATTGACCGGCGGATGCAGAACAGCACACAGGCGGCCCCGCTGCGCCCCTGAGGGAGCGGCGGGGCCGTCTGCGCTTTTCTGCCGCCGGCCTCTTTTGGGCGTGACGCGGCGTTGTGTTCATGCTATAATATGGCGGTATAGGGTGCAGGAAATGACGCGCTTTCCATCGCCTTTCGGGAAAAGAGAAGGAGGAGAACCGCTCCGTGAAAAAACACAGAAGAAGGCTTTCCTCCTTCAAAAAGCAGCGATCGGTCGGCGAATTCACCCGCAGGCCGAAGCGGAAGAACCGCCGCAGCGCCGTGCGATGGAATCTCTCCCGCGCGCTCGTGCCGGCGCTCATCGCGCTGATCGCGCTGAGCCTGGTCATGATCGCGGGCATTGTGCTGCGCAGCGTGCGCACGAGGAAGCTCAACGCGGAGCTTGCCGCGCTCCACGCCGCAGGCGCTGTGCTGGAGACACCCGCGCCCGTGGAGGAGATGTCCGCCTCCGTGGCGGCGCAGGCGCTGCCGGCGCTCACGCCCGAGCCTGAGCGCGCGGCCTCTCCGGAGCCTGAGCCCGCGCCCGCGGCGGAGGAGACGGACGCTCCGGTACGCTTCCACCAGGTCGGCGGCACGCCGCTGGCGCACATGGAGACGCTCTACAGCCAAAACCACGACCTGATCGCCTGGCTGGAGATCCCGGACGTGATCGACCTGCCTGTCATGTACAAGGACAACGTCTACTACCTGACGCACGACTTCAACAAGAGCAAGAACGCCTCGGGCACGATCTTCCTGGACGAAAACCACCGCTTCACGGAGCAGACGCAGAACCTGCTGCTCCACGGGCACAACATGAAGGACGGCACGATGTTCGGCCGCCTGGTGCATTACCTCCAGGACATCGACTACTACCGCAGCCACCCCTTTGTGCACCTGGACACGCTCTGGGAGGAGGAGGAATACGTCATCTTCGCCGTGCTGCGCGTGTCGCTCGACGTGCGCGACGAGAGCTTCATCAACTACTTCTCCTATCCCACGTTTTTAAGCGATGCATCGTTTGACGCCTATGTGCGCCAGCTCCAGCTTCATTCCGCCTACGCGGTGCCCATCGACGTGAAGCCCACCGACGCGCTGCTCACGCTCTCCACCTGCATCGATGAGGACAGGCTGGTCATCGTCTGCCGGCGTCTGCGCGAGGGCGAGACGCGCACGAGGCTCCGGGAGCTGGTGCGGCTGGCGCAGAAGCAATGAGGAAAAAAGCGCTCAGACCGACGACAAAAGGGGTTTTTCTCCCCGAAGGGAAGAAAAGCCCTCCTGATATTTCCTGAAGAAAAGAGCCATTCAGAAACAACTGCTTATCTCAAAAAGACGAGCGCTCCGCGGCGGTGTGAACTGCCGTGCGGAGCGCTTGCTTTGTTGATTTGTCCTTTGACCGTGGGCGGGGAACCGGATGGCCGTTTCTCACAGCTCCAGCTTCAGGTCGCCCTCATGGATCCAGCCCCAGCGTTTGAGGAGCACCGCGAACAACACGCTCAGCACGGCGGGGAGGATGAAGCACACCAGCGCCATACCCAGCCAGTCCATCGCCGTGATGGCGGGCTTGAGCCCGGCGGCGACGTCGCTGACCCAGCCGGTGTAGACGCCGATCTGTCCGACGAAGCCGCAGGTGCCCATGCCCGAGGAGACGGGCGAGCCGTTCATCTCCAGGCGGAACAGGCAGGTCGCGATGGGCCCGGTGATGGCCGAGGCCAGCGTCGGCGGGATCCAGACGCGGGGATTTTTGACGATGTTGGGCATCTGCAGCATGCTCGTGCCCACGCCCTGCGCGACGAGGCCGCCCCAGCCGTTCTCCTTGAAGCTCATGACGGCGAAGCCGACCATCTGCGCACAGCAGCCCGCGACGGCGGCGCCGCCCGCCAGGCCCACCAGGCCGAAGGAGGCGCAGATCGCGGCGGAGCTGATGGGCAGCGTCAGCGCCATGCCGATGAGCACGGAGACGAGCATGCCCATGAAGAAGGGCTGCAGCTCCGTCGCCCACATGATCGCCTGGCCGACGGCGTTGGCCGCCCGGCCGATGGGCGCGGCGACGAGCGCGGAGATGCCGATGCCCGAGAGGATCGTGACCAGCGGGGTGACGAGGATGTCGATGCGCGTCTCCTTGGAGACGAGCTTGCCCAGCTCGCAGGCGACAATCGCCACGACGTAGACGGCCAGCGGGCCGCCGGAGCCGCCCATCGCGTTGGCCGCGAAGCCGACCGGGATCAGCGAGAACAGCACGAGCGGCGGGCAGTGCAGCGCGGAGCCGATCGCCACGGCGATGCCCGGGCCGACCATCAGCGAGGCCAAACCGCCGATCGTGTAGCTGATCGCCTGGCCGCCGGACTGGATGGTGACGACCGGCGCGGTCAGAAAGCCGATGTGAAGCTGCTGGCCGAGCGTGTTGAGAATGGTGCCCACCAGCAGCGTGCAGAACAGACCTTGCGCCATCGCGCCCAGCGCGTCGATGCCGTAGCGCTGAAATGTGCAGGCGACATCCTTGCGCCGCAGCAGAGCCTTCCAGGTTTTCATAGGCATTGCTCCTTTTGGAAAAATGACTGGATCATTATACACCCGCGGCGTCCCGCACGCAATGAAGATCTGACGTCAAAGAGAAAAAGCATCCCTGCCCTGATGAAGGGGGCGGGATGCGCAAGGCTCCGGCGGGGGAGAAGATTACGCGTCGGCGCGGGAGTAGGCGTTCTTCATTTGCAGGCTCGCGGCGAGGAGCACCTTATCCAGCAGACCGGCGGTCTCCGCCTTGGCGAACGCGGCCACCTGATCGTTGCAGTCCGCGAGATAGGCGGGCAGGTCCGACGCTGTGCGGGCGCCCTCGTCAAACGCATGGAGCATTTCATGGCCTTTGGCGGCGAGCTTATTTTGGTAGCGCTCGACAGAGGCGATACAGGCGTGATAGTGCGCGTCGCAAAGCGCGGCGATCAGGCGGTTGGCCCAATAGAAATTCTCCGTCGTGACCTCGGCGGTCGTGCCGGAGAGATAATCCGGCGTGCGCTCCACGTTGCCGTAGAAGGGCACCATGCCGTTGAAGGCGTTGGAGCCGACCGCGAGCCATTCGACGGCGGCGATGGCCTCCGGCACATCCGGGCGCAGCTGCGTCAGGGCGACGAAGTTGTTGCGGTTGACGCCGATGGGGCGGTACTTGCCGCGCTCCGAAGCGTTGCCATACTGCGCGTAGGGGTTGTAGGGCGTGCCCTCGTAGCAGGAGGAGAGCACGAATTTCACATCCTCGACGGTGACCTTATGCTCCGGCGTGAGCGCCCAGGGCAGGTTGTCGCTCTCGGGCGTGAAGTCGGCCTGCGGGCCGTCCCATTTGTACGTCGTCGGGTTGAGATAGCGCTCCATGTACCAGGCGCGGGGCGTGTTGTAGGAGTGATCCGAAACGGTATGGCTGCCCAGCGCGGCGCGCACGTCAAAGCGGGTCTGCTGCGCGGGCGGGACGGAGGACATCGACAGATCCAGATGGTTCTGCTCGATGAAGTCGATCATGTCCGGGGAGCAGAGGTGATCCCTCTGCGCGCCGAGGGCGTCGGTGAAGTCGAAGAAGTCGATGCCCTGCTGGTTGGGCATGACGACGTAGCCATCGTCCGGCACGCGTTTGGCGATGAAGTGGTGGCCGCCGATGGTCTCCATCCACCAGATCTCATGGGCGTCCTGGAAGCCGATGCCGTTCATCTCATAGGTGCCATACCTGCGCAGCAGCTCGGCCAGCCGCAGCACGCCCTCGCGGGCGGAATGGATGTAGGGGAGGACGATCGTGAGCATGTCCTCCTCGCCGATGCCGCCGGGGACGAGCGGGTCCGCGCCCAGCACGCGGGCGTTGGAGGTGATCGTCTCGGTCTCGGACATGGCGACGTTGTAGGCGTTGAAGCCGGCCTCGCCCCAGATGCCGCGGTCGGGCAGGGCGTTGGGCATGGCGGTATAGCGCATGGGGTTGTCCGGCAGGTCGATGACGACCTTGGAGATGACGGACTGGTAGCGGCGGGGCTGCTCCCCGGGATGGACGACGACGAACTTCTTGGGCGCGAAGCCGTCGGGGCCGGAATCCTCGTTCCGGGCCATCATCGTGGAGCCGTCATAGGTGGCGTTTTTGCCGATCAGAATGGTGGTGCAGGGCATGGTCAGGCCTTCCTTTGTCAAAGTGAATTGCGCCCTGGGGGCGACGGCCTTATCTTACCATGACGGGAAAAAAGTTTCAACGCATGGCGCGCGCATTTGCGTTTTTTTCGAAAAGGCGCATTCTACCGCAGAGAAGGCAACACTTTTTTGCGGGTCGATCCTTCGTATTGAAATCCCCAAAGCGTTTATGCTACAATCAGGACGAAAACAGGACGCGACAAAACGCCCGGAAGCAATGAAGGAGGATGCAGCATGTGTACGGCGGCAACCTATAAGACGAAGGACTTTTACTTTGGCAGGACGCTCGATTATGAGTTCTCCTATGGCGACGAGGTGACGGTGACGCCGCGGAATTATCCGTTCGAGTTCCGCGTGATGGGCCCGATGAGGCGGCACTACGCGATGATCGGCATGGCCTATGTCGCGGGCAACGTGCCGCTGTACTACGACGCGATGAACGAGAAGGGGCTGGGCATGGCTGGGCTCAACTTCGTGGGCAACGCGCACTATGAAAAGCGCGCGGCGGGGAAGGACAACGTCGCGCAGTTCGAGTTCATTCCCTGGGTGCTGGGGCAGTGCGCCTCGGTCGCCGAGGCGCGGACGCTGCTTGAGCGCATCAACCTGATCGACGAGCCCTTCAGCGAGCAGCTGCCCCTGGCGCAGCTGCACTGGCTCATCGCCGACAAGGATGAAGCGATCACGGTGGAGGCCGTTCGCGAGGGCATCAAAATCTACGACAACCCCGTCGGCGTGATGACGAACAACCCGCCGTTTGACCAGCAGATGTTCGCGCTCAATAATTACATGCACCTCTCGCCCCGCCAGCCGGAGAACTGCTGGAGCGTGCCGCTTACGGCGTACAGCCGCGGCATGGGTGCGCTCGGCCTGCCGGGCGATCTCTCCTCGCAGTCGCGCTTCGTGCGCGTGGCCTACACGAAGATGCACGCGGTTTCCGGCGATTCGGAGATGGAGAGCGTCAGCCAGTTCTTCCACATCCTCGGCTCGGTCGATCAGCAGCGCGGCTGCTGCGACGTCGGCGAGGGCAAGTACGAGATCACGCTCTACACCTCCTGCTGCAACGCGCAGAAGGGCATCTACTACTACACGACCTACGAGAACCACCAGATCACGGCGGTCGACATGCACAAGGAAGACCTCGATGGCAGCGAGCTGGCGCGCTACCCGCTCATCACGGGCGAGCAGATCCGCTGGCAGAACGGCTGAGAAAAGATAAAGATAAAGATACGAAACGCCCCTTCGCGACGGCGAAGGGGCGTTTCGTATGCAGGAGAGAATGCGCCCGCGTCACAGCATATGCACGCATCCCTCTTTGAAGGAGAGGTACGCCGTGTCGCCGACCTGATAGACCTTGCGGCCGACCGGGCAGTAATCCGCGAGCTTGACGAGCGTGTCATCGACCATCACATGATAGTTCTGATACGCGCCCATGAAGCAGGAGAGCACGACCTTGCAGGGCAGCGCGCCCGTGTCGGCGAGGATGCCCGCCTCGGGACGCAGGACGATCTTGCAGGTCTTGCCGACGGGGAAGCCGTCCGGATTCTCGACGCGCACGGGGTGGCCCGCGATGTTCAGCGTACACATGCGCCCGTCGGTCGAGACGATGTCGCCCGTGAGGAAGTTGACCTCGCCGATGAAGTCCGCGACGAACTCGCTGCTGGGATGGTAGTAGATGGCTTCCGGCGTGCCCATCTGCGCGATGACGCCCTTGTTCATGATGATGATGTTGTCGGAGATCGCCATCGCCTCCGCCTGGTCGTGCGTGACATAGACGGCGGTGATGCCCAGCGTCTGCTGGATGCGGCGGATCTCCGTGCGCATGGAGACGCGCAGCTTGGCATCGAGGTTGGAGAGCGGCTCGTCAAAGAGCAGCACGCTCGGCTCCACGACCATCGCGCGGGCGAGCGCGACGCGCTGCTGCTGGCCGCCGGAGAGCTGGTTGGTCATGCGCTGCTCCATGCCGGTCAGCTCGACGAGATCGAGGATGCGCGCGATGCGCTCCTGCATCTCCGCCTTGGGCACCTTGCGCAGGCGCAGGCCGTAGGCGACGTTGTCGTAGACGTTGTAGTGCGGGAAGAGCGCGTAGCTCTGGAAGACCATCGCCGTGTCGCGCTTGTTGGGCGTCAGGGCGTTGATCGGCTCGTCGCCCAGGTAGATCTCGCCCTCGTCCGGGGTTTCAAAGCCTGCGATCATGCGCAGCGTCGTCGTCTTGCCGCAGCCGGAGGGGCCCAGCAGCGTCACAAAGCTGCCCGGCTCGATGTCAAGCGACACGTCATGCACGGCGTAAAACGCCTTGCCCGTCTTGGGGTCGTTGTAGATCTTGGAGATATGGTCAAGGCGAACGCCCTTCTTTTCCTTGGTGGCCATGTCAGCCCTCCTCCTTTACTCGCATCTGTTTGCTGGTTCCGAAGTGCCTGATGCAGAAGTTCATCACGACGATGGCCGCGTAGACGATCGCGATGAGGATGGTCGCGTAGGCGCAGGCGACGCCGTAGGCGCCCTTCTCGGCGAACTCGTTGATGCGGCAGGTGATGAGCAGATAGCGCGGCGTCACCAGCAGGATGACCGCGCTGATGGCCGTGATGGAGCGGACGAACGTCGTGACCAGGCCGCTGAAGAAGGAATCCTTGATCAGCGGGAGCGTGACCGTCATGAAGACGCGGCCGCTGCCGGCGCCCAGGTCGTAGGCCGATTCCTCGATGGATTTGTCGATCTGCCGCAGGGCGGAGATGCCGCTGCGCGTGCCGACGGGCAGCGAGCGCACGACGAACACGATCACCAGGATGATGCCCGTGCCGTAGATGCCCTGCAGGAAGCCCGTGCGGAAGACGCCGCCCGCGAAGCCGCGGATGAAGCCGACGCCCAGCACCGTGCCGGGGACGGCCATGGCGAGCATCGAGACGAACTCGATGAAGCCCTTCGCGCGGAACTTCTTCTTGACGACCAGGTAGGAGATGATCATCGAGAGCAGCGCGGTGATCGGCGAGGCGATCAGCGAGAGGACGAAGGAATCCTTGAAGGCCTTGAAGCCGTCGTCGCGGAAGAGCTGCTCAAACCACTTGAGCGAGAGGCTGTAATCGCGGCCCCAGAGCTTGAAGAGCGCACCGAAGGGAATCGCGATGTACATCAGAATGACGAACGCGGAGATCACGGAGCAGAGCGTCACCAGCGGCACGCGCACGCTCCTGTCCTCGATGAGGGCGCGGGCGCGGCTGGCCTTGCCGGTCAGCGTCGCGGCGGTCTTCTTCTCGAGGTAGTATTTCTGGATCAGGAAGAGGAACAGCGTGATGCACAGCAGCACGACGGCCATCGCCGCGGCGCCGTTGGTGTCATAGCTGCCGCCTGTGATGCGCAGATAGATCGTCGTGGCGAGCGTGTCATAGCTGCCGCCGATCATCATGGGGTTGGCGAAGTCGGCGACGGACTCGATGAAGGTGACGAGGAAGGCGTTGCCCAGGCCCGGCAGCATCAGCGGCAGGGTCACGGTCGTGAAGACCTTCATGCGGCTCGCGCCCATGTTGCGCGCGGCCTCCTCCATGGAGGGATCGATGTTCTTGAGCAGGCCCTTGAGCATCATGTAGCAGACGGGGAAGAAGGTCAGCACCTGCACGATGGCGATGCCGCCCAGGCCGTAGACGTTGCTGTCGTAGATGCCCAACAGCTTGCGGGTGATCAGGCCGCCGCGGCCGAAGAGCAGGATCATCGACAGCGAGAGTACGAACGGCGGCGAGACGACCGGCAGCATCGAGACGACGTCGAACATCTTCTTGGTCACGCGCGAGCGCACGCGCACATAGCAGTCGACATAGGCGAAGAGCAGGCCGATGATCACGGAGCCAAAGCCTGTGATCGCACCCAGCACGAGCGTGTTGCGGAAGGCCGTTGTGAAGGTGTAATCGGCGAAGATGCGCGGGAAGGCCGCCAGGGTCAGCATGTTGCGCTGTACCTTGACATAGGTCGTGGCGGGATCGACCGCCTCGCCCTCCTTGAGCGCGCGCCCGTTTTTGGCGAACAGGCAGCCGACCTGCGAATCGAGGCTTTCCAGCGCGACGACGGTCTTCTTGTTCTTGCTGCTCAGGACGGTGACGGAGGCGCCGTCCTTGCTGTAGGGCGCGTCGGCTTCGCCGCTGAGCACCGTCTCAAGCGGCACCAGCTCCGTCCCCTGCACATAGACGCTGTCCAGCAGGAGCATCGCCAGCGGATAGAGGATGAAGAGCATGAGCAGGACGACCAGCAGCAGGATCGTAAAGACCATCAGCGGATCGGCGAAGAACTTTTTGCGCTCAAGCGCTGCGCTTTGATGGGTTTTCATGGGCATGCACCCCTTTGTTGATCAAAAGGGGGATGGGGTTTGGCCCCATCCCCTTGGAGTTGATGCGTCTGTTTTGTGCGAAAGACCGGCGAGGCCTGCGGCCTCATGCGCCAGCCTCAGAGGACTGACAGAGCAGCTTCGGAAGAAACAGGCGAAGCCGGTTACTCGGTCTTGAAGCGGCTGTCGGCGGCGTCGCCCAGCGCGTTGAAGAAGTCGGTCACATACTGGGTCGTGTTGTTCTTGGCGTCCTCGAAGTCATAGTCGATGACGTTGTTCGGGTCGAGGCCGAACGGCTCGACGGCCGCGGGCTGCTGGGCGGAGTTGATGACGAGGAACTGATAGCTCTCGGCATCGTCGGCCAGCTCGACGCACTCCGGAGAGAGCGCATACTCGATCCATAGCTTCGCGGCGTTCTCGTGGGCGCAGCCCTCGAAGATCGCGGTCGCGCCGATCTCAAAGCTCGTGCCCTCGGACGGGATGATCAGGGCGATGTTGTCATAGCCGGAGAGGATCTGCGCGATGCCGTCGTGCAGGAAGCCGATGCCGATGACGCACTCGCCGATGCCGACCTTCTTGGACGGGCCGGAGCCGGACTTGGTGTACTGCGCGATGTTCTTGTCCAGCTCCACGAAGTACTTCATGGCCTCGTCATGGCCCTTGAGCTGCACCATCGTGTTGATGATCAGCTTCGCGGTGCCGGCGGTGTTCGGGTTGGACATCCAGATCAGGCCCTGATACTCGGGCTTGAGCAGGTCGTCCCAGCCCTGCGGCGCCTCGAGGCCCAGGCGCTCGAGCTCCTCGGTGTTGACCATGAAGCCCAGAATGCCCTTGTAGATGCCGTACCAGTAGCCGTCCGCGTCGCGGTACATGTCGGAGGCGAGATCGGCGGCGTTCTTGGCCTCATAGGCCATCAGCAGGCCCGCCTTGGCGCTCTCGTTGTAGGGATCGGTCGTGCCGCCGAACCAGACGTCGCCGGACGGGTTGCCGTTTTCCTCGGTGATCTTGGCCTGCACCTCGCCGGTGGAGAGGCGCTGATAGTAGGTCTTGATGCCGTAGAGCTCCTCAAAGTGCTTCGCGGCGGCGGCGAGATAGGGCTCCTCGCAGGAGCCGTAGACGACGAGCTCGCCCTCCTCCTGGGCGGCCTTGATGAGCGCTTCGTCGATCTCGGCCAGGCCAAGGCCCGCGCAGGAGAAGACCAGCAGCGCACACAGCAGCAGAGCAAACAGTTTCTTCATGGTTTTCACTCCTTATTTGAATCGGTTGCGACCTTCAGGTTATGCAGGCTGAAAGTCTTTTGTTACCGATTATTATAAGGGTTGCACATTTAGGTGTCAACCGCCTGACACAAAAATTGTAAAAAACAGGTAAAGCGACACCGAAAACGACCGGATTGGACAGGAAGCGACCGGCGGGAAACAGAAAGCCCCTACCGGGAGGCAGGGGGACGGGAAGCGGGTTGACGGTGGACAGTCTCAATCGTAGGCCGCCTTGCGGCCTGCTCTGAGACTGTGTTCTCCTTGTTTTATTTGGGAACGATAGGGCTGCCGCCCTATAACCTGCCTGAGGGACGAAGTCCCTCAGACTCCCCTCTTCGCTTTGCGCGCAGGGAAGCGGGTTGGCCGTTCAGACGAGCAGGAACTCCGCGATCAGCACGACGGCGCAGCAGCTGACGGCGACGGGGAACAGCCCCGCGCCCAGATACGCCAGCACGACGCCGGCGGCCAGCGCCAGCGCGCCCGCGACGGGGCTCTGCGTCGCCTCGACAATCGCGGGGAAGGTCATCACCGCGAGCGTCACATAGGGCACATAGAAGAGGAAGGACTGGATGAACCGGTTCTTGATCGGCCGGCGGATCAGCGTCAGCGGCAGCACGCGGATCAGATAGGTCACACCCGCCATGATGGCGATGTAGAGGTTCACGTTTCTCATGCGTCCATCTCCTCCTCCGTGTAATGCGCGCTCTGCACGGGGAAGAGCAGCGCCGCGATGCCGGCGAGCAGCACGGTCAGCACGATGGTGCGCGTGCCGCCGGAAAAGCCGGAGATGACGGGCAGCTTTCCGGCAGCCCAGCTCGCGGCGAAGCCCGCCAGCACGAGGCCGGCGACGATGCGGCTGCGGCGCGCGGGCGGGATGATGATCGCCAGGAACATGCCGTAGAGCGCGACGCTCAGCGCGCTGACGATGCGCGCGGGCAGCAGGTTGCCCATCACGATGCCGCAGGACGTGCCCGCGGCCCAGGGGATCACCGAGGTGAGGATGACGCCGTAGGTGTAGTACGGGTCGATCAGCCCGGGGCGCGCGATGGTGACGCCGAAGATCTCGTCCGTGACCGCCGTGCCGATGAGCAGGCGATGCTGGAAGGGCATCTCCGGGGCGAAGCGCTGGCTGAGCGCGCAGCTCATCAGCAGATAGCGCGCGTTGGCGATCAGCGTGATGAGCGCGATTTCCAGATACGTCGCCTGCGCGGCGATGGAGGTGAAGACCGCGTATTCGCCCGCCGACGCGGAGGTAAGCAGGCTCGCGAAGAAGCCCTGCAGGGCGCTCAGTCCCGCGCCGCGCGCGGAAATGCCCAGGGAGAAGGAGACGGCGAAGTACCCAAGACCGATGGGGATGCCGTCGCGCAGGCCCTGGCGGAAGGCCGCGCCATGGTCAAAGCCGGCGTACGCGCCGGGAGTTGTCTGGGAAGATGCTTTCATTCGGATACCACTCCTTTGTGACAAGGGGTATTATACCAGAAGGAGCGCGCCGAGGTAAACAAGGAAGAGAAAAATTATGCGATCGCCCGCGGTTGCTTTTGGCCGCGTTTTCCGATACAATGGACAAAAAGCGGGATAGGGAGGGAAGCGGATGGCCCGGCAGTATACGCGTGAATCGATCCGCCGTGAATTCATCGCCATGCTCGACGAGCGGCCGCTTGACGAGATCACCGTGACCGACCTCGTCGCGCGATGCGAAATCAACCGGAAGACCTTTTACTATTATTATCAGGATATCTACGCCGTGCTCTCCGAGATCTTTGAATCCGAGCTCGAGGCCGTCTATGCGCGCACGCGCGGGACGGATGCCTGGGAGGCGGGCTTCACGGAGGCCGTGCGCATCGCCATGGAGCACAAGCGCGCGGTCTTCCATGTCTATCACTCCATGCGCCGCGAGGAGCTGGAGCGCTATCTTTATACCGTCGCGGGCGAGGTGATGCTGCGCTATGTGAACCGGGAAAGCGAGGGCATCCATGCCAGCGAGGCGGACAAGCGGCTCATCGCGATGTTTTATCAGTGCGCGCTTGAGCAGATGGTGCTCAGCTGGATCGGCGGCGGGATGAAGGAGGATGCGCCTGCTCTCATCAGCCGCATCGGCCTGCTCTTTGACGGCAACATCCGCCTGTCGCTCGAGCACAGCGCCAAGCTGCCTGTCCCGCCCTGGAAGGGCGCGGAATGATGGCCACAAACCGGGCCGGATGTCCGGTTTTTCCCCAAAGGCGCCTGCCGTGTCGCAAACTGTGACACGGCTTTTTTTCTGCCCGTATATTTGCCGAAATCCCAATGATACAATAGGGCTGTCAAAAGAAACCGGCGCGGCGCCCGGGCGAAGGGATTCCGGGCGGACAGCCGGGAGGCAAAGAGATGAACGGAGGGTTTTAATATGTATTACAGCAGCGGCAATTATGAGGCGTTTGCCCGTCCGGTCAAGCCGGAGGGCGTCGACGGCAAGTCGGCTTATCTGGTGGGCTCGGGATTGGCGGCGCTCGCGGCGGCCTGCTTCCTCGTGCGCGACGGGCAGATGAAGGGCGAGCACATCCATATCCTCGAAAAGGATCCGATCCCCGGCGGCGCCTGCGACGGATGGCAGTATCCGGATCGCGGATTTGTTATGCGCGGCGGCCGCGAGATGGACAATCACTTCGAATGCATGTGGGATCTGTTCCGCTCCATTCCCTCGATCGAGACGGAGGGCGTGAGCGTGCTCGACGAATATTACTGGCTCAACAAGAAGGATCCGAATTACTCCCTCTGCCGCGCGACCGAGAAATGCGGTCAGGACGCGCACACGGAGAACAAATTCGGCCTTTCCGACAAGGCCTCGATGGAGATCATGAAGCTGTTTATGACCCCAAACGAGAAGCTCTACAACGTCTCCATCGAGCAGATCTTCGACGATGAGGTGCTGAATTCGAATTTCTGGATGTATTGGCGCACGATGTTCGCCTTTGAAAACTGGCACAGCGCGCTCGAGATGAAGCTCTATCTTCAGCGCTTCGTCCATCATATCGGCGGCCTGCCGGACTTCACGGCGCTGCGCTTCACGAAATACAACCAGTATGAATCGATGATTCTGCCGATGGTCAAATACCTCAAGGAGCGCGGTGTGCAGTTTCATTACGGCGTGCAGGTCGTCGATGTGACGTTTGACATCAAGCCGGGGCGCAAGGTTGCCACGGGCATCAAGGTCATTGACAACGGCCGGGAGGACACCATCGGCCTCACGGAAAACGACCTCGTCTTCATCACCAACGGCGGCTGTGTCGAGAATGCGGCGCTCGGCGATCAGAATACGCCTGCGCCGATGGAGACCGAAATCCGCCCCGGCGGCGGCTGGGATTTGTGGCGAAGGATCGCCGCGCAGGATCCGTCCTTCGGCCATCCCGATAAATTCTGCTCCGATCCGGAGAAGACCAACTGGATGAGCGCGACCGTGACGACGCTCGACGAGCGCATCGTCCCCTACATCCGGAAGATCTGCAAGCGCGATCCCTTCAGCGGCGGCGTCGTGACCGGCGGCATCGTGACCGTCAAGGATTCGAGCTGGCTGCTCTCCTGGACATTCAACCGCCAGCCGCAGTTCCACGCGCAGAAGAACGGCCAGCTCGTCGGCTGGATCTACGGCCTCTTCTCCGACAGGCCGGGCGACTTCATCAAAAAGCCGATGCGCGAATGCACGGGCAAGGAGATCTGCGAGGAATGGCTCTATCATCTCGGCGTGCCGGTCGATCAGATCGAGGATCTCGCGGCAAACAGCGCGAACACCGTCCCCTGCATGATGCCCTATATCACTGCGTTCTTCATGCCGCGCGAGGCGGGCGACCGCCCGCTGGTCGTGCCGGAGGGCAGCGTCAATTTCGCCTTCCTCGGCCAGTTCGCCGAGACGAAGCGCGACACCATCTTCACGACCGAATACTCCATCCGCACCGGCATGGAGGCCGTCTACACGCTGCTTGATGTCGACCGCGGCGTGCCGGAGGTCTGGGGAAGCGTCTACGATGTGCGCTGTCTGCTCGATGCGACGGTCAAGCTCGGGGATGGCAAAAAGCTCACCGAGCACGAGCTGCCCTTCCTGGAGAAGATCGTGCTGCATGAGGCGATCAAGAAGCTCGGGGATACCGATGTGGGCAAGCTGCTCCGCGAATACGGCGTCGTCTGATCCTTGCCTGCCGCAATGCGTCCTCCCCTCGCGGGGAGGATTTTTGCGCGGAGATTTTGCGCCGGGCACGCAGTTTCTTTGACATTTGCCGGAAAAAGCCGTATAATATCTCAGTTAAAGAGACCTTTCGCGGAGGTGGATGAAGGATGAAGACAGGAATTATCGACGTGGGCGGCGGCTTCCGCGATATTTATGGCGCGGGCGTGCTGGATGTCTGCCTGGAGCAGGGCATCTTTTTTGACTACTGCATCGGCATTTCCGCCGGCAGTGCGAATCTCGCGTCGTATATGGCGCGCCAGCATGGACGCAATTATACGTTCTACATGCAGTATGTGTTCCGCAAGGAATACGCCAGCCCGGAGAACTGGCTGCGCACGCGCAACTATGTCGACCTTGACTACGTGTACAGCACGCTCTCGAACTCGGACGGCGAAAACCCGATCGACTATGAGGCGATTGCGGCCAACCCGGCGGAATTCTATGTCGGCGCGTGCGACGCGCGCACGGGCACGCAGGTCTATTTTGACCGGTCTTATATCACGAAGGATCACTACGACGTCTTCAAGGGCTCCAGCGCGCTGCCCGTGTTCTGCAAGCCCTACATGATTGGGGACATCCCCTGCCTGGACGGCGGCATCTGCGATCCCGTGCCCGTGCTCAAGGCGCAGGGCGACGGATGCGACCGCATCGTCGTCATCCTGACGCACCCGGTGGACTTCAGGCGCGAGCAGAAGAAGGACAGGACGATCGCCAAAATCCTCTCGCGCAGCTATCCCAGGGCGGGCGAGGCGCTGATGAACCGCTACAAGGCCTACAACGACGGCGTGGCCTATGCGCAGGAGATGGAGCGGCAGGGCAGCGTGCTCATCATCGCGCCGGACGACGTCTGCGGGCTGTCCACGCTGACCAAGGACAAGGAAAAGCTCCAGCAGATGTATGACAAGGGCAGACGGGACGCCGCGAAGATCGCGCCATTCCTTCAGAAGGCTTGAAAAGAGCCTGCACAATAGAAACGCCGCCGCGCAGACGGATATCTGACACGGCGGCGAATGCTTGCTCCCGCGCTGCGGCGCGGGCTTATTTTTTGCCCTTGGGATTGCCGCAGGCGTATTCGCACCAGGCATGCAGCGTGCAGGTTTCGCAGGCGGGCTTGCGGGCGGCGCAGACGCGGCGGCCATGGAAGATCAGCCAGTGGTGCGCGCGGCTCCACTGATCTTTCGGGATGTTCTCCATCAGCTGCTGCTCGGTTTTGAGCACGTCGCCCGCGTCGGCGAGGCCCAGGCGGTTGCTGACGCGGAAGACATGCGTGTCCACCGCGATGGCGTCCTCGCCAAAGGCGCAGCTCATGACGACGTTGGCGGTCTTGCGGCCGACGCCGGGCAGGCTCTCCAGCGCGTCGTGATCGGCGGGCACCTCGCCGCCGTAGCGCTCCACAAGCGCGCGGGCGGTCAGCACGAGGTTTTTGGCCTTGTTGTGGTAGAGGCCGCAGGTGCGGATATAGGGCTCGACCTGCTCCGGCTCGGCCCCCGCGAGCGCCGCCGCGTCCGGATAGGCGGCAAACAGCGCCGGCGTCACCAGGTTGACCTTCACATCCGTGCATTGGGCGGAGAGGATGACGGCGACGAGCAGCTGGTAGGGATTGGCGAAGTGGAGCGCGGGCTTCGCGTCCGGATACAGGCGCTCGAGCTCGGCGAGGATGAGACGGGTGTTCGGGTTGGCTTCCATGGGGTATTCCTCTCTTTGCAAAAGGGTAAATTGGTGCCGCCGGCAGATGAAATCTTGCATTCGGAGGGACAATATGATATGATCGGGTCGTAGTCAAGAGGACTTGCACGGTGGCTTCCCCGCTTTCTGCGATACGAAAGAGGGGTGGAGCACATGAGCAATACAGAATTGTTTTTCGCAATTTTGAATGTTCTGGGTTTGCTTTTTACAGTGTACTTCGGCACGAAAAGCCTGCACAAATGAGAAGCGCCGCCGTGTAGACTGCCCTCTACCACGGCGGCTGGTGCTTCTGTTCGATTAACCATTCCGCAGAGGCGGAGGATGATCGTGTGAGGTTGCCACCTCTTGGCTACATTATAGAACAATCGCGGCTTTCCGTCAAGGAGCCGTTTTTTGATGTGCGGAAATATGCGGCGGCGGCATCACGTTTGCAGCGGCGACAGGCGGATCTGCCGCGTGCCGTAGCCGTCGACGCGGTAAAAGCCGATGAGCGCGCTCGGGTTCAGGCGGCGGTAGACGGCCATGACCTGCGGCGTCTCGGCGAGCTCAAAGCGGACGGACAGGCCGCAGCCGATGGCGACCTCGCGGGGTGTGGAGACGACGCCGGCGGACAGACCCGCACGGCGCAGGGCTTCCTCCATGCGCAGCACCTGCGTGCGCGAGCGAAAGGCGGCGATGCCGAAGGATGGATTCATGCGCGTTCCCTCCCAGGTCTGCCCGATGGGGCGACCTCATATACTGCATCGTATGCGGCGGGGAAATCCGCCGTGCGGTCAGGGAGGGACGCGGATGATCTATCTGGATAACGCCGCCACGAGCTATCCCAAGCCGGGATGCGTGCTGGAGGCGATGACCTCGGCGCTGGCTTCCTGCGGCGCGAACCCGGGGCGCTCGGGCCACAGGCTGTCCCTGGCGGCGGGGCGGATTGTGGAGGACTGCCGCGAGGCGCTCGCGCAGATGCTCGGGGAGACGGACGCGTCGCGCGTTGTCTTCGCGGCGAATACGACCGACGCGCTCAATATGGCGATTCACGGCTCGCTGCGCACGGGCGACCACGCGGTGACGACGCTCATCGAGCACAATTCCGTGCTCCGGCCGCTCTCCGAGCTCTCCCGCAGCGGCGCCATCACGCTGACGATCGTGCCGCCGGACGCGCAGGGAAGGATCCGGGCGCAGGATGTGGAGCGCGCCATGACGCCGCGCACGCGGCTGGTCGCGATGACGCACATGTCCAACGTCCTGGGCGTAGTGCAGGATGTCGCGGCGGTGGGGGCGCTGTGCCGGCGGCGCGGCGCGCTCTTCCTGGTCGACGCGGCGCAAACGGCAGGGCATCTGCCGCTCACGCCGGCGGCCTGGGGCTGCTCGATGCTGGCGCTGCCGGGACACAAGGGGCTGCTCGGGCCGCACGGCACGGGCGCGCTCTGGGTCGCCGCGGACGTGCGCCTCGCGCCGATGCGTCAGGGCGGCACAGGTTCCGTCTCCGAGAGCATGTTTCAGCCGCGCATGATGCCCGACGCGCTGGAGAGCGGCACGCTCAACCTGCCGGGCATCGCCGGGCTGCGCGCAGGGATGCGCGTCGCCCTCGCAAACCGGGAGGAGGCGCACGAAAACGCCGTCGGCCTCTGCGCGCAGATGCGCGAGGCGCTGCTGGGGATCCCCGGCGTAAGGGTGTACACGCCCAAGGGCGCTTCGCTGCTGAGCTTCAATATAGAAGGAATCGCCTCGCAGGAGGCGGCCTCGGCGCTTGACGAGGCGGGCATCGCCGTGCGCGGCGGGCTGCACTGCGCGCCGGGCGTCCACCGCTTTCTGGGCACGCTGGAGACGGGCGCCGTGCGCGTGAGCCCCGGCATCAGCAATACGAGAGAGGATGCCCGGCAGCTGGTCGCTGCGGTCGCGCGCCTGGCCCGGAGCGCGGATCAAAAAGGCCCGCCGTTGGGCGGGCGCAGATCGTTGGCAAAAGGGTTCCCTCTCCCCGAAGGGGAGAGAAAGCATTCAGAGAAAGCATTCAATCATTCCTTGAAAGAAGAATCCATAAACAGAAATCTGCTTATGGCATCGGGCGGTCAGATGGCTCCGCTGAAGCCGGCGACGAGCTGGTCGACATAGTCGCGCAGCGCGGTGGTCTGCGTGGTGATGACGCTGCCGGCCTGCAGGCGGGACTCGCATTCCGTGAGCAGCTCCTCGCAGGCGGTCAGGATCTGTGCATCGGCGAGCGACGTGCCCGCGCCGTAGATGTTCGCGGAGAGCATGTTCAGGCACTCGAGCGCGTAGACGTGGCTGCGCAGCGTCGACAGGAGCGTCGACGTGTTGGTGCCGCTCGACTGGGTCAGGCGATAGACGGCGGTTTGCGCCTCCGAGGCCTCGCTGATGGCGCGGGCGAAGATGGCGCTGCTGGTGGTGTCGCCGACGCTGCGTGCGCGCAGATAGCTGTAGCCGACGGCGCCCAGGGCGATGATGAGGATGAATATGATCAGGAGAAGCAGGCGGATGAGCTGCTTCTGCTTGCGCTTTCCTGCGCCGGTCTGAAACGAATACATCACAAAACCTCCTTGCGGCATGCTGCGGCGCGGGGCACCTGTGCTCCGCGCGCTTTTATTATAGCACAACAGGCGGATGGGGTAAAGTAGACCAAAAGAACATAAAAAACGGGATACAGTGGAGAAAAGGATAAAAAAATGAAGTGGAAATGGATGAATCGTGGAGGATAATGCCCATTTTCCCGGAAATCCGGGCGGGGACTTGAAGAAAGGGCGGCGCATGGCGTATAATACAGAAAGATTAAGGAAGACGCGCAGCGCGCTGCGCGGGGAGGAAGACGGACATGCCAATGAATATCGCCATTGACGGGCCTGTGGGCGCGGGGAAATCCTCGATTGCCGACCAGGTCGCCCAGCGGCTGCACATTCTGCATCTGGACACGGGCGCGATGTACCGCGCGCTGGCGCTTCAGGTGCTGCGCGAGGGGATCGACCCGGGGGACGAGGCGGCGGTCTGCGATTGCTGCGAGCGGGCGGACGTCGCTGTGCGCTATGAAAACGGCGAGCAGAGGACGCTGCTCTTTGGGGAGGATGTCAGCGCGCTGATCCGCACGGGCGAGGTCTCCACGGCGGCGAGCCGCGTTTCCAGCTGGCCGGCGGTGCGCGCGCGCATGGTGCGCGCCCAGCAGGCGCTGGCGGCGCAGGCGGACATGCTCATCGACGGGCGGGACATCGGCACGCGCGTGCTCGAGCATGCGCCGGTCAAGATCTATCTGACGGCGACGGCGGAGGAGCGCGCCCGCCGGCGCTACGTGCAGCAGCTGGAGCGCGGGGACACGACGCCCTACGAGCAGGTGCTGCGCGAGCTTAACGCGCGCGACGCGCAGGACATGAGCCGGGCGACCGATCCGCTGCGCCAGGCGGAGGACGCCGTGCTCGTGGATTCAACGGAGATGACGCCGCAGCAGGTGGTCGACACCATCGTGGCGATTGTGGAGGAAGTCTATGGAAAGCAATGAGATGCAGCCGAAGAAGGCCAAGCGCACGTTCATCTATACCTTCATCGTCCTGCTCTACGCGATTGTGGTCAAGATCGCGTTTTTCATGCGCATCGAGGGCAGGGAGAACGTGCCCAGGGACCGCAACTGCGTGCTGATGGGCAACCATCAGTGCCTGCTCGACCCGGTGACGCTCGCGCTGTGCGTGCCGGATCGGGAGATTCACTTCATGGGCAAGAAGGAGCTGTTTGAAAACAGGCTCCTTGGCTGGGTGTTCCGCAAGGTGCACGGCTTCCCGGTCGACCGCGGCAACCTCGACATGGCCGCCATCCGCACGGCGATGGGCGTGCTCAAGGACGGCGACACGCTGGGCATCTTCCCGGAGGGCACGCGCTCGAAGACGGGGCACATGCTGCCGCTGCTGGGCGGCGCGTCGCTGCTGGCGCTCAAGAGCGGCTGCGACGTCGTGCCGGTGTACATTGAGGGCAATTACAGGCCCTTCCGCCGCATGACGGTGCACGTGGGCAAGCCGGTTCCCATGGACGACCTGCGCGCCGGGCGGATGAACCGGGAGACCTGCGACGAGCTGACCCACCGCATCGAGGCCGCCTTTGCCCAGCTGAGCAACGGAAAATCCCTCCCTGCGCCGCAGACGGAGGAGCAGGCGGACTGAAACGCGCGCCCTGGCTAAAAAAATTCGCAAAAATTCTGAAAAATGCAGGATTCCGGCAGGAATATCGGTAGATGCATAGAATTGAATAAGATGGGCAATACGGAGTAGTGGCGATTTTGGGCCACAAGGCTCCGATGACAGGTTGGGTTGCGTATGGAATTGACGATTGGCGAGCATGCCGGATTCTGCTTCGGCGTCCGGCGCGCGGTCTGCAAGGCGTTTGAATGCGCAAGCAACGGTCTGCCCTGCGTCACGCTCGGACCCCTGATCCACAATCCGCAGGAGGTCGAGCGGCTTGACCGCGCCGGCGTGCGCAGCGTCGCCTCGCTTGACGAGGTGGAGCCCGGGCAGACGGTCATCATCCGCTCCCACGGGGTCACGCCGGAGGTCTACGCGCAGTGCGAGGCGCGCGGCATTCCCGTCATCGACGCGACCTGTCCCCATGTGGCGCACATCCATCAGCTGGTGAGCCAGTACAGCGAGCAGGGCGGCGCGGTGATCATCGTCGGCGAGGCGGATCATCCCGAGGTGGTCGGTATCGCGGGCTGGGCGCACGGGCCGGTCTTCATCCTGCCCACGGCAGAGGCGGCCAGGGCGGCAGCTCTGCCCGCGCAGGCGCTTGTCGTGGCGCAGACCACGATCCGGCGCGACCGGTTTGAAGAGGTGCTGCGCGTCGTGAAGGCGCGCGTGCCGGAGCTGACCGTTCGCATGACCATCTGCGCGGCGACGAGCCAGCGCCAGCAGGAGGCCGAGCGCCTCTCCAAAGAGGCCGACGTCATGATCGTCGTCGGCGGACGCAACAGCTCCAACACGCAAAAGCTGCTGGAGACCTGCCGCCTGCGCTGCGGCAGAGCCTATCTGGTGGAGACGCCCCAGGACGTGCCCGAGGGCATCGCCTCCCCGGAGGACCGCATCGCCATCACGGCGGGCGCGTCCACCCCGCAATGGCTGCTGGAGGCCGTGCGCGCGCGCGTGGAGGCGCTCGCGACCGGCGAGGCACAAGGCGCAACATAAGTGAGTGTTTCCCGGCGGCGCCCCCGCCGTGAACCAATAAAGTATGTATCATTTCCGGGCCTCCCCGGCCCGGCAGAGATACTTGAGGAGGTAGTACCCGCATGAACGACATGGAAAAGAATCTGGTTTCTGACAGCAGCGAGGACTTTGCCGCGATGCTCGAGGAGACGATGATCAAGTTCCGCCCCGGTCAGGTTGTCAAAGGCGTCGTCGCCCAGGTGAGCGATGACGGTGTTGTCGTGAGCATTCCCGGCAAGGCTGATGGCTACATCAAGAAGAACGATCTGGTCACCACCGACTGCAAGGTTGACGACGAGATCGAGGCCGAAGTGGTCAAGCTCAACGATGGCGAGGGCTATGTGCTCCTTTCCGAGCGCAAGGTCATGGCCACCAAGAACTGGGAGAAGCTCGTCGCTGAATACGACACCGGCGCCTGCGTGGAAGCCACTGGCCGCGAGGCCGTCAACGGCGGCCTGATCGCCGACGTGATGGGTGTTCGTGCGTTCATCCCGGCTTCCCACCTGTCCCGCCGCTTCGTCGAGAACATCGGCGAGTTCGTGGGCAAGACGATGACCGTCAAGATCATCGAGGTGGACAAGGCGAAGAAGCGCATTGTCGCCAGCCGCAAGGCGTACCTGCTGGACGAGAAGAAGAAGGCCTGGGAGAAGATCGAGAAGGATCAGATCGTCACGGGCATCGTCCGCCGCCTGACCGACTTCGGCGCGTTCGTCGACATCGGCGGCGTGGATGGCCTCATCCATGTGACCGATCTCGCCTGGCACCGCGTGAAGCATCCCTCTGAGATCGTGACCCCGGGCCAGGAGGTTCAGGTCAAGATCATCGGCGTGGACAAGGAGAAGGAGCGCATCCAGCTGAGCCTGAAGGCGCTGCAGCCCCAGCCGTGGGAGGTCGCCGAGGAGAAGTACCCGGTCGACTCCATCGTCGAGGGCAAGGTCGTCCGTATCACCACGTTCGGCGCGTTCGTCGAGCTGGAGCCGGGCCTTGACGGCCTCGTCCACATCTCCCAGTGCGCGCTCAAGCGCATCGCGAAGGTGGAGGACGCCGTGCAGGTCGGCCAGATCGTGCGCGTGAAGGTGCTCAAGGTGGACACCGAGGCCAAGCGCATCAGCCTGTCCATCCGCGAGGCGCTGACCGAGGAGGTCGACTACAACGCCGAGGTGCAGGGCCTGGACTTTGACGACGCCGAGGAGCCGGTGGACGCGGAGTAAGCCCGCTTCCCCATCCGGCAGAGCCGAATTGAAAGCCAACCAAAGAGGAAGATCGCTAAGCGGTCTTCCTTTTTTGATCGCGCGCATAGAAGCCGGAGCGCCAAAGCAAACAAACGCTGCAAAACGGTAAAAAAAGAGCAGGTCGTGGCGACATTGTGCGGGCTAAAATGTATCTTTCGGCCGGTTTGAATTGACTTTTCCCGGAGCGGGTCGTATCATGATAGCATCACAAGCCGGGATGGGCGACCATCCCTGAAAGGAAAAAGCCATGCATGAGGACAATCGATCCAAGAAGCCCTTGATCGTCTATTACATCATTGCGCTGGTCGTGGTCATGCTGCTCAACGCGCTGCTGTTCCCGCAGATTGAGCGCATCAGCGTCAAGGAGGTGGAGTATTCCGAATTCCTCGAAATGCTTGCCAACGACGAGATTGACACGGTTCAGATCAACGACACGCAGATTGCCTTTGAGCCCAAGGAGCAGATTCAGGACGGAAAGGCAACCATATACACCACCAACCGCGTCACGGCGGATGACAAGATCGTCGAGCGCCTGCTCGACGCGGGCGTGACCTTCGGACAGGTCGTCCCGGAGCAAATGAGCCCGATCATCGAGTTCCTGATTTCCTGGGTGCTCCCGCTGGTGATCTTCTACGCGCTCGGCTCGTTCATGTTCCGCAAGATGAGCCAGAGGATGGGCGGCAACTCGATGAGCTTCGGCAAATCCAACGCCAAGATCTACGTCGAGGCGCAGACCGGCAAGACGTTTGACGACGTCGCCGGCGAGGACGAGGCCAAGGACGCGCTCAAGGAGATCGTCGATTTCCTGCACGATCCGCAGAAATACCGCGACATCGGCGCGAAGCTGCCCAAGGGCGCGCTGCTCGTCGGCCCTCCCGGCACCGGCAAGACGCTGCTGGCCAAGGCCGTCGCGGGCGAGGCCAAGGTGCCGTTCTTCTCGATCTCCGGCTCGGAATTCGTCGAGATGTTTGTCGGCATGGGCGCGGCGCGCGTGCGCGACCTGTTCAAGCAGGCGGGTGAAAAGGCGCCCTGCATCGTCTTCATCGACGAGATCGACGCCATCGGCAAGCGCCGCGACAACGCCGGCATGGGCGGCAACGACGAGCGCGAGCAGACGCTCAACCAGCTGCTCACCGAGATGGACGGCTTTGACGCGGGCAAGGGCGTCGTGATCCTCGCGGCGACGAACCGCCCGGAGATTCTGGACAAGGCGCTGCTGCGCCCGGGCCGCTTTGACCGGCGCATCCCGGTCGAGCTGCCGGATCTGGCGGGCCGCGAGGCCATCCTGCGCGTTCACGCGAAGGAGGTCAAGACCGACCCCGGCATCGACTACACGCAGATCGCCCGCGCGACGAGCGGCTGCTCCGGCGCGGAGCTGGCCAACGTCATCAACGAGGCCGCCATTGCCGCGGTCAAGGACGGGCGCAAGACCGTCTCCCAGCGCGATCTGGAGGAGGCGATCGAGATCGTCATCGCCGGCTATCAGCGCAAGAACGCCGTCGTCTCCCAGCGCGACAAGCTGACCGTCTCCTACCACGAGATCGGCCACGCGCTCGTCGCGGCGAAGCTCGAGAACGCAGCCCCCGTGCAGAAGATTACGATCATCCCGCGCACGTCCGGCGCGCTCGGCTACACGATGCAGGTGGACGAGGAGGAGCGCCTGCTGATGACCAAGGAGCAGATCCTCGACAAGATCACGACGTTCTGCGGCGGCCGCGCGGCGGAGGCGCTGATCTTCGGGCGCATCACCAGCGGCGCGAGCAACGACATCGAGCAGGCGACCAAGCTCGCCCGCATGATGATCACGCGCCTGGGCATGAGCGATACCTTCGGCATGATGGCGCTGGAGACGCAGAGCGGCCAGTACCTCAGCGGCGACGCGAACCTCGTCTGCTCCGAGCAGACGGCGGCGCGCATCGACGTGGAGGTCAAGCAGATCATCGCGCAGTGCTATGAGCGCGCGATGCGCATCCTGACCGACAACAAGGGCAAGCTCCACGAGGCGGCCAAGGTGCTGCTGGAGAAGGAGACCATCACCGGCATCGAGTTCATGGCGATCCTCGCCCCGAATCAGCTGCCCTCGTCGACGGATGACACGCAGGCGCAGGAGGATGGCGCGGCGGAGAGCGAGGATTGATGGGCGCGCGCATCATGGGCGTCCTCTGGCTGCTCTGGCTGGCCGTCAACGCGCTGACCTTCTGCCTCTACGGCGTGGATAAGCGCCGCGCCAGACGGGGCAAATGGCGCATCCCCGAGCGGACGCTGCTGCTGCTGACCTGGCTGATGGGCGGCATCGGGGCCTTTCTGGGCATGCGGACGTTCCGCCATAAGACGAAGCACCTCGCGTTTCAGATCAGCGCGCCCGCTGCGGCGCTGCTGAGCCTCGCCGTCATGCTCGCGGCGAGCGTGTGGCTGCTGTCGTGTTGACCTGCTTTTTATTGCGCGAAGTGATAAAGGGAGTCTGAGGAATTGTATTCCCCAGACTCCCTTCTTTGCTTTGCGCGAATACTCAATTCTATGGCTGACAGGCGATGTGAACCTCCACCCGCCCGTTCTGGGCGGCGAACAGCCCCTGCGTCGTGGGCAGATAGCCCTCCGGGGTGACCTCGAGCCAGCCGGCCTCCGCCATGGCTTCAAGCTGGCGCGTCAGCCCTTCGGGAACAGGCTGCGCAAAGCGCGCCTCAAACAGGGAATGGAGCAGGCCCTGCGTGAGCCTCAGCCGCCCGAGGACGTATTCCTCCATCAGCTGCTCCGGGCTCAGGGGGAGGATCTGCGCCGTCTGCTTCTCAAAGTCGCCCGCGTTTTTGACGTACAGCGGCAGGTTGTTTGTGTTGCGCGTCATCACGCCCTCCAGGAGGCTGAGCGCGTTGACGCCCATGCCGACGAACGGCGTGCCGTTCAGGCGCAGCGCGTCGAACAGGTATTCGTGCCCCGGAAGGCAGAAGTGCCCTGCGGCATAGTGGATGTAGCCGCTTGCGCGCAGGAACTCACAGGCGTGCGCGTACATCGCATAGCGCGCATCGTCGGACGGCATGCCCTCCGCGCCGGTCACGGCGAGCGGCTCGACGAGGATGTGCGCCGGGCGCATGATCGCGCAGGCGTGCAGCGTGTTATGCCAGGAGACGTCCGTCTGACCGGGAATGCTGTAGTGGATGGTCATGCCGATGTTGTTCACATGGAACCTGCCCAGAAAGAGCATCGCGTTGCGCACGTCCTGCGCGGTGAACGGGCAGCCCAGCGCGGAAAGCTCGTCATCGTGGATGGAGCGCACCATCAGCTCCACGCGCGTCGGATGGCCGGAGGCGATGCCCGTCAGCGACGGCGTGCCGATGGTGTTGGGCAGGGCGTCATAGCTGACCTCCGCGCCGGGGGCCATCGGGAGTGTGCGGCGCAGCAGCGAGAGGGTTTCCCCCAGCAGATCGGGGCTCATGACGCTGGCGCTGCCGCCGCCCAGGCGCACGGCGCGCACGACATAGCCGTCAAGCTCGCCCTCCCATGCGCGGATTTCCCGCTGCAGCGCGCGCAGATAAGCGTCCTTCTGCGCGTTGGTGCCGACCGCGCCGAACGCGGCGGAATAGCGCTCCGGACGGATGCAGTAGGGAATGTGCAGATCGACGATCAGGGCCTGTTCGTTGGCCATGGGGGATTCCTCCTTCAGAACCGTACATGTACGTCACACGTGCCGGGATTGATTATACGCTTTCCCGGGCGAAAAGGAAAGAGGGGCGCTTTTGCACCCCTCCGGTTTCATCGGTCAGGCCGGACCGGGGCCACCGGGGCCACCGCGCGCCGGAGCCTCCATGGGCTCGACCGGCTCGCCCAGGAACGCCTTGTCCGAGGCGACCTGATGGCCGGCAATCCAGCCGTGGGTCATCGCCATGCCGACGGAGTTGCCCGCGAACGGCGTGCTGTAGCCGAAGCCGTAGCGGCCGCCCAGGCAGTTGCCCGCCGCGTACAGGCCCTCGATGGGCTTCCAGTCGTGATCGACGACGTTCTGCGTCTCGTCGGTGACCAGGCCGCTCATGGTGACCATCATCGGTCTGGAGCTGTGGGAGGAGGCGCCGGTGCCGCCGAAGAACGGCGGGGTGTCGATCGGCACCATGTAGGCTGCTTCCTTGCCGTAGTCGGTGTCCGCGCCCGCATAGCAGAGCTCGTTGTAGCGCGCGATGGAGTCAAGGAAGTTCTGCTTCGCGGCGCCCTTGTAGCCCAGCAGATCAGCCAGCTCCTCGAGCGTGTTGGCGCAGTAGACGCTGCCGCTCATCATCGTGCGCTCGGCGAGGTTGGCGATGGTGACGGTGTTCTGCTGGCCCGGGACGCAGGCGTCCATGTCCTGCTCGATCTTGTCCCAGTAGTCCTGCATGCCGAAGTTCGGCGCGCCGTGGTCAAGCGGCGCGGCCTGCAGCGTCTTGCGCCAGTTGGCGTCGGTGACATAGCAGGTCAGGCCGGCGGGCTGGCGCAGGCCGACGGCGCCCATCTGCGCGATGGCGCCCTCGTTCATGAAGCGCTTGCCGCGCGCGTTGAGCATCAGCATCGGCGCCGTGCCCCACGGGCCGGACGCGCCGCCGCCGAGGGCCATCCAGCCGCGCGGCGTCGGCTCGATCATGCCGCCCGCCCAGCAGCCCATCTTGTGGCCCGCGCCGTTGCGGGAGCCGGCAGAGGCCCAGGCATCCGCCGTCGCGCCGCTGCGCTCGGCCCATTCCATGCCCTCGTTGAGCAGCGCCCAGCACATCTGCGGATCGCCGATGAAGTCGCCCGCGCAGAGGATGACGCCCTTGGTGCAGTTGTAGCGGTAGTACTTGCCGTCCGCGTCCTTGGCATACAGGCCGATGACCTTCTTGTTCTCGTCCTGGATGAGCTTGATGCCCTCGCGGCCGAAATCCCACGTGGAGCCCGCGCTCTCCTGAACGTAGCGGACGATGTACTTGTGGATGTACTCGATGTTGTTGCCCTGATAGCCGTAGAACTGCGCGTTGCAGGGCCAGGTCAGGTAGTCGCCGCAGCGAATCGGATAGGAGGTCTTCTGCTGGCCGTAGGCGGCCTGCGTGTTGCACAGCGGATACTTGAACATGTCGCTCATGTCGAAGTAGCCCTCGGAGGGCGCCGGCTCGCCGTTGACCCACTGGTCGCCCGTGGCGCCGTCGCCGGTGGCCGTGGGCACGATGACCGCCGTGTTCTTCATGAAGACGTGGCTGTCATCCGCCTTGCGCGCGGCCTCGTAGGAATCATAGATCTCCTGATAGCGGTCGAACATCGGGCCGGAATACTGCACGAAGTTCTTGATGATCTCCGGGTTCACGCGGCCCGCGGCGCGCTTGCAGAACTCCGCGGTGATCGTGCCGGTGTCGTACGGGCCGTAGCCGCGGCCGACCAGCAGCTTGGAGTTGACGTGGCCGATGTCCTCGCCGTACCAGCCGCCCATGTTGGAGCCGGTGCCCTCGGTATCCACGAAGTTCTCCCACTTCTGCTTTTCCACGACCGCCACGGTCGCGCCCTCGTCCACGGCGCCGAACGCCGCGCCGATGCCGGCATGGCCGCCGCCCAGCACGATGACGTCGAACGTGCCGGCGTCCTCATAGACCTCCGGATCCGCCGGGGCCTCGCCCAGCCAGTCGCCCGGGCCGCAGTAGCCCTCGACGCGGCCGGTCACGGCCTTCGTCTCCGGCGCCTCCACCTCGGTGCCGGTGGCCTGCGCGATGCACTCCGCCACGCACGCCTGAATCGCGCCCACGGACGCCACCAGCGTGCAGCTGGTCACGGCGTCCACCTCAGCGCCCTGGCCCTCGACGATGGCCGCGGCCATTTTGGCCTTGAGCTCGTCGGTCAGCAGGTCCTGCGCGCCGGAGGACTTGATTTCACACGCGGTGATTGCGTCGGCGGAGAAGGTCATGGTCACGCCGATGTCGGCGTAGGAGATGGACTTTTCCGCGGTGTAGGTGCCGGGGGTGTACTTGTCCTGGTTTTCCGCCTTGGCGCTCTGGCCGAAGAGCCCGAGCATCGCGACGCCCGTGCCCGTGGCCGCGGCGCTCTTGAGAAAGTCGCGGCGGGAGAGTTTCACACTCATGGGGGTACCTCCTTTTCGCAATATGAACGGGATGTGACAGCCCCAACGGGCTGCTGTTAGAAAAAATTATAGCAAAATCGCCGCCCGTTCCGCCATCGTTTTACCTAATCGGGCGATTTTTGCGCTCAATTGGGCAATTCTTTGTCAAATCGGGCATGCGGACGGTTTCCAATGTGCTATAATCAATTAACAGGCGTTTTTTTGCCGGAGAGGGGAGGCCCCAATATGCTGCGTATAGCCGTCGTGGAAGACGAGGAGGAACAGCTCCGGCAGATCGCCGCGCAGGTTTGCCGCGTGGTGGAGGCGCATGGGCTTCAGGCGCAGATTGAGGCCTTTTCCGGTGCGCAGCCCCTGCTGGACGGCTATGCCGCCGGGAAGCGGATGGACCTCATCCTGCTGGATATCCAGATGCCCGGCATGGACGGCATGGCCGCCGCGTCCGCGCTGCGCGCGCTGGACGATGAGGTGCTGATCGTGTTTGTGACGAGCATGGCGCAGTACGCGCTGCAGGGCTACAAGGTGAACGCCTTTGACTTCCTGGTCAAGCCCCTGACGCAGGAGGCGGCGGAGGCCTGCCTGCACCGCGCGCTCCGGCGGCTCAGACGGCGGGCGCCCGCCAGCCTGCGCGTGCGCTGCGGGGCGGAGATGCGCATCGTGCCGGTGAAGCAGATCCTGTTTGCGGAATACCGCGACCACCGCACGCTGCTGCGCACCCGGGAGGAGGAGATCCCCTGCGCGGGCACGATCAGCAGCATCGAGGAGCAGCTCCTGCCGCACGGCTTTTTCCGCTGCCATTCGGCGTTCGTGGTCAACTTGGCGATGGTGGAGCGGCTCGAGGGCGCGGATCTGTTTGTCGGCGGCTATCCGGTGCCGCTGAGCAAGCACAGAAGGAAGCAGTTCCTCTCCGCGCTGGCCGCCTACTGGGGAGAGAGGGGGTGAACGGCGTGAGGCTGATCGTATCCATGGTGATCACGTCGCTGCTGCTGGCCGTCAGCCAGGTCGGCCTGCTCGCCCTGATCTTCCGCCCGGACAAGGGAATGGCCTGGCAGAAAAGGGCGGCGCTCTTCGTGCTCGCGGTGCTGCTTTGCACGCTGGCCCGGTGCCTGGAGACGATGGAGGGGCTGGCGCGCTATGCCAGCTGGCTGATGCTGCTGGCGGTGCTGAGCGCGGCGGCGGTGCTGTGGACGCGCGCGCGGGGGAACATGGCCCGCGGCGTGGCGCAGCGCGTGCTGTGCTTCTTTCTGCTGACGGAGGGCGCGACGCTGGGGCTGAGCTATCTGTGCGTCACGTGCATCGGCGTGGATCCCGTCCGCGGCGCAGGGCTGCCCGTGCAGGTGGTCGCCATCATGGCGCAGACGGCGCTGTTCGCGCTGCTGCTGATGCTCGCCTGGAGGCGCTTTCCGCCGGAGATCTGCGCGGACGCGAGCAGCCTGCAGCTCGGCCTGCTCTCCGCGATGCCCTATCTGTTTTGCAGCCAGATCACCTACTGGCTGCCCGTCGCCCCGATTGAGGTGCCCGCCGCCGTACCGATGACCATGGCGGTCAGCTGCGTGCTGGCCTACCTGCTCATCACCAGCATGGAGCAGCGGCTCTACGCGGAGAAGGAGCGCCACCAGGCGCTGGCCCAGAAGCACATGGCGGAGCTGCGCCAGCAGCAGTATGTCTGCCGCAGGGACAGCATGGAGACCGTGCGCCGCTATTACCACGACATGAAGAACCTGCTGCTGTACCTGGAGCGCACGACCTCGGGCCGCGAGGAGATCAAGGCGCAGGTGCGGCAGATCATCGAGGATACGCGGGACTATGAGACGATTCTGGATACCGGCAACGAAGCGGCCGACATCCTGCTGAGCGAGAAGATGACGCTGTGCACCCGGGAGGGCATTTCCTGCTCCGCGATGGTGGACGGCGCGCTGCTCTCGTTCATTGCGGAGATTGACCTGGTGACCATTCTGGGCAACGTGCTGGACAACGCTATCGAGGCCTGCCTGCTGATGCCCCGGGCGAGCGCGCGCTATGTCCATATCCGCACGCGCGAGACGCCGGGCTTCATCCTGCTGCACGCGGTGAACAGCTGCACCGGACAGGCGCGCATGCAGGACGGGCGCTTCCTGTCGCTCAAGAAGGACGCGGAGAACCACGGCCTTGGCTTGTCCAGCATCCAGCGCGCGGCGGAGAAATACGGCGGGGAGATGGCCTGCAGCATGGAGGATGGGGAATTCTCCCTCTCTCTGGTGTTTCCGCGCGGCGAAACAGATCCCCTGTAAAGTGGCTTTCTTCAGCGCGAAGCGAAGAAGGGGCTTGGGGATGAAATCCCCAAGCGGGTCATAGGGCGGCCGCCCTAACGTTCCAAATGATAAAAAAGCAGTCTCAGAGCGGGCGGCAAAGCGGCCTACGATTGAGACGGAGCTGGTATGCAGGGTGAGAATTCAAACGGAAACCAAAACCGCAGACAGACGCACAGCAGGGCCGCCCGAAGGCGGCCCTGCTTCATTTGTACGGTTTTCCGATGGCTTTTCTCACTTCGTCGGGACGACGGCGGTGCCGTAGGTCTCGGTGATGAAGTTCACGATCGCGTCGCTCTGGAGCACCTCGACCAGGGTCTTGAGCTCCTCGCGGTCGTCGCCCTCGCGGATGGCGACGATGTTCGGATAGGCGACCTCGGTGCCCTCCACGGCGATGGCGGTGCCGACGACGTCAGGGCCGGCCTGCAGCGCGTAGTTGGAGTTGATGACGCCGAAGTCCACGTCGGCCAGCTGGCGCGGAACCTGCGCAGCCTCAACCTCGACGATCTCGATGTTGTGCGGGTTCTCGGCGATGTCCAGCGCGGTCGCGGTCTGGCCGGCCTCGGCGGAGAGGGTGATGATGCCCTGGGCCTGCAGCAGCGCCAGCGCGCGGGACTCGTTGGTGGTGTCGTTGGGCACGGCGATGGTCACGCCGTCCGGGATGTTCGCCAGATCGGAGGACTTGCCCGCGTAGATGCCCATCGGCTCATAGTGGACAGCGCCCGCGCTCACCAGATGGGTGCCGTTGCTGGCGTTGAAGTCCTCGAGGTAGGGAATGTGCTGGAAGTAGTTCGCGTCCAGGTCCCCGCTCTCGAGCTGGAGGTTCGGCTGGACATAGTCGTCAAAGATGACGATCTCGAGCTCGATGCCCTTCTCCTCGAGAAGCGGCTTCGCGGCTTCCAGAATCTCCGCGTGCGGGGTGGAGGAAGCGCCGACGACGAGCTTGGTGGCGGCGCTGGCGACGCCGAAGGAGGCGATCAGCGCGAGGGCGAGAACGAGGGCAAACAGCTTTTTCATGGTGAATCTCTCTCCTTTTATGGATGAATTGGGTTATAGATAAGCAGGAATGATTGATCTTGAAGGAAGGCGGGCCGTCACTCGCGGATGCGTTTGTCGGTCTTGCGGGAGATGTACATGCCGACGAGCTGGATGATCTGCATCAGGATGATGAGCAGGATGACCGTCACGATGAGCACGTCGGATTGGTAGCGGTTGTAGCCGTAGCTGATGGCGATCTGGCCCAGACCGCCGCCGCCGATGGCGCCGGACATCGCGCTGTAGCCGAGGATGGTGCCGGAGGAGATCGTCGCGCCGACGATCAGCGAGGTCTTTGCCTCCGGAATGAGCACCTTGAAGATGATCGTCGGGATCGAGGCACCCATCGACTGGGCCGCTTCGATGACGCCGGGGTCGACCTCGAGCAGCGAGCTTTCGATCATGCGGGCGACGTAGGGCGCGGCCGCGATGACCAGAGGGACGATGGTCGCCGTCGAGCCGTAGGCCTTGCCCGCGATCAGGCGGGTCAGCGGGATGACGAGGATCATCAGGATCAGGAACGGGATGGAGCGGAAGATGTTGACGACGGCGTCGAGCACCCGGTAGAGCAGGGGCCGCGGCGCCAGGCCGCCGGACGAGGTCAGCACGAGCAGAATCGCCAGCGGGAAGCCCAGCAGATACGCGAACAGCGTCGAGACGGTGGTCATGTACAGCGTGTCCTTGACGCCGCCGAGCATCAGGGGAATCATCTTTTCAATGGGCATTTCCGTCGACCTCCTCTACGCGAAGCTTGCGGCTTTGCAGGTAGAAGATGATCTTCTCCTGCTGGAGCCTGTCCTCCGGCAGCTGGAGCACCATCTGGCCGAAGGCCTTGCCGCCGACGTCGCGCGTGTCGGCGTACATGATGTTGACCGAGACGCGGCATTCCATGACGAGGTCGGCGATGATCGGCTCGCTGGAGGCGTTGCCCTCGAAGACGATGCGGATGAGCCGCTCGCCGAGGATGCCGCTGTCCGCGCCGGACTTGCGGAAGATCAGCTTCTTGGCGGCCTTGGTCTTGGGCTGGCTGAAGACGGATTCGACGGTGCCGGACTCGGCGAGCTGGCCGTCGTCGATGATGGCGACGTGGGTGCAGATGCTCTCCACAACGCTCATCTCATGCGTGATGATGACGATGGTGATGCCGAGCTTGCGATTGATCTCCCGCAGCAGGTTGAGGATGGAGGTGGTCGTCGTCGGGTCGAGCGCGCTGGTTGCCTCGTCGCAGAGGATGATCTTCGGGTTGGTCGACAGCGCCCGGGCGATGGCGACGCGCTGCTGCTGGCCGCCGGAGAGCTGGCTGGGGTAGTTGTGCTGGCGGTCGGTCAGACCGACGATTTCCAAAAGCTCGTCGATACGCCTGTCGATATCGGCGCGCTTCATGCCCGCGATCTCCATCGCGAAGGCGATGTTGCCGCGCACATCGCGCTGCTGGAGCAGGTTGAAATGCTGAAAGATCATCGCGACCTGCTGGCGGAGCTGGCGCAGCTCTTTGGGAGAGAGCGCCGCGAGATCCTTGCCGTCGATGACGACGGAGCCAGAGGTCGGGCGCTCGAGGAAGTTGATACATCGCACGAGCGTCGATTTGCCCGCGCCGGACATGCCGATGATGCCGTAGATGTCCCCCTGCTCGATCTGCAGGTTGATATCGCGAAGGGCGTCGACGGTCTGTGTCTTGCCCTTGAAGGTCTTGGTCAGATGCTTGAGCTCGATGAGCGGCACAATGCGGCTCTCCTTTCGTGGTGGGTTGGGTGTCTGTTTCCTGAGGACAGGTATGATTATAGCCGAACTTCATCGCATAGACAAGGACGGATAATTGATCGTCAGCCATAGGGAAAAACTATGGACGGGCTTGCGCGGGCGCGAAAAGCGCGGTATAATAGGGCGCAATGGGCCGCGCAGGCCCGGGGAAGGGGAAGCGGTATGACGCTGCAGCAGCTCAAATATGTCATCGAGGTCGCGGAGAAGGGCTCCATCACGGAGGCGGCAAAGTCGCTGTTCATCGCGCAGCCGAGCTTGTCCTCCGCCATTCACGAGCTGGAGGAGGAGACCGGCACGACGATCTTCATGCGCAGCAACCGCGGCATCCTCATCACGCCGGAGGGCACGGAGTTTCTGGGCTACGCGCGCCAGGTCGTGCAGCAGGCGGCGCTCATCGAGGACAAATACATCGCGCATTCGGCGTCGAAGCAGCGCTTCTGCGTCTCCACGCAGCACTACTCGTTCACCTCGAGCGCGTTCGTGGAGCTCGTGCGCGCGCAGGGCGGCGCATCCTATGAGTTCATCCTGCGCGAGGGCAAGACGCACGACACGATCAACGACGTGCGCACGCTCAGGAGCGAAATGGGCGTCATCTACCTGTGCTCGTTCAACGAGGCCGTGATCCTCAAGCTGCTGCGGGAGGCGAACCTCGTCTTCTCTGAGCTGTTTGCCGCCAGGCCGCACATCTTCATCGGGCGCAACAACCCGCTCGCGGGCAGGAGCGTCGTGACGCTCGAGGATTTACAGCCCCTGCCCTGCCTGACCTACGAGCAGGGCGAGCAGAACGCCTTCTATTATTCGGAAGAGATTCTCTCGACGCTCAACCACGAGAAGAGCATCAAGGTCACGGACAAGAGCACGATTGTCGACCTGATGATCGGCACGGACGGCTATACGATCTCCTCGGGCATCTGCCCGTCGTACCTGCGCGGGGACGAGATCATCTCGATCCCGCTTGACGTCGAGGAGACGATCCGCATCGGCGTCATCACGCACAGGGACTACCGGCCGACGCCGCTGGGGCAGATGTATCTGGACATCCTGCATCAGGTCGTCGGCGGCATGAAGGGGGATTGAGCGCGATGGACGGGAGCGGCCGGGTGCAGAAGCGCGCAGACAGAAAAAAGCGAGGGAAATCCTCGCTTTTTCTGATGAAGAGCTTGCGCAAAAAGCAGGCGCCGTCCGCTTACTTTGCCTCGCCGGTATCCCTGCCGTGCGCCCGTGCGTGGCGCTTGATGGCCTCGAACGTCTCGTCGCTCAGGTCGTGCTCGATCTTGCAGGCGTCGCGCTGCGCGGTCTCTCGGCTGACGCCCAGCGAGACGAGCAGGCTGGTCAGCACGGTGTGCCGCTCATAGATGCGCGCGGCGATGGCGCGGCCCTCGTCGGTGAGGAAGATGTGGTTGTCGTCGTTGACCGTCACCAGCCCGTTCTCCCGCATCTGGCGCAGGACGATGGAGACCGTCGGGCGCGAATAGGAGAGATAGGAGCAGATGTCGATCGCGTGCACCTCGTTTTGCCGCAGAGAGAGGATGTAGATGGTTTCCAGATAGTTTTCAATGGCCTCGGAAACAGCCATGGAATCGCCTCCTGAACGCCCGTTTGCCCGAGCGGGCAGGGCGTCTTAGTCCCCTCAGTGTACCATATTCCGCCAAAACGGACAACCGGAAAAGCCGATTTTTGTCCGCTATTTTCCCTGCGCGGGGGATTGACAAGAGTGTTAGTCTATGCTAATATTCTGTTGTTAGCAAAACCTAATTGATTGGCGAAGCATGGAAGGGGATGAGCCTGTGCCGCTGACAATGATCGGCGCCGGAGAGGAGAGGCCAATCCTGCGCATTGGCGGAAGCGAGTCCGTCCGCGCGCATCTTGAAAACCTCGGGTTTGTCGCGGGGGAGCGCGTGCGCGTCGTTTCGGATATCGCCGGGAATCTGATCGTTCAGGTGAAGGAGGCGAGAATCGCGATCAGCCGCGAGCTCGCTATGAAGATTCTCGTGTGACGCGGCGGGAGACGCCGCATCTCACGGGCAGACTGCAAGCTGGAGGAGGAATACGGATGACACTCAGAGAGGCCGGAATCGGCACGACGGTGGCCGTCGCCAAGATCGGCGGCGAGGGCGCGCTCAAGCGCCGGATCATGGACATGGGCATCACCAAGGGCGTGCGCATCACGGTGCGCAAGGTGGCGCCGCTAGGCGACCCTATTGAGGTGACCGTGCGCGGCTACGAGCTGAGCCTGCGCAAGGCCGACGCAGAGCTGATCGAGGTGACGCCGGCATAAGGCGTGCCGGACAGGGCCAGCGCCCTGTTATTTTTCAGGACAAGGGTTAGCGATAGCTAACACGGGAGGATGGAAACATGGAGATCCGAATTGCGCTTGCCGGCAACCCCAACAGCGGCAAGACGACGCTGTTCAACGCGCTGACCGGCGCGAACCAGTTCGTGGGCAACTGGCCGGGCGTCACGGTCGAGAAGAAGGAGGGCCGGCTCAAGGGCGAAAAGGACGTCGTCATCACCGACCTGCCGGGCATCTACTCGCTCTCTCCCTACACGATGGAGGAGGTCGTCGCGCGCAACGTGCTCATCGACCAGAGGCCGGACGCGCTGCTCAACATCATCGACGCGACGAACCTGGAGCGCAATCTCTACCTGACGACGCAGCTGGCCGAGCTGGGCATCCCGATGGTCATTGCGCTCAACATGATGGACGTCGTGCGCAAGAATGGCGACCGCATCGACACCGGCGCGCTCTCCAGCCGCCTGGGCATGCCGGTCGTGGAGATTTCCGCGCTGCGCGAGGACGGCGTCATGGAGGCGGCGCAGCGCGCCGTGCAGCTGGCCCGAAGCGGCAAGAAGCCGATCCCGATGCACAGCTTCTCCGGCAGCGTCGAGCATGCGCTGGCGCACATCGAGGAGGCCGTGCTGCACGACATGCCTGCCGAGCAGCAGCGCTGGTTCGCGGTCAAGATCTTTGAGCGCGACGAGCGCGTCCTCAAGCGCCTGGAGCTGAGCGGCGAGAAGCTCGCGCACATCGAGCAGGACATCAGGGCCTGTGAGGCGGAGCTGGATGACGACGCGCAGTCGCTCATCACGGCGGCGCGCTACACCTACATCGCCTCCATCGTGGACGGCTGCCTCAAAAAGAGCAAGCGCGGCATGTCAACCTCCGACAGGATCGACCAGGTGATGACCAACCGCATCCTCGGCCTGCCGATCTTCGCGGCGATCATGGTGCTGGTGTACTACATCTCCGTGACGACGGTCGGCACGATCGTGACCGACTGGACGAACGACGTCTTCATCGGCGAATGGATCGTCCCGGCGGCGCAGAGCTTCTTTGAGGGCATCGGCTGTGCCGAATGGCTCACGGGCCTGATCGTCGACGGCGTCATCAGCGGCGTCGGCGCGGTCATCGGCTTCGTGCCGCAGATGCTCGTGCTCTTCCTGATGCTCTGCATCCTGGAGGACTGCGGCTACATGGCGCGCGTCGCCTTCATCATGGACCGCATCTTCCGCCGCTTCGGCCTCTCGGGCAAGAGCTTCATCCCGATGCTCGTGGGCACCGGCTGCGGCGTTCCGGGCATCATGGCCTCGCGCACGATTGAGCAGGAGCGCGACCGCCGCATGACGATCATGACGACGACGTTCATTCCCTGCGGCGCGAAGATGCCGATCATCGCGCTGATGGCGGGCGCGATCTTCGGCGGCGCCTGGTGGGTGGCGCCGAGCGCCTACTTCGTGGGCATCGCGGCGATCGTCCTCTCCGGCATCATCCTCAAGAAGACGAAACCGTTTGCGGGCGAGCCGGCGCCGTTCGTCATGGAGCTGCCCGCCTACCACATGCCCACGGTCAAGAACGTGCTGCGCGGCACCTGGGAGCGCGGCTGGAGCTTCATCAAGAAGGCCGGCACGATCATCACGCTGGCGTCCGTGGTCGTCTGGTTCACCAGCAGCTTCGGCTTTGTCGACGGCGCCTTCGGCGCGGTCGAGGACATCGACGCCTCCATCATCGCGCGCATCGGCAGCGCCATCGCCTTCCTCTTCAAGCCGCTGGGCTTTGGCAACTGGCAGGCGACTGTCGCGACGCTGCTGGGCCTGGTCGCCAAGGAGGAGGTCGTCGGCGTGTTCGGCACGCTCTTCGCCGTCGCGGGCGACGCGCTGGAGCTGGTCGAGGAGGGTGAATTCGCCGGCCTGGCGAACATCGCCTCCCAGTTCACGCTGCTCTCCGCCTACAGCTTCATGATCTTCAACCTCCTCTGCGCGCCGTGCTTTGCGGCCATCGGCGCGATCCGCCGCGAAATGAACAGCGCCAAGTGGACCCTTGCGGCCATCGGCTGGGAATGCGGCTTCGCGTATGCGGCCTCGCTGATCGTCTATCAGCTCGTCGGCTTCGTGACCGGCGAGGTGGGCATCGGCCTGGGCACGCTGGCGGCGCTGATCGTGCTGGGCGTGGGCATCTGGGCGCTGGTTCGCCCCTACAAGGAGAGCAATACGCTCGAAACCGCTTACGGCAGCAAGAAGTAACCCCGAAAGGAGAGATTCACCGTGGCAACCGCAATCGTGTTGATCGCTTTGGTGGCTGTGCTTTGCCTGCTGGCGCGCAGCCTCGTGCGCAGCAGGCGCAGCGGCGGCTGCGGCGGCGGATGCGCTGGATGCAGCGGCTGCTGTCCGCACGCGGGGCAGACCCGCCCCTGAGCTCCTTCTTTGCGCGTGCGACCCGTCTCAATCGTAGGCTGCAAAGCAGCCTGCTCTGAGACTGCGTTTATTGAATGGATTGGGAACCTTTGGGCTGCCGCCCAAACCCGCCAAGGGACTTCGCCCCTTGATCCCATGATCGCTTCGCGCGAAAAATCGATGCTTTTGATGACAATTTAAGTCCTCCCTGAACAGACAGAACCTCATCGCATCGCCCCGCATAGCCTGACTAGCGAGGTGATACGATGAGGTCTGTCTTTTTCCGTCCCTCTGGCGCGCTTCCCGGGCTGCTCCCGGCGCTGCTGGGGACGGCTTTTACGTTTTTGATGACGGCGGCGGGCGCGGCGCTGGTCTTCTTCTTCCGGCGCGCCGTGGGCGAGCGACCGCAGCGCGTGTGCATGGGCTTTGCGGGCGGGGTCATGGCGGCGGCGTCCGTGTTCAGCCTGCTCGTGCCCGCGGCGGAGCAGGCCGCGCAGCGGGGCGGCTGTGCCTGGCTGGTGGTGACGCTGGGCTTCCTGCTGGGCGCGGGGCTGCTGATGCTGCCGGACGCGGCGATGCTGCGCGCGCGCATCCGAGCGGACTCGGCCCGGGAGGAGGCGCGCAGGCGGGCGCTGCTCTTCACGGCGATCACGCTGCACAACGTCCCGGAGGGCATGGCGGTCGGCCTGGCCTTTGCGCTCGCGGCGCGGGAGGGCGGCAGCGCGATGGCGGCGGCTGCCGCGCTGGCGCTGGGCATCGGCATCCAGAACTTCCCGGAGGGCGCGGCGATCTCCCTGCCGATGCGCCAGAGCGGCATGAGCCGCAAGCGCAGCTTTCTGCTGGGCGTGCTCTCCGGCGCGGTGGAGCCGGTGTTCGGCGTGCTGGTCGTGCTCGTGGCCGCGGCGGCACAGGCGGTCATGCCGCTGCTGATGGCGTTTGCGGCGGGCGCGATGATGCTCGTCGTCTTTGAGGAGATGATTCCGGAGGCCGCCGGGGGCCGTGCGGGCGTGACGGCGGCCGTGCTCGGGTATGCGCTGATGATGGCGCTGGACGTCGCGCTGGGTTGAGCACGGGGCGCCGCTCCCTCCTCCAAAATGGCAGAAAAGGTCGAGCGCTGGGCGCGGGAGATGCGCTACAATGGCTCCGTCACGCCGCCGGAGCGCGGCGCAAGAGGGAGGAGGATACGATGGAAAACGCGATTGAGGTCAGCGGCCTGAGCAAGGCCTACGGCGGGCGAAAGGCGGTGGACGGCCTGAGCTTCCGCGTCCCGCGCGGGACCGTCTTCGGCCTGCTGGGCGCGAACGGCGCTGGAAAGAGCACGACGATCGACTGCATGCTGGGGACGAAGCGGATGGACGCGGGCCGCGTGCGCATCCTGGGGATGGATCCCGTCCGGGAGCGGCGCGCGCTGTTTGAGCGTGTGGGCGTCCAGTTTCAGGAGGGAGACTATCCGGGCGGCATCTGCGTGGGCGAGCTGTGCGAGGAGACGGCCTGCCTCTACCGACATGCGAAGGACTGGCGGGCGCTGCTTGCGCAGTTCGGCATCGGCGGGAAGGAGAAGCGGATCGTCAAAAGCCTCTCCGGCGGGGAGCGTCAGCGGCTGTTCATCGTGCTGGCGCTGATCCCGGGGCCGGAGGCTGTGTTTCTGGATGAGCTGACGACAGGGCTGGATGCGCGGGCGCGGCGCGACGTCTGGGCGGCGCTGGAGGCGCTCAAGGCGCAGGGGATGACGCTGCTGCTGACCTCGCACTTCATGGACGAGGTGGAGGCGCTCTGCGACAGGATCTGCATCCTCAAAAATGGCGTTCCCGTCTTCCAGGGCACCGTGGAGGAGGCGAAGGCGCAGTGCGGCTGCGCGCGCTTTGAGGACGCCTATCTGACGCTCAGCGAGGAAGGGGAGAAGCACACATGAAGCGATTTCTGATTTTGCTCAAGAACGAAGGCAGGCTGAGCCTGCGGGACATGAACATGCCGATCTTTGCGCTGGCGATGCCGCTGGTGATTCTGGCCATCCTGGGGATGCTCTATGGCCGCACGGAGGCGGCGACGGGCGCGGCGTACACGTTTCTGGAGCAGTCCTTCGGGGCCGTCTGCGCGGTTTCGATGTGCGCGGGCGGGCTGATGGGCCTGCCGATGGTCGTCTCGGACTACCGGGAGCGCAAGATCCTCAAGCGCTTCCGTGTCACGCCGATGAGCCCGGGGCTGCTGCTGGCCGTGGAGGTGGCGATGTACATGCTCTACTGCGCGGCCTCGCTGGTGCTCTGCGCGGTGGCGGCGGTCTGCTTCTGGGGCGTGCGGCTGCCGGCGCATCCGGCGGCGTTCCTTGGCAGCTGGCTGCTGACGATGGCCTCCACGCTGAGCATCGGTATGCTGGTGGGCGGCGTGGCGAAGGACAGCCGGCAGGCCGGGGTGATCGCTTCCATTCTCTACTTCCCGATGCTGGTCTTCTCCGGCACGACGGTGCCGCTGGAGGTGATGCCGGAGGCGATGCGCGCGCTCATGCGCCTGTTCCCGCTGACACAGGGCATCGGGCTGATGAAGCGGACGTTCCTGGGCCTGCAGGCCCAGGCGCTGCTGCCCGTGTGCGTCATGCTCGCGGTGACGGCGGTCTGCGCCGGGCTGTCCGTCCGGTTCTTCCGCTGGGAATGACAAAGAGCCGCCGCGGCGGGTTCCCCTGTATGGATGGGGAATTCCGCCGCGGCGGCGTTTTTGTCAGATTTCGAGGAAGTAATGTCCGCAGGCATTGATCACCTGCGTATCGCCGCGCTGGCGGATGCGCTTGAAGTCATGGCGGTAGCTCTGATGCACATGGCCGTGGATGAGATAGCGCGGGCGGTATTTGTCAATGACGTGCAGGAAGGTTTCAAAGCCCCTGTGCGCCAGGTCGGCCTCGTCGCCGAGCTGATAGGCCGGCGCATGGGTCAGCAGGATGTCGATGCCGCCGCTGCGCCAGAGCTTGAAGCGCAGGCGGCTGACGCGCCGGCGCATCTGCTGCTCTGTGTACTGGTTGACGCCCCGGTTGTAGCGCATGGAGCCGCCCAGGCCGAGAATGCGCACACCGCCGTAGGTGTAGATCTGATCCTCGATGCAGACACAGCCCTCCGGCGGATTTGTGGCATAGCGGTCGTCGTGGTTGCCGTGGATATAGAGGATGGGCGCCTCGGTGAAGCAGGTCAGAAAGGAGAGATACTCCGCGGGCAGGTCGCCGCAGGAGAGGATCAGCTCCACGCCCTCGAGCTTGCGGCGGTCGAGGTGCTCCCAGAGCGTCGGCTCCGCCTGATCAGCCAGAAGCAGGATTTTCATTGTCGGTCATCCTCCGTCTGTTGCAAAGTGGGAAACGAGGGCAGGATTCAGGGCTTGACGGCCGGCTTCTCCTCCGGCGCCGCCGAGCGGACGCCCTGGAGCGAGGAGAGCACCTGCGCGGCCTCGCTGAGCTCCTCAAAGCGCGGAATGCGCCCGATGACGTTCTGCGCGAGGTAGTCCATGCCGATGATCTCCTGCGGCGTGAGCGCGACGTCCCCGGGGATGCGCGTCTCGCCGCTCTGGTCGAGCAGCGGACCGACAAAGGGCAGGAACGCGCCGCCGCGGATGCGCTCGTGAAGCAGCTCCACCAGCCGGCGCAGCCGGACCGGCAGGCGGCGGGAGCAGATGATGTCGATGGCGTCTGAGGACATGCCCATGTAGTAGCTCAGCGCGCGGTCGGCGTTGTGCTCGCCCTCGTCGGACCAGGCGCCGGTCAGGATGCTGCGCGCGATGCCCTGGTAGAGCTTGGACCAGTTCCACACAGGCATGGCGAGGGTGGAGATGACGCCGTCCTTCTTTTCGTACAGGCCGAAGGCGCGGGACTCGAGATGGGGCGCGCTGATGTCGCGGTTGGAGACGATCTGCACGCCGGCGTCGGAGAGTGCGCGCTCCGGATCGTGGCCGGGGATGGTCGACCATTCGAGTATGATTCTGGCGCGGGGGTTGGTCATCTGCGCGCCCATGGCGAACGCGTTGACCGAGGCGGGCGTGCCGTAGATCGGATAATCGGCGATGTAGCCGATCAGATCGTTTTCGGCCATGGCGCCCGCGATGGCGCCGAGGATGTACTTGGCCTCGTAGATGCGCAGGTAATACGAGCGGACGTTGTGATAGATGGCCAGCAGCGAGCAGTTGAGGATCTTCGCCTCCGGATGCGCGACGGACTGGCGCATGCAGGCGTCCAGAAAGACGGGCGAGGTCGCGAAGATGACGTCGTAGCCCTCGGTGATGAGAGACTCGATGACGCCCTCGGCGTCCTTCTGGCTGACCAGCTCGCGGGCGGTCGTCTCCACGCGCTTGCCGAACATCTCCTCGAGCGCCTTGCGGCCCAGCTCGTGCCAGTACGTCCAGCCGGAGGTCTGCGGCGAGCGGTTATAGAGGAAGGCGCAGCGCAGCGTCTGCGGCTTGTGCCAGACGGTCTGCAGCAGGCTCTGCTGTTTTTCGGTCGGCTCGGCGAGCAGCACGGCGGGCTTTTTCGCGGCGGCGACGATGAACTCCGGCCAGATGCGGCGGATCCCCGTGGCGAATTCGGAGGGCGTGCGGCCCACGCTCTCGGCATAGCCGAAGACGTCGAGGTAGATCAGGAAGGCGTCGCCCGTCTCCATCGGCGGCTGCGATCCGGCCTGGTCGTGGTAGGCCTGGGCAAAGCGGTAATAGCAGGACTGTAGGTCGAAGACATCCTCGCCGGCCCATTTGACGCCGGGCTTCTTGCCCGTCAGCGCGTACAGGCGCGCGAAATAGCCCTCGCGGCTGAAATAAATGAAGTTGATCCGGGTGTCCTCGTAGAATGTGAGGTATTCCTGATAGATGCGGTAGCGCGGGGAATCCTCCGGCGCGGGCAGCACGCGGGTGACGTTGGCCTCGATCATCACGGCGTCGAGCTGGCGCATGACGCTCACGCGCTTGTTGCCCTCGACGATGTAGTAGCGGTTGTAGTATTCCATCGCGATGACCGGCTCGCGCAGCCCGTCGGCGACGACGTCGTCATACAGGACGCTCCATTTGCTCGCAAACTCGGAGCCGGAATCGAGCAGCGGCCCAAAGCTGCGGGAAAAGGCCGTGGTGCGGCCCTTGGTGGCCGTGCCCTCGATCTGGCTGAGCGCAATCTGAATCAGGCCCAGGGGAACCTGGGAAAGGCGGTTGATCTCCGGAACAAGCTCGTTGAGAACGGGCAGGGACGGGTCGACGCCGCGCGTGCGCAGGGCATGAACCTCGCGCAGCGCCTCTTTCCGGGCCTGAATATAGTCATCCATGCTCATGCGGGTCACTCCCTTCTGGCGGTGGGATGGGATCTTCTCAATTCTCTTCTTATTATAGCATTGGCCCGGCATTTGCGCAATCGTCTGCGGAGAGGCGGCGGAAAAGGGCGAAAAGCGTAGTGCAAAATTCCGTTCAAAAAAGATTAAAAAATGTATTGACAAAGGGGCGGAGGAGCAGTATAATAACTGAGCTGTCAGCGCGAGAGCAACTCAAACCGCTGACGGATGATCCTTGAAAACGATACAGAATCAAGAAGAACGCGGACATGATTTTCACGAGTCATGTTCAAAAGAGACAGTCAATTC
>SFHU01000168.1 GCA_004555535.1 Clostridiales bacterium
AGCGTGTTCTTTACCGACCGCCCGGTGACCGATTTTGCGGGCGCAAAGTCGAGCGATACCGAGCGCTATGCGGCGTATTTCCGTGCGATGCTGAAGCAGGGGATTTATCTTGCTCCGGCACAGTTTGAGGCGATGTTCGTCGGTGCAGCGCATACAAAAGACGACCTGATGAACACGGTTTTGGCGGCATCCCGCGTCATGCAGGAGCTGTAAGGACATGGAATTTGTTCTGATTGGCGCGGGCATGGGCTGTGAAGCCCTGCTGACCGCGCAGGCGCGGGAGGAAATTGCGCGCGCGGATATCGTGCTTACGACGCCGCGTCTGGCGGACGGACTGTCCGGCATCCGCGATATCGAAGCCGTGCCGCTCACACAGCTGACAGAGCGTGCGTGCGCCTGTGAAGGCAGGATTGCCATCCTGCTCAGCGGCGACACCGGATTTTTCAGCGCGGCAAAGTCACTGGCGGCAAAGCTGCGCGCGCATGGGCGCGTCCGCATCCTGCCCGGCATGAGCAGCTTGCAGGTGTTTTGCGCGAAGCTGGGCACCTCGTATGACGACGCCGTATTGCTCAGTATGCACGGCAGAGAAGGCGGACTGCTCGGCGCAGTCAGCTGCCACCGCAAGGTGTTTGCGCTGACCGGCGGGAAATTCCGCGCGGACGCGCTGTGTGCGGTGCTTGCAGATGCAGGGCTGAACCATGTGCGCGTGCATGTCGGGGAAAACCTCGGTGCAGTGGATGAGCGCATGGTTTCCGGCTCGCCGGAGGAGCTTTCCCGGCTGAATTTTGCCGATCTCAGCGTGATGCTGGTCGAAAACGACTGCCCGGCGGAGATATCGCGCCCGCTGCGCGACAGCGATTTTGTGCGCGGCGAGGTGCCGATGACCAAACAGGAGGTACGCTGGCTGGCGTGCGACCTGCTGGCAGTCCACCCGGCGGATACCGTCTATGACATCGGCGCGGGTACCGGCTCAGTGTCGATGGAGCTGGCGCGGCGCGCCAATCGCGGACAGGTCTTTGCGGTAGAGTGCAAGCAGGACGCGTTGGAGCTCATCGCGCGCAATCGCGTGCAGACGGGCAATTACCATGTGACGGCGGTTGCGGCAAAGGCGCCCGAGGGGTTGGACATCCTGCCCGCACCGGATTGTGCCTTTATCGGCGGCAGCCGGGGCAATCTGCCGGACATCGTGCGCGCACTGCTGGAGAAAAACCCCAGCGTGCGCATGGTCATCTCTGCCATTGCGTTGGAAACCGTCCATGCGGCGATGCAGGCGCTTTCAGATGCCGGCATACAGCCGGAAATTTCCTGCGTGCAGGTATCGCGCGCGCGTGCGGTCGGCAGCTATCACATGATGACGGCGCAGAATCCTGTTTACCTGATCGGAGGTAACCTGTGAGGGCGGCGCCGCGGCTGGTGATCGGTGGCACGGGCAGCGGCTGCGGCAAGACAACGGTTACCTGTGCGATTTTACAGGCGTTTGTTGACCGCGGGATGGACACGGCGGCATTTAAGTGCGGGCCGGATTATATCGACCCGATGTTCCACAGCCGCATCATCGGTGCGCGTTCACGCAATCTGGACACGTTTTTGTGCGGGCGGGATACCGTCCCGCGCCTGCTGGCGAAACATGCGGGCGACATTTCCGTCATTGAGGGCGTGATGGGCTATTATGACGGGCTGGGCGGCACCTCGAGCGAAAATTCCACCGCCGATCTCGCACGGCTCACCCAGTCCCCGACGGTACTGGTCGTGTCCGCGCGCGGCATGTCGCTGTCACTTGCAGCGCTGCTGCGCGGTTATCTGAATTTTGAAGAAAATACCATTCGCGGCGTGATTCTCAACGGTATTTCTCCGTCGATGACGGATTACTATGCGAATATTGTCGAGCAGCACACCGGTCTGACCGTTTACGGCGCACTGCCGCGCGATGAGAGCTGTGCGGTGGAGAGCCGCCATCTCGGACTGGTCACGGCGGGTGAGATCACGGACTTGAAGCAGAAAATGCAGGTGCTCGCGGGTCACGCCCGCGCGGGTATCGATCTGGACGGGGTGCTGGCGCTGGCGCGCACCGCGCCTGCGCTGGACGATACTCAGCCGGAGTACCCGCATTGCGGGGACGGCTTGCGCATCGCCATGGCACGTGATGAGGCGTTCTGCTTCGATTATGCGGACAGTCTGGATGTACTCACGCAGATGGGTGCGCAGCTTGTGCCGTTTTCACCGCTGCACGATGCGCACCTGCCGGAGCATATCGATGGTTTGCTGCTGTGCGGCGGGTATCCCGAGCTGTATGCGCAGCAGCTGGGCGAAAACCGCACGCTGCTGGACGAGCTGCGCATGGCAGTACAGCGCGGCGTACCGACCGTTGCGGAATGCGGCGGCTTTCTGCTGCTGCATGATACACTGGACGGCGTGCCGATGGCAGGCATCTGCGGCGGCGCGGCGCACATGACGAAAAAATTACAGCAATTCGGCTATGTTACGCTGACAGCAAAGCACGATTCCCTGCTGTGTGCGGCGGGAGAACGCCTGCATGCGCATGAATTTCACTATGCGCAGAGCGAGCGGCAGGGGAATAGCTTCCGCGCGCAGAAGCCGCTGCGGGCGCGCAGCTGGGACTGCGTGGAAGCGACACAAACAGTACATGCGGGATATCCGCATTTCCATTTTGCGGGCAGTGTGCGCGCGGCGCAGAACTTCCTGTCCGCATGCCGGACATATCACGAGGAGGCAGAAGCATGACGCTGGAACAGACGTTAAAACAGATCGCACCGCTGGACAGCGAGGCGATGGCGCGGGCAAAATACCGCTGGGATTCCCTCTCCAAGCCGCTGCACGGCCTGGGCGATTTGGAGGATCTTTTGATTCAGATTGCGGGCATCCGCGGCACGGCGCGTATGGATTTGCGCCGCAAATGTGTCGTCGTGATGTGTTCGGACAACGGCGTTGTCGAAGAGGGCATCTCACAGACCGGGCAGGAGGTCACGGCGATCATCACTGAGAGCCTGTCTGCCGGTACATCAACCGTATGCCATATGGCGCGTGCGGCGGGGGCAGACGTGATTCCGGTGGATA
>SFHU01000169.1 GCA_004555535.1 Clostridiales bacterium
CGCCGCATCCCCACCGATTGTCTCGTTCCAAATGTTCTGAGACACATTATAAGAACTTGGATTTGCTGTATATGTGCTAGAATTTATAATTGTATTTCCAGTACCAGGGCTGATGTTCGATCCCGTGAGAAACATTTTGTGATTGTGTGAAGGCATTTCGTCAGTTGTCAGTTTGTGCGCCGCCTCGCCGCCGCTCGCGCCTGCTGCGTAGCTGCTGCCCGCCGCCAAGAGGAACGTATCCTCAATGCTCTGCCAGGTGCCGCCGAAGATCGATGCTGGACTTGTGGCGGACGCAGACATGTAGATCGAGCCGACCGGATAGAGCTCCAGCATGATGTCGCTCAAGGATTTGCCGCCCAGTTTGCTGCTGTCGACCGCCGTCGCGCCGGAAGGGAGCGCGCCGACATTTGTTGCCTTCAGCGGAACGTTGCCCGCGCTGTCCGGGGCAACACCGGCCACGGTTTTCACGCCGCCAGCGCCCGCAATCGCGTCGGCCAGCCCGTCAATGTCGCTCATCGTGAGCGTCACCGCGCCGCTGCCGTCCGGAGCCTTGCCGTTGATCGTCAGCGCGCCGATGTCGCCCGCGTCGCCGCGCGGGATGGTCAGGTGGATCACCGGATTTTCCGCCGTGCCGGATACGCTGACCTGCGCCTCGCTGCCCGCCTCGCCGGTTTGCACCTGCACACTGATCTGTGGCGTCGCGCCGGTTTTGCCGCGCGGGATGCCCAGCGCAATGTGATAATGCCCGTCCACCTCGCTGAGTGCTGCCGTCGGTGAGGCTCCAGCGGAAAGCCCGGATGCGTCGATGGTCATTCCATTGATTTTGGCCGCCGCTTTGTTCGCGTTATCTGCGCCCGCGTTGGCATTCCTGGTCGCCGTGTTTGCGTTTACAGTGGCCGTATCGGCGTCGGCAGCCTTGGCGTTGGCATTGGCAGCCGCGGTGTTAGCGGCCTCCGTCGCTGCCTTCATCGCATCGATCTGCGCAAGCAGCGCGGGCAGGTCGTAGATTTCGCCCGTGCCGGGGATGATCACGTCGTCCGTGCGCGTGCGCCTCACGATAGCGCACAGCTGCGCGCAGGTGATGGTCTTTCCGTCCTCCAGGATATCCAGCTCGAAGGCGGTTCTGCCCTCGACCTCATAGGCCTCCTCCGGGAAGAGCGCCTCTGCCCTCTGCGCGGCAATCGTGATGCTGTCCGTGATTCTGACTGTCTTCCCGTCCTGCCTGGAGATGAAGAGCATCGCCGTGCAGCCGGTCAGATCCGCGTTCTCCCTGCCGTCCAGCACGTCGACGATCCAGCGGTGCGCGCCCTTGTTGCCGTAAACGAGCGGCTGCTCATAGACCTTGACGGCGTTCTGCGCGCGGAGATTGATGGTTTGCGGAATCTCAAACGGGCTCATGCTGTCACCGCCTGTTCAAGGGCCAGCTGCACGCCGCCCGTCGCGAAGCGCTCGATGCGCACCAACTGCGTATAGCCTGCAAACGTCGCGTCGCCCTCGTTCTCATCCTGGCGTGTAATCAGCGCCACGCCCTCGAAGTCCGCCGCAATCTGTGACAGCGGCCGATCGTCTGCTTTCAGCTCGATCATCAGGCGGCCCGTCTCGCCTGCCGGCCCCCATGCCCATCGAACATCAAACCTTTTCCCCTTGTCCGTCGTGATGCTCATGTTCCTCAGCCTCCTTTCTCGCCGCCTCCAGCGCCTTGATCGCGCCGAGCAGCATGTCCATTCCTTGCCCCATCGCTTTTGCATCCGTCGCCAGCACATGCACCTGGCTAAACGCAACCATCGCGCTCCGCAGCGCCATCTCCACATTCACGGCGAATCACTCCCAATCCATATAATAGATCGTTTCCGTCGAATATCTGACGTTGTATCCCGTTATCGCCGTGCCTACGATGGTTCCGCTCGCATCACGCACGGCAATGGCGCCGCTGGCGGATCCTGAAACGCCAGTGACCACCTTTTTGCTCCCCAGCGACATCGTTGATCCCTTGAACTTAAAGCTATTGCATTCAAAGCTGCTCGCGCTCAGCGCGGCGACATACTGCGTATCGGCAATGGAGCTTTTGAATTCGGCAAACTCCGCGCTCAGCTGGCTGGCCGTCACATAGCCCGACAGATTGATCCGGTTCGCCTGAATCAGGATGTCGTTTGTGCCGACGTTGATCAGTGACGCGATGGTTTCGCCATTGTAATCCGTCTTGGCCACGCGCAGCAGAATGTTATCGGCGTTCTGCGCGATCTGACTGTAATAGCTCTCCAGCAGATCGCCCACGCTGTCGTAGTTGTATTTGGCAACGACGCTCTCGATTTGATCCGCCGTGATGGACAGTCGCGCAATATTCGCCGTGTTCCCGTCGATGCGCTGATCGAGCCTGTATGCCTCCAGCGCGATCTCGCTCTCTGTCTGCGTGATGCGTGTCCAGAGGTTTTCGTTTTCCTTTTTCTGCGCCGCGCCCGATCCGCCGCTGCCGCGCTTGACCTGCGCAACCTCGTCCTGAATCCTTCTCAGGATGCCCTGCACCGTTCTATGCTCGTTGGCCAGCGTCACATCGACGCTCTCCTCATCGGCCACGGCGTCCTTCCATTCGACCGTCGTAATTCGAGCGGCTACCGTCAGATGCTCCTCCGGCAGCGCGACGCGGCAGACCGTTCCAACCACGAGCCTGTCCATGGGTACGCCCGTCCTCTTTGAGATTTCCCTGCCCGTGATGCTGATCGTGACGGCCGGCACGCAGTTTCTGGCGAGCTGCGCTCCTGCCCAGGCGAGCAGCGCCGCATCGTTGTCGATGGCCGAATTCGTCACGGTTTCTTCGATGACGCCGTATTGCGATGTATTGCGCTCGATGTAAGGCACGCCGCCATTGACGGCGCTGATGCCCAGCTCGTTCATGCCCACGGGATACAGCCGGGTATACATCCCCGTCCTGTCCACCGTGATGCTGATCGTGGAGATATTCCGCGACAGCCGCATCTCGCAGGCGGGCGATGTCGGCCGCTTGACAAGGCTGGCTTTAAACGGCAGG
>SFHU01000065.1 GCA_004555535.1 Clostridiales bacterium
TATAACACAAAACGTACTGTTGTCAAAGAAAATGTTTGGTTAAACTTCCCGAGGTTTTTTGTCCCGATGTTCTCCGAATTCCTCCTGATCGGCTTTCATCAGTTCAAAAAAAAGAAACGCCCGCGGAGGACGTTTCTCTTTTTCCTGTTCTTTCCCTGTTCTTTACAGATGGCGCTCGATCATGGCAGCGATATCCTGCTTGCCGCGCGCGCCGACCGCCTGCTCGACGACCTTGCCGCCCTTCAGGACGACCAGCGTCGGGATGCTCATCACGCCAAAGCGCTGCGCCAGCGCCGGCTCCTGATCGACATCGACCTTGCCCACGACGGCGCGCCCCTCAAACTCGGCGGCCAGCTGCTCGATGGACGGCGCGATCATCCGGCACGGTCCGCACCAGGTCGCAAAGAAATCCACCAGCACGGGCTTGTCGCCCGCAACGGCGCGCTCAAAGCTCTCCTGCGTAAAATGTTCCAGCATATTGCTTCCTCCTCTTATCATGGTTTCTGGTTATTCTCCGCCGCCGGTTCATTTCCCGGTCAGCGGCTTGGAAACGGAGACGATCTTCGGCTCCCAGCGCCCTTTCCCCAGGCGCGAATCGAGCACGCGCATCAGCGCATAGGCCGCCGCCGTGCCCAGCACGGCGCACAGCGCCATCAGCAGCTCCGGGTTGACCGCCGTCACCGTGCCGCGAAGCAGCCAGCCGATGAACAGCCCGCCCAGAAAGCCCGCCAGCGGGATCAGATAGGCCGTCGCGGACATCGCCACGACGTTCGAATCGTCGATTTCCACCTCGACGATGTCGCCCTTTTCCGCCTTGCCCCGCAGCGTGATCGTGTGCTTGGCGCAGTCCGCGCTGCCGTGCATGCAGTTGTGGCATTCGCCGCAGGCCTCCGGCCTGTCGAAGACGACCGTCAGCAGATCGCCCTCCACATTGGTAACAATTCCCTTGTTGGTCATGTTGCCGCTCCTTTGAAAACACTGTACAGGATGCGCGCCGCGGCGCCTTTTCAAACGCCCACACGCCATGTCCCGCGTTCCTTTGCGGCGGCCATGCCGTCGTCAGCCTGCCGACATCAGCAGATGGTTTTGATTCAATGTCGCTTTTCTTCAAGGCATCATTGAATGCTTTCTCTCCCCTTCGGGGAGAGAAAACGCTTTTGTCGACGGTCTGCCGCCATTCATGCCGCCGGCCGGTTATTCGAAGATCTTTTCAAACCGGCTGTAGCCCTCGGCCTCCAGCAGCTCGATCTGGTGCTTGATGTTCTTGCTCATCGGCAACACGGTGACGATCGCGCCACCCTTGCGCATCTCCTGCGCCTGCTCAAGCACCTCGATTTTCCGGCTCTGCGGCACGCGGTTGCCAATCAGGAAGGCCGTCGGCTCGCCGGGAAGCCTGTAGCTGCCCTCCATGTGATCCTTGAGGATGGTGACGATGCGCTCAAAGCCGATGGAGAAGCCGCTCGCGCAGACCTCCTGCCCGCTGAACTTGCCGATCATCCTGTCGTAGCGGCCGCCGCCCGCAATGGAGAAGTTGTAGCCGTCGATCGTGACCTCGAAGATCGGGCCGGTGTAGTAGCCCATGCCGCGAACCAGCGTCGGGTCGAAGATGATCTTGACGCCCGGGGCGAGCATCGGCCTGACGCAGGAGAGGATCTCGGAGAGATTCTCCATCGCCTTCTGGGGGCGGTGCTCCTGCGGGATGCCCTCGCAGAATTCCTCGACGCTGATGCCCTCGCGCACGGCGCGATAGACCGCCAGATAGCGCGTCACCGCTTCTGCATCATAGCCGTTTTCCAGCAGCTCGCGCTCGATGCCGTCCAGGCCGATCTTGTCAAACTTGTCCAGGGAGATCAGCACGGAGCCGATCTGTTCCTCCGTAAAGCCTGCCGCCAGCGCCACAGCGCCCAGAATCTGCCGGTCGTTGATGTGGACGGTGAAATCGGTCAGGCCGATCTCGCCCAGGATCCTGGTGATCATCGCGGAGGTCGCGGAGATCAGCTCGATCTCGGCCAGGCTGCTGTCGTCGCCGAGGATGTCGATGTCGCACTGCGTGAACTGACGGAAGCGTCCCTTCTGCGGGTTGTCCGCGCGCCAGACGTTGCCCAACTGCATCGCCTTGAACGGGGAGGGCAGCTTTTCCCTGTTGTTGGCGTAGTAGCGCGCCAGCGGCAGCGTCAGGTCGTAGCGCAGGCCGTTGTCGGCCAGCTCGCCGTCGCCCTTCTGGAGGGCGCGCTGCAGCTCCGCGCCGCGCTTCATGACCTTGAAGATCAGCTTCTCATTGTCGCCGCCCTGCTTGGAGGTCAGGTTCTCGATGTGCTCCATCACAGGCGTCTCGATCTGCATGAAGCCGTAGGCGGCATAGCTCTCCTTGATCATGTCCAGCACATGCTCGCGCAGGCGCATGTCGGAGGGGAGCATATCGCACATGCCCTTGACGGGCGTCTTGATAAACTTCATCGTCTTCTTCCTTTCATCGGCGGCCTGTGCCCGGGGGCAGCCGCCCGCTCATCCGGTGCAATCTGATGTATTCGCGGTCATTCCTGATTTTCCTGCATCCTGCGCCATTCCTCGCGCGTGATCAGCACGGTTCTCGGCTTGGTCGGTCCCTCGGCCTCGGCCGTGATGCCGCGCAGGGTCATCTCGTCGACGAGCCTGCCCGCGCGCGCGTAGCCCACGCGCAGACGGCGCTGGAGCATGCTGATGGACACCTGCCCCGCCTCCACGGCGAGCTCGATGGCCTTATTGAGCATCTCGTCGACCTGCTCGCCGCCCTGCGGCGCGTCGCCGGAGGCGGTCTTCTCCTCCTCCGCGGCGCTGTTGACCTGCTCGATGACGTCCTCGTTGTAGTCGGCGCTGTGCTGCCCGCGGACGTATTCGACAATCCGCTGCACCTCGTCGTCGCTGACGAAGCAGCCCTGCACGCGCGTCGGCTTGCCCGCTCCCTGCGGGGCGTAGAGCATGTCGCCCTTGCCCAGCAGCTTTTCCGCGCCGCCGGAGTCGAGGATCGTCCGGCTGTCGATCTGGCTGGAAACCGCAAACGCGATGCGGCTGGGGATATTCGCCTTGATGACGCCCGTGATGACGTTGACGGACGGGCGCTGCGTCGCGATGACCAGGTGGATGCCCGCCGCGCGCGCCAGCTGCGCCAGGCGGCAGATCGATTCCTCGACCTCGCCGGGCGCGACCATCATCAGATCGGCCAGCTCGTCGATGATGACGATGATCTTGCTCATCGGCTCCTCGTCCGGGCCGATGGCGTTGTTGTAACCGCGGATGTCGCGCACGCCCATCGTCTCAAAGCGCTTGTAGCGGTGCTCCATCTCCACCACGGCCCAGGAGAGCGCCGCGGAGGCCTTCTTGGGATCCGTCACCACCGGGATCAGCAGGTGCGGAATGCCGTTGTAGACGGACAGCTCCACGACCTTCGGGTCGATCAGGATGAGGCGCACCTCCCTGGGCGACGCACGATAGATGATCGAGTTGATGATCGTGTTGATGCACACGGACTTGCCCGAGCCCGTCGCGCCGGCGATGAGCACATGCGGCATCTTCGCCATGTCCGCGACGACCGGCGCGCCGGAAATGCCCTTGCCCAGCGCGACCGCCGTCGGCGATTTCTCGCGCGTCATCTCCGGGCTCTCCAGCACGTCGCGCAGCGAGACCATCTCGATCTTCTCGTTCGGGATCTCGATGCCCACGGCGGGCTTGCCGGGAATCGGCGCCTCGATGCGCACGCCGTCGGAGGCCATGTTCAGCGCGATGTCGTCGACCAGGCCGACGATGCGCGAGACCTTGACGCCCGGCGCGGGCTGAAGCTCGTAGCGCGTGATCGCAGGGCCGTGGGTGACGTGCGTCAGCTTGGCCTGCACGCCGAAGCTCTCCAGCGTCTCGAGCAGCTTGCGCGCGCCGGCCTCATCCTTGGCGCGCTGATTCGGATCCTGATGGCTCCCGGAGCGGTCGAGCAGGTCGATCGGCGGATAGGCGTATTCCTCCTTGGGCGCGATGGGCGCCTCGTGCGCGTCCTTTTTCGGCATGACCATCGGCGTGCCGTCCATGCGCGTGCCGCGCAGCTGCACGGCGGGCGCGTCGCTTTGCCGCTCCTGCGCCGCCAGGACGTTCTGCCCCTTCGGCGCTGTTCTCGCCTCGTGCTCGGCCTGCGCGGCGGCGACCTGCTCGGCAAAGCTCATGGGCTTCGCCGTATCGCCCGTCCGGGGCGCGGGCCGCCAGTTCGCCGGGATGCTGGAGGGCACGTGCGTCTCCTCCGCCCCGGCGGGGGCCTCCGTCTGCCAGGCAGCAGCGCTCCACGGGGAGGCCTCCTCCTGCACGGCGCCCGTCTCCGGCACGGATTCCGGCTCATACACCGGCACATCCCCCGGCGCATTCCCCCGCGCATACACCGGCACATCCCCCGGCGCATACTCCGGCACATCTCCCGGCGCATACTCCGGCTGTGTGCCTCCTTCCGCCGGCCCCGCTTCGGGATCATCCTGCGGCGGGGCCGCCTCCACGGGCGCGTCCGGCTGTGCGGTTCCTTCCGCCTGCGCCGCTTCGGGATCATCCTGCGCCTCCGGATTCTCCTGCGGATAGCCGGAATAGGTCACATGGTTCATGCCGTAGAGGAAGGCGTCCTCCGCTTCCTTGAGGGTGAAGGCGCCGCGCCGTCTCGTCCCGCTCGGCTCCTGGCGCTCGTCGATGCTCTGCCGGGTAAACTCCTCGTCCCGCTCGATGTAGAGCGTCGCCGGGGCAACGCTTCCCGGCGCAGGACGCACCGGCCTCACCGGCTGAGCCGGCCTCACCGGCTGAGCCGGTCTCACTGGCTGAGCCGGTCTCACTGGCTGAGCCGTTTCAAAGAACGGCTCGACCGTCTCCTGCGGCTCCGTGCGCACAACCTCGAGCTTCGGCCTGGCGCCGCGCCTCGTGCGGCGCGGGCTCTCTGCCGGCTGCGGCTCGGGCGAGGGGGCCTGTTCTTCCTCCTGCGGCGGCGCCGCCGGTTCCGCGTTTGCGGCTGCGCGGCGAAGCGCGCCCGCCTGCCGGGCTTCCTCGGCCAGGCGAGCCTCTCGGGCCTCCTGCTCGCGCGCCGCGGCCTGCCGCTCGCGCTCCTCGCGCTTCCTCTGGCGCTGCTCGGCGAGCTCTGCCTCGCGCGCAAGCGCCTCTTCCTCCTGCGCGGCGCGCAGGGCTTCCCGCTCCTCGCGGCGCTCCCTGCGCTCCACGCGCAGGTCGTCAAGCCATCCGGAGACCGCCATGCCGACATGCCCGAAGGACACGCCGGTCAGCAGCATCAGCATGAGCGCCAGCGCAAAGGCCAGCACGATCACGCTTCCCCACACATCCAGCGCCGTGTACAGCGGCCAGGCCAGCAGCGCACCGATCAGCCCGCCGCCCTTGCAGTCAAGCGACGCGCTCACATACGAGCGCGCGAGGAAGCTGCCGTAGCCCAGCGCCTTGCCGTCCGCCAACACGGCGTTGCTGACCGCCCTCACCTGGAACAGCTGCAGCAGCGCCTCCACCAGCAGAAACACGATCGCCCCGCAGATCATAGGCCGCGCGCTTACGCGCTTTTCCGCAAAGAACACGAGCGTCACGCCCGCCCAGCAGACGACCAGCGGCAGCAGCAGGCAGAGCGTTCCGCCCAGCCCGCGCACCACGCGCATGCACTGGTTGAGGAAGCCGCCGCCCGACGGAATGAACTGGCATGCCAGCGCCAGCAGGCCCACGCACAGCACGATAATGCCGATGATGCCGCGCGTCTGCGAGCCCTTTTGCTTCTTTCTGGTTGTCGTGCCGCGCTTGCCGCTGACCGTCCTCTTCTTTTTGCTGCTCTTTGTCGCCGTCTTTTTGGCCATCGGCCTATCCTCCCCCGGAGCGCGGGTCCCCGCCGGCGCGCTCAGTCCGTTGATACAGTATTCTATGAATCCGCGTATAAAACAATCCGCCCGACCGAGGTCAGGCAGATCATTCTAACACAATTTCAAAAATCAGTAAAGACCCTCGGGCATCGCGTCATGCAGGATCAGGCAGCTGAGCACGTCCTGCGCGTCAAAGTGCACCTCGAGCACGAAGTCCCCCATCCCGTAAAACACGCTCTCGCCCGGCTCGAGCATCGCGTCCGCCGCGTCGCCGCCATCGTAGGTCAGAAACGCGGAGGGCTCGCCCAGCAGCGCCAGCACATCCGAGCGCAGCGACGCGCCGGTCTCCAGCCCGTACATGGCGATGCGCGCACAGCGGATCGCGGAAACGGGCGTATCTGCGTCCGCCGTCTCGGCGTATTTGGGAATCTCGACCGCAAAGCCGCGCAGCTCGGGCTCCTCAAAGAGATAGACCTTCGCGCTGTCGGTGTAGTCCGGATCGGCGAGCAGCGTCAGCCTCCCCAGCACATCGCCCAAACCATCTCCGACCGCTGCCGCGCCCATCGCGCCGGGGAAGCGGCCCGTGGAAAGCTGCTCCACAAGCGCATCCCCGTCGGCCTCCTGCGCGCGGGAGAGCGCATAGACGGGGCTCTCCTCGCCGATCCACGCCGCGATTTCAAACCAGGCGAAGTGGACAGCGCCGCTCTTTTCGTCGAAATAGCGGTAGCGCTCCTCGGGATAGTAGACCGTCAGTCCATTTTCATCGAAGGAGAAGCAGTCCTGCGGCATCGGCAGCAGGTCGGCATACTCCATGTAGTCGCTCAGCCCGTCGACGATCTCCGCCCCGATGATCGCCTCCATGTGCGAGACGGCCGCCGCGGGATCGTCAAACAGCGCGTCAAAGCCGATCTCCCCGCCGGTCGCGAGATCCAGCGCGAGCGTCCTGACCGAGCAGCCGTCCAGCCCGTCTGCCTGCGTGCCCTCCCAGAGCAGCGCAATGGACGCGAGCTTCCCGTCGTCGTAGACGCGCGCCGTCTGCATGATCTGCGCGCCCGCCCGCTGGCTGACCTGCAGCGCCTCATCGACGCCCAGCCGCTCGCGGATCAGCGCATTGAGCGCCGCAACCGGATCCTCCTCTGCGTCCAGCGCCGTGTCCTCCGTCGTCTGTCCGTCCTGCGCCGCCTCCAGCACGGCCTCCGGCAACTCGAGATGGCTTCCGCCCGCCTCCGTCACATCCACGGAGATCGAAACGCCCTGCGGCAGCAGCGCCTCCTCCGCGCTTTCCTCCTCGCCCGCCGCGCAGACGGGCAGCGCCAGCGCCAGCGCGCAGGCCGCGAGCATCGCTCTTTTCAGCTTCAAATGACCTCACCTCTTTCCGTTTATCATAGAGAAAAAAACGCCTGATGTCAAAAAGACGGAGGACACCGGCGTTTTCTTCCCGCTTTTCCCGCGTTTTTTATTCTGTCAATCCTGTTGCAAGGCTCCTGCCACGGTTGCAAAGCAACAGGATTTGCAGCATTTCGTCGGAAATGCAGCCGGCATCATGCCGGTTAAAAAATCAGCGGCTGAAGCTGCCTCTCCTCCAGCGCCGCCCGCGCGGCCGGAAGCAGCTTTTCAAAGTCCGCGACGCAGCTCGTGGGCTTTGCATGCCAGTCATCCTGCTCAAACGGTACGAAGAACACGCCCTTGCGCCCCATCAACAGGCCTATGCTGGCCGCCGAGCCGTCGAGCGCGTCGTTGGTCGATACTGCGATGAGCACGGGCCGCCCGTTGCGCCGGTGGCTCTTGAAGGCGAGCGTCGGCGCGGTGTCGTAGATGCCGCAGGCCAGCTTGCCCAGCGTGTTGCCTGTGCAGGGCGCAATGATCAGCAGATCGAGCAGCTTTTTCGGCCCGATCGGCTCTGCCTGCGCGATCGTATGGACGACGCTGTGCCCGGAAAGCTCCTCCGCCTGGCGCACCCAGTCCGCCGCGCGGCCAAAGCGCGTGTCTGTCGAATAGGCGTTCTCCGACATGATCGGCGTGATCGCATAGCCCTCCTGCACTAGCAGGCGCATCTGCGCAAAGGCCTTGGAAAACGTGCAGAACGATCCTGTGACGGCAAACCCGATCGAAAGTCGCTCATGCTCCGCCATGCTGCTCCCCTCCCTGCTCCGCTTTCATCGCGCGCTCAAGCGCCTCAAACAGCGCCGCGCCCGCATCCACCGGCGCAAAGCGCCCCGGCAGCCCGCTCTCGATCGCCATGGGCACGCCCAGATGCTGCGCGAGCTCCGGGTCGGCGCCGTAGGGCGCGCTCGCCAGCTCGATCACCTGTGCATGTCCCCTGAGCGCCGAAAGCGCTTCTTCATCCAGCACACGCGCCGGAACGGTGTTGAAGACCAGCTCCGCCTGCGCGCAGGCCGCCGTCAGCGCATGCATCGGCACGGGATGCGCGCCCATGCCGTGCGCCAGGCGCATCTGCGCCTCGCTGCGCGCGCAGACGACGACAAACGCCTCCATCGCCGTGAGCCGCGCGACCAGCGCGCGCCCGATCCGCCCAAAGCCCGTCACCAGGCAGCTTCGCCCAAGCAGCGCGCGCCCCGTCCTCGCGTGGGCCGCAAAGAGCGCGCCCTCCGCCGTCAGCGCCGCGTTTTTGAGCAGAAACGTCTCGTCCTTGCCCGGAAGCACCGCCATGCCCGCCTGCGGCACCTCCTGCGCGCGCACGTCGCCGCCCAGCAGCGCCGCGCGGCAGGCCGGAATCGCCGCAAGCGTCTCCCCCCGGCCGAGCGAGCCGCCCAAGAGCGTCTCCGCCTCAAAGCTCCTCGGCCAGGGCAGCAGCACGGCGTCCGCCCCGCCCAGCCCCTGTGCATCCTCCTGCGCGCGGACATGGAGCGTCTCCCAGCCCCGCGCCCTCGCGGCGGCCAGCGCGCCGCTCAGGCGTTCATCCCCGCCAAAGGCAATCAACCGCATCGCTCAACCCCCTCCCGGCGAGGGTATGCGCCGCAAAAGGCGGGTATGACAAAGGGCGGCCGCCTGGGCCGCCCTGAACGGGGTTTACTTGTCGAGCATCGAGGTGCAATGCGGGCAGCGGGTCGCGTCCTCGGCGATCTCGCTCTTGCAGAAGGGGCAGATGCGCGGCGGCTTCGCCGGGGCCTTCGGCGGCTCGGGCTTCTTGAGCTTGTTCATCAGGCGCACGACGAGGAACATGCAGAACGCGATCAGAATGAAGTTGATCACGTACTGGATGAACGCGCCGTAGTTGAGCGTGCCCACGCCCGCCGCGGTCGCCGCCTCAATCGAGGCGTACTTCTGGCCGTCCAGCGCGTAGAACAGGCCGCCGAAGTTGATGCCGCCCGTGATCACGCCCAGCAGCGGCATGAAGATGTCGTTGACCAGCGAGGTCGTGATCGAGCCGAACGCGCCGCCGATGACGACGCCAACCGCCATGTCCACGACGTTGCCGCGCATGGCAAACGCCTTGAACTCTTCCAGGAACTTCTTCATGATTTTCCTCTCCTTTGTGGGTCAAATTTCCTTATGCAAAGGGCAGCCGGGGCTCCGGCGTTCCCTTCGTATCGCAAAAGCATGCTTTACAGAATCAGACCCGTTTCAATCGTAGGATGCTGCGCATCCTGCTCTGAAACTACGTTTTTTCAGGCTTTGGGCTACGTTGGGCTGCCGCCCAAACCTGCTTGGGGATTTCATCCCCAAACCCCATTATCGCTTCGCGATTCTGCTCAATCTGTTTCTTCTGCCGCGGGCGCGCCGGCGGCCTCGAGCTTCGCCGCGAGGGCGGAAAAGTCAATCTCCGGCAGCTCGGAGAGCGAGGTCAGGCAGAAATGGCGCAGGAACGCGTCCGTCGTGCCATAGAGAATCGGCCGGCCGAGCGCCTCCTTGCGTCCGACCTCCTCGATCAGCCCCTTGGCGACGAGCGACTGCACCGAATAATCGCATTTCACGCCGCGAATCTGCTCGATCTCCGCCTTGGTGACGGGCTGTCTGTACGCGATGACCGCAAGCGTCTCCATGACGGCCTGGGAAAGCGACTGCTTCTGCACCGGCTGGAGCAGCTTTTCGACATAGGGCGCGTAGTCCGGCCGCGTCGCCAGCTGCACATGCGCGCCGAAGCGCAGCAGCCGCAGCCCCCGCCGCTCAAAATCATAGCCGCTCTCCAGCGCGTCGAGCGTCTCCTCAAGCTCCGCCTCGCTGATCTCCATCGCGCGGCAGATGTCCTTCTTCTCCACGGCGTTGCCCGTGACGAAGAGAATGGCCTCGACGATGCCCACGCGCTCGCCCAGCTCAAGCCTCGGTTTCTCCTGCGCCGTCTGCGGCGGCAGCATCGTCATCTGTTCCGTCCTCATGATCTTCCCTCCCCGCGGGCAGGATCAGGATGTCCTCAAACGTCCCCTCCTGCTCGGCGCGCAGCCTGCCCAGCTTGAGCAGCTCGAGCATCGCCATAAAATAGGAGACAATCTCGTCGCGCGTCACATGCGGCGAGAGCATGTCCGTAAAGAGCACAGGCCCCTTGCGCAAACGCGCCGTCAGGTTGAAGACGCATTGCTCGATGGTAAACCGGTCGCGCGTGATCGAGCGGAAGACGCGCCCCGGCTCATCCGTCTGCGTCTGCCTAGCGATGATCCGCTCCAGCGCGCGCACAAGGCCCTGGAGCGACAGGCCCGTCAGCTCCACCGGCTGCGGCGGCAGCGGGTATTCCTCCGGGAGCTTCGAGAAGACCTGCATCGCGGCCTGCTCGAATTCCTTCATCCGCCCCGCGCTCTCCTTGTAGAGCTTGTATTCCTCCAGGCGGCGGATGAGCGCCTGCTCCGGCGTCTCCTCCCCATCCTCCGCGGGCTCCGGCGCGCGCGGAAGCAGCGCCCGGCTCTTGATCTCCAGCAGCATGGCCGCCATGGTCAGAAACTCGCTGGCCGTGTCCATATCGAGCTCCGAGACGCCCTGCATCGACTCGAGATACTGCTCCGTGATCTCCGAGACGAAGATATCCTTGATGTCGACCTTCGCGCGGGTGATCAGGTGGAGCAGCAGGTCGAGCGGGCCCTCGAACTGCCTGAGCGAAACATAAACCGCCATCGCTTACCCCCAGATCGCCCGGACAGGCCAGAGCACGGCCGCCTGCGCCGGATAGACCGCCGCGCTGATGATCCTCCCCAGGATGCCCTGCGCGGAGAGCACGAGCACGACGAGCATGCCGATGCGAAACGCCTGCGGGGAGAGATGAAACCGGCCCTTAAAGACGATGTCGTTGAAGACGTGATACCCGTCCAGCGGCGGCAGCGGCAGAAGGTTGAAGACCGCGAGATTCAGGTTGACCAGCGCCGTATACGCAAACAGCCGCACAAACGGCACGAGCCAGCGCACGGCGATCAGGCCGCCGAAATCCTCCGCCGCCGTGCCGGAGATCACCGACCAGACAGCGTTATAGCGATAGCTGACCAGCGTGCTCAGCCCGACCTCGCGCACGACGTCGGCGCGCCACATGAACGCGCTGCACAGCGCGGCCAGATACGTGAAGAGCAGGAAGAGGATCAGGTTGACCGTGATGCCCGCGAGGGAGACCGCAAGATCGGCCTTGCGGCGGTCGCCCTGAAAGCGATACGGGTTGACCGGCACGGGCTTGGCCCAGCCGAAGCCGACGAAGAACATCAGCAGCGCGCCCACGGGATCCAGATGCGCCAGCGGGTTGAGCGTCAGCCGCCCGGCGCGCTTCGCCGTGTCATCGCCGCAGCGATAGGCCGCCATCGCATGCCCCCATTCATGGCAGCAAAGGCCGATGAGCACCGCGAGCACGCGGAAAATCGCCTGATCGAAAAAGGCGAGCGGCTCGCGAAACAGGGTCTGCAGGTAATCGAGCACGGCGTTTCCCCTTCCTTCCCCAGAATAACTTTCTTATTGTAGCGCATGGGCCGTTTTTCTGTCAAGGGGCTGGGATTGAATGGGAATACAGTGCTGAAGCAGAAGAATACCCCACAAACTTTCCGTCTCACTCACGCCCCTCTCAAAACAGCATTCCAACCACATAGCCTGTTCCCAGCCCCGGGTCCAGGGCCACAGCCCTGGTCGGTTCAAGGGGGTTATAGGGAGTCAAGAGGGATCTAAGGGGGGAAATCGAAATCCCCCCTGATCCCTCTTGCCCAGCGGAGCGCGTCTCCCCAGACGCAAAAAGAGGGATTCTGAAATCATGTATGCATTTTGCAGAGAGACTTCTCGCAGCCTTTGCGCTCATAACCCGTCTCAATCGTAGACCGCTTTGCGGTCTGCTCTGAGACTGCTTTTTTCTTTGATGGATTGGGCTCCGTTGGGCTGCCGCCCAAACCCGCCCGGGGCGCCGTCCCAGACTCCGCAAGGGGCTTGGCCCCTTGACCCTTCTTCGCTTCGCGCTTTTCCTCCGCTTTTGAGCAAGAAAAGGCCCTCCCTTTCGGGAGAGCCCTTCCTGCAATCCTTATTCCTCCAGGATCTTCCCCACGACGAGGAACCGCTCATTCTCATAGGCATACGCGCAGGTCGAGAGCATCAGAATCCTGTCGCCGTACTCGACCTCGACGTCCGTCTGAAAATACGACCTCGTGCGCGCGCGATGCAGGAACGCCTCAAACCCCTCCCGGCCGGAGAAGACCGTCGGATAGGCGAAGGTCGCGCCGTCGACGGAGTAGGCCGCGAAGATCGCGACGTCATAGTCGCCCGCGGGCGTATACAGGCGCATCATCGGATGCTCGAGGTAATACGCCTCGCGCTCATACTCGTCAAGATCCCCGAACATCGCGCCGCTGCGCATGTGATGCCCGTGCAGGATGGTCACGTCGTCCGCGAAGACCGGGGAATTGACCTGATCCATCATGATCGAGCCGTTCACGTTGGCCGTGCCATCCGGCAGATGCTTGAGATAGAAGACGTTGTCCTCGCCCTGCACGATCGGATAATCGATCACCGTGCCGGGAATCTCGATCCAGCCGACGATGTCCGGGCAGGTCACGCGCAGCGCGTCGAAATCGACCTCCGAGAGGGGGCCCGTCGGCGCGGCAGGGGCATCGTCCTCCTCAGTCTGCGCCTCGTCATCAGTCGCCGCGCCCTGCGGGCGGAAGACGGGCAGCGGCTGCGCCTCGCCGGCTGTCTGCACCGCCTCGTCCGCGGTCTGCGCCGCCTCGTCCGCGGTCTGCGCCGCCTCGCGCCGGGGCACGAAGAGCAGGTCGGCCTCGGGCGTCGCCTGCGGCGCGCTCTGCTTCGCGCCGGAGAGGCTGCCATAAAAGCCCGCGCCGTCCCGCTCCTGCGTGTAGCCATAGACGCCCAGCGCGCCCAGAAACACGGCGGCGCTCATGCACAGCACGAGCATGAGCGCCACCGGCACGCGGATTTTCCCGCGCGGTTGTTTTTCTTTATGCGTCCCCATCCGAATCCTCCCCGTCGAAAGCGCCCGTTTCGGCGACAGGCTCCTCCTCCTTGCGTCGGAGGTTGAGCGCGAGCACACCGCTGACGGCGAAGAGCGCCGCGCTGCCCGCGAGGAACTTCGGCCAATGGTCGGCGACGCCGGTCGGCGTCACGTTGCCGTTGGCCGGGGCCGGGGTGTAGACGTTCTTGAAGAGGTCGTTGTTCGGCTTGGGGCCGCCGTCCATCTCGTGGAAGACGACCGTCGTCTCAAACGTCGAGAAGTCGGGCGTGTTGTGCACGTAGACGGTCACGGTATACTCCGAGTCGTCATAGGTGCAGCGCTCGACGTCGCCCTTGAGCTGGCGGATCGTGTAGGTGTAGGTGCCGACGTGGTCATAGGTGATGGCCGGGAACGTGAGCGTGCCGGGGCCATTGATGGTCACGTCATAGCTGCCGCCCGTCTGCCCGGCGGGCATGGGGGTGGACGCGCCGTCGGCCGTCAGGCGAACCGTATAGTCGATGGGCTTGGGAGAGCGCCCCTCCTGCTGCACCTCGATGTCGAGGGCGAGCGTGGCCGGGGTCTGCGCCGCGCAGGCCGTCACGGCGAGGGCGAGCAGCGCCGCCAGCAGCAGCGCGCCAAGAAATTTCCTCTTCATCAAATTTCTTCCTCCTTTTCTTCCTCCGGCTGAACCTCGATCATTTCAGCCAGCAAAACGGTTCGCGCGTCGTCATATTCGCTCGAGCAGGTCGCCAGCACCAGAATCTGGGGCGGACGAGCGCCGGTCTTCGCCGCCTCGTTCTGCGCGAGCAGGCGCTCGATCTGCACGTCGTCGTAGTGCATCGCGAGGCTGCGGGCGCAGCGCAGCGGCTCCTCTATGTCATCCCTCCAATAGTCCGGCCTGAAGATAATGCTATCATTGGCCGCGACCACCAGACAGGCGATGGTCAAAAGCGAGTAGGCCCTGTCCTCCAGGATCAGAGAGCCCGTTCTGTTTTCCTCAAAGAAGGTCTTGTCCTTGTATAAATCCAGGTCGCCGAACATCTTCCGCTCGGCCATGTGATGCCCGTGCACCAGCGTGTAGCCATCCCGGAAGTCCGGGTCGCATCGGGAATCCGCGAAGATACTGCCCGCGAGGGCGAAGTTGCCATAGACATCCGTATTGAGATACGCGTAGTTGTTTGGCCCCTGCACGACGGGGTAATCGATCATCGTGTTGTCGAGCGTCAGCCAGGCGCGCACGTCCGGGTTGATGGCGCGCATGTCCTCAAAGAGCTTCCCACGATCCTCGCCCGCCTCCTGCTTGACACGGAGGAGATCCGCCTGGGCGTTATCGACCGCCGCATAGATCTGCTGGTTGTCCCAGAGGGCATAGCCCGCGTAGCAGCCGGCCACCAGCAGCACCAGCGCCACGAACGCGCTCAGCAGCCCGTCGCAGAATTTCAGGAAAGCTCGAGCCATATTCCGCGCACGGCGCCCGCGCGCCGCCCTTTCTCAGCATTACGTTGTCAATCCCTCTGCAAAGCGCCGGCCCCGGTCGCAGCGCGACGGGACATGCAGCATGTCGTCGGAAATGCAGCCGGCATCATGCCGGTAGAATCAAAACCGGGAAACCCGGAGGGCGAAGCCGCCCTCCGGGAGTGCCCGGCCAGACAGTTTTGTCCGTCTCCCCTTTCGGGGATGTCAGATCAGCCGATTACTCGTTGACGGAGCGCTTCTTCGCGACGAAGGCCACAGCCAGAATCGCGACGAACGCCATCAGCAGGATGTACGGCATCGTGTCGGTGCTCACACCAGTATCGATTTCGGTCGAATAGGTGTTGGTAATAACCGCATCAGCATTAGTCGCAGCGATAGTACCACTCACTACACCATTAGTAGACGGGGCGTAAAGATTCCTCGTTACAGAACCGACCGCTTTACCATTTTCATTCAGCGTCTCTTCAACAGTATACTTTGCTCCAACAGGGATGTTCGTGAATGTGACAGATTCCGAATCGCC
>SFHU01000066.1 GCA_004555535.1 Clostridiales bacterium
GCAGAAAGTTCTGTTCCGACTGAGCGAGATTTTCCATATCCCGGATTCTGAACTCGCGCCACATATCATTGATGCTTGTATCGAAGACTTGTACTACAACATCAATTGCGTGTTTAATTACGCTTCTATTGATGACCGCATTCACTATACACTGGCCCGGTACGGTATCGCTATAGAGGACTATGCGTTATGATGACTGAGAGAGAACTCGCTGAAATGGCAGAGTTTTATGGTCAATATTTTGAGTGTATAACAGAAAGTTGTGAATTCTGCTATAACGGCATTTGTCGTTATCCGATGATATGTGAAAGACAGCCAGTCATTATCTATCCTATTTATCGTTCATGTCATGGAAGAACAACCAAAAAGCAGGAGGAATTCTATGGGAGCAATTGATAATACTCGACTCGAAAACGACATGATTGACACCATGTGGAGTTTCCTTCAGATGGGCGGGCTGAAAGCCAACTACCCGGCTCTCAAAGAGGCCTGCATGGAACTGCGTCAGATGATGACGCAGAAGACCGCCGGGCAGCGCAAAGACCGCCAGACGCACATGCTCACCGCGGGACGCCGCCGCCTCGAAGAACCCGTCAAAGCTCTCCGGGCGCACATCCTCCATCACGCGCTCATCCCGGTGCACCCGCTCGCCGAAGAGGTTGAGGCCGCCCGCGTTGGCGGCATCCGGCGCGGCCTCGATGCGCAGGCTCAGGAAATCGTCCTCCCAGAGCGCGAGGCTTTCGAGCGTGACGTCGCTGATGCGCTTGTTGTCCAGGAAGCAGCCCTGCGCGTCCACATGCCAGGTCTTGAGGAAGCCGAACTGCGTGGAAAGCTCCGACCACCAGGCCGGGGTCAGCTTGCCGCGGCGGCCGCCGCAGTCGCAGGGGGACGTCCAGACGCCCAGCAGGCGCCCGTTGAGGGAGACGCTGATATCGCTCTTCCAGGGGTCCCTGTACATCGGGGCCTCGGAGCAGGCCTCAAAGGAGATCTCCAGCCAGTCGTAGAGCATGGCGGACTTGCGCGGCAGCGAGAAGCGGTATTCGAGCGCGCCCTGGCGCAGCCAGATGATCTGAGCGTCAAAGCGTCCGGTTCCGTAAAACGCGGAGGGATCGTCCATCTCGCCGATGTAGTTGGTGTCCCCGGCGAGGCCGCAGGTCGGGCGGATGCCCGTGGCGGCGCTGTAGCCGCCGATGGGCATCTGCATGACGAGCATGCTCGTCTGCGATTCGCCGGCAGGCGCCAGCGTGACGGACAGCGTATCGATCCGGCGGCTGCACAGCTTCATGGCGCCGCGCGCGCCGGGCTGCGTCTCCGTGGTGATGATGCCAGTCTCCTCGAGCGTCTTGACGGCCAGCGCCGTCGTGGACATCGGGATATTGAGCGTCTGCGCCAGCTCGCCCACGTTCATGCTGCGCTTGCCCAGCGCCTGCATGATCTGCAGCCGCACAGGCGAGGAAAGCGCATGGGCAACCCTCTGCAGCAGCTCCGGCTTGTCTACGCTCAGGTCAAGGTGTTTGCCCTGCAATTCTTCCATCCGGTTTCCCCCTTCAGCCTTCTGTCATGGAAACAGTATAGCACAGATCGTCGAATCTTGTACAGAATGAATGAAAAATGGGCTGAATAAAAAAGAATTCTCCCGATTCACGCCCAAAACGCTTTCCTGCGCGCAAAGCGAAGAAGGGTCAAGGGATGAAATCCCTTGCGGGGTCCGGAGCAGCGCCCCGGGTCGGCAGCCCAACGTTTCCCCATCGCAAAGCGATCAGAAAAACAGTCTCATACGATTGAGACGGGTTTCCTGTGCAAAGCCGGAGCGCAATCAAAAAAGGCGGCCATCGGCCGCCTTCAGCTTGTCGACATAAGCGGATATTCCTGATCCGATATTCCTGATCCAATGAAACTCTTCTTCAAGGAATCATTGAATGTTTTCTCTCCCCTTCTGGGAGAGAAAACGCTTTTGTCAACGGTCTGAAGCGGCCTCGGCCGCCTGATTATTTTTCCTTCTTCGCCTCAATCGCCTTGAGGTAGCATGCCTCGACGCGCTCGGCGAAGACCTCCGTGCCAAAGGGCCGGGCGTATCCGGGCGCGCGCTGCGCGATGGCGCGGCCCTCGTCCGAGAAGGCGCGAAGCAATCCGGCGAGGAGCGCCTCGTCGCTGTCCTGCGTCAGGATGCCGGAGACGCCGTCCTCGATGACGCCGTCCAGGCACTCGTCGTTGACGGCGCAGACACACAGGCCGGAGGCCATCGCCTCGACATAGGTCAGGCCCTGCGTCTCGGAGCGGGAGGCGCTGGCGAAGACGTCGCCGATCGCGTAATAGCGGTCGATCTCCTCCCAGGGCTTCGGGCCGGGGAGCGAGACGGCGTCCGCGACGCCCAGCTGCGCGGCCATTTCGCCCAGGTATTCGCGCTGCGGCCCCTCGCCGACGATCACAAAGCGCACGTCGGGATGGCGCTCATGCAGCGCGGGGAAGACGCGCATCACGCGCTCCAGGTTCTTCTCCCGCGCGATGCGCCCGATGTTGAGCAGCACGCGCTCGCCCGGGCGCACGCCGCAGTCCGCGCGCGCCGCCTCGATCTCCTGCGCGCTGTGGCGCTCCGGAGCGAAGCGGGCGATGTCCATGCCGCTGGGGATGACGTCGATGGGCGTGGTCACGCCGTACTTATGCAGCAGGGAGAGGGTCTTCGCCGTCGGCGTGATGACCCGGTCAAACCGGTCGCACCACCACTGCGAATACTTGCGCGCGATCTTGCGCGCGGCCTCGTCGGCGACGCCATGGGTAATATAATAGGTATAGTCCTCCCAGACGGTGTGATAGGTGTGCACGAGCGCGCTGCCGTTGCTGTGGGCGACGTGGCGGCCGAACGCGCCCATGACGAACTCGCTGTTGGTGTGCACGACGTCGAAGTCGAGCTTGACCGCCTCCCAGCTCGTGATGGGCGTGGGGAAGGCGAAGTTGCGGTCCTTGAGCGCGACAAAGGGCGCGGAGGCGATGTAGTGGATGCCCTCGCGCTGGTTTTCCTCCCAGCCCTTGCACTTGGGCGCGAAGACGTGCACCTCATGCCCGCGGCGCGTCAGCTCGCGCTCCAGCGTCAGGCACGAGGTCGCCACGCCGTTGATCTCGGGGTAAAACGTATCGGTAAACAGGCCAATCTTCATCGATGACTCTCCTTTGTCAGGTTGGACGGGCAGGCCCGGGGAGCGCCCGGCAGGGACTTCCTTATTTTCCCCGTGGATGAAAACAGTATAGCATAATTCTCTTTTGCTTGCAAATCGCGCCGGTTTGTGATAGGATTTGAGGAGCAATACAGGGGAGAGGTGCATCTCCCTTTTTTGAAGGTGAGGGACGAATTTGGCGGTCATCAGGCAAATCACCACGGTGGCGAGCGTCGCCATGCCCATCGAGGAGAAATGGACCGTCCGCCGGTGCCGGTATATGCCCGGCGAGGGCGCGGCGGGCCGGGTGTGCATCGCGACGGGTATCCACGGAGACGAGATGATGGGCCAGCTCATCGCCTTCGGCGTCGTCTCCCGCATCATGGAGCAGCAGGAGCACCTGCACGGCATCGTCGACGTCTACCCGATGCTCAACCCGTTGGGCCTGGATATCGGCGAGCGCCTCGTCCCCGCCAGCACGCGGCTGGACATGAACCGCGCCTTCCCCGGTACGCCCGACGGCACGCCGCTGGAGAGCGTCTGCTACCAGCTCGTGCAGGACATGCGCGGCGCCGATCTCGTGCTCGACATCCACGCCAGCACGCAGAACAAGAGCGAGCTCTACGAGGTTCGCTTAAACGCCGCCAGCGCGGCGCAGCTCGCAGAGCAGGCGCGCGCGCTCTGTCCCGAGCTGATCTGGATCTACCCGGAGAAGACGGCCTACGAGGCCTCGCTGACCGGCGCGCTCTGCGGCCTGGGCACCCCCGCGATGATCCTGGAGGCGGACGAGCGGCGCAGAAAGCCGCAGGAGATCGCCGGCCGCGTCGTCGAGGGCATCTTCTGCAAGCTGCGCGAGATGGGGCTGTGGACGGGCAGCGCCGTGGAGCCGCCCCGCGCGCAGGAGGAGATCCCCACCATCCGCACGCAGGAGGACGTTCTGCGCGTGACCTGCGAGCATCCGGGCGTCTACGTCCCGGAGGACTGCATCGGCGAGTGGGTGCAGGAGGGGCGCATCCTCGGGCGGATCATCGACGCGCTCGAGGGCGTCGTGCGCGAGGAGATCAAGGCGCCCTGCGCCGGGCTCGTCTTCAGCCAGCGCAGCTACTCCGCCGTCTATCCCGGCACGCTGATCGCGCGCCTGCTCAGGCGGCGGGGCGAGGCCTGAGCGCTGAAAAACCGAAGGAGGGCATGAGTGCCCTCCGGGAGGAAGGGCTATGAAAAAGGACATTCTGTTCACCGTGCCGTCCTATTTCCGCGACGACATGGATATTCTGGGCTATCGCTTCGGCAAGGGCGAGAAGAGCTGCGTCGTGCTGGGCGCGCTGCGCGGCGACGAGGTGCAGCAGCTCTACGTCTGCGCGCGGCTGGTCGCGTTTCTGCGCGAGGTCGAGCGCGACGGCGGCATCATGCCGGGCAAGAGCGTGATGGTCGTGCCCACGGCCATCGGCTTCTCGATGAACGCCGGCACCCGCCTCTGGGCGCCGGAGAACATGGACATCAACCGCCGCTTTCCGGGCGACGAGAACGGCTCGACAACCGAGCGCATCGCAGGCGCGCTCTTTGAGCGTCTGAAGGCGTATCACTACGGCGTGCAGCTGACCAGCTTCTACCAGCCGGGCTCCTTCATCCCTCACGTGCGCATGATGGACACCGGGCGGCAGAATCCGGAGCTGGGCTGCGAGTTCGGCCTGCCCTACGTCTACGTGCGCACGCCGCGCAGCTACGACCAGACGACGCTCAACTACGTCTGGCAGCTCTCCGGCACGCAGGCGTATTCCCTCTACGCCGGCAAGACGCGCGAGATCGACGAAAACGCCGCCGACCAGACGCTGCGCGCGATCATCCGCTTCCTCAACGGGCGCGGCATCATCCGCAGCGAGACGACCCCCGGCCATACCGCCTCCATTATCACCAACGACGACATCGTGACGGTCTCCGCCTCCAGCGCGGGCCTCATGCGCCGCATCAAGTTCGCGGGCGCGCATGTGCGCCGGGGCGAGCAGCTCGCCTTCCTGATGAATCCCTGCGACGGCGCGGTGCGCGAGGTGCTCAAGACGCCCGTGACGGGCATGCTCTTCTTCGTACAGGACGGGCCGTTCATCTCCGAGCACAGCCCGGTCTTCCAGGTGCTCGTCAGCCAGAAGGGCTGAGCGCCCGGCGACAGCCGCCCGAGACGGCGGGGAAAGGGATTATGCATTACTCCTCCTTTACGCGCACGATGCTCTCCATCGCCGTGCCCGTGACGCTGCAAAACCTGCTGTTCTCCTCCTTCACGCTGATCGACACGCTGATGATCGGCGCGCTGGGGGATACGCCGCTGGCGGCGGTGGGCATGGCGGGCAAGTGGACGTGGTTTTTCACAATCGTGCTCTTCGGCTTCGGAAGCGGCGCCTCCGTCTTCATCGCGCAGTATTTCGGCGCGGGCGATACGCGCGGCATCCATCGCACCTATGGGCTGCTGACGGGCGGCTCTCTTTTCGTATCCGCGGCGTTCATGGCCGCGGCGCTGCTCATGCCCGAGCGAATCATCCGCCTGTTTTCAACCGACCCGCAGGCCATCGCCCTGGGCGTTATCTACCTGCGCGTCATCGCGCTGGGTTATCCCTTCCAGGCGCTCGCGCGCGCGGGCGGCACGCTGCTGCAGAGCACGCAGCGGGTCGTCATCCCGTTCGCCGGGGCCATCGCCTCGGTTGCGGTCAACATCGTCTTCAACGCCCTGCTGATCTTCGGCCTGTGCGGCTTTCCGGCGCTGGGCGTGTGCGGCGCGGCCATCGCCTCCGTGCTGGCGGCGGCGGTCAACGCGCTGGTGATCTACGGCGCGGGCTGGTCGCGCAGGACGATGCTGCGCGCGCCGCTTGCGTCGCTGCTGGATATCGACGCGCCGTTTGTGCGCGAGTATGTGCGCGTGAGCGCGCCCGCGCTGCTCAACGAGACGGTCTGGTCGATGGGCAACCTGATGTACAGCGCCGTGTTCGGGCACATGGGCACGGGCGCCTATGCCGCCATCACGGTCGTCAAATCCATCGAGGATCTGACGAGCGTCGCGTTCATGGGGCTGTGCTCCTCCTGCGCGGTGATGATCGGCAGCTTCATCGGTCAGGGCGAGATCGCCCGCGCGAAGGACTGCGCCCGGCGCCACCTGGCGCTGACCATCGGCTTCTCCGTGCTCATCGGCGGCGGCGTGCTGCTGCTGCGCACGCCGCTGCTCTCGCTCTTCGGCGTATCGAGCGCCGTGCGGCAGGACGCCGCCGCGGTGCTGATCATCTATGCGCTGGAGATGACGCTGCGCAACATTCCGCTGATTCTGGTGGTCGGCATCTTCCGCGCGGGCGGAGACACCCGCTTCGGGCTGATCGTCGACTCGCTGTCTCTGTATCTGATCGGTCTGCCGGCAACCGGCGCCGCAGGCCTGCTGCTTCACTGGAGCGTCCCGGCGACGTATCTGGTGATGTATCTCTCCGAGGACGTGCTCAAATGCGTCGTCTACGGGCTGCACATGCGCTCGGGCAGGTGGATCCGGCCGGTGACACAAGGAGGAAGCCATGAATAGCAATCCGTCCCCCCGCGCGGCCTTCGAGGAAAAGGCCGCGCCCAAGCGCGGCGCGCTGCGCGAGTTCGCCGCGTTCTACAAGCCGCATCTGGGCCTGTTCACGCTGGATATGCTCTGTGCGCTGCTCATCGCGCTGGTCGACATCCTGTTCCCCGCCGTGACGCGCAAGGTGCTCTACGACTACATCCCCAACCAGCTGATGCGCACATTCGTGCTCGTCATGCTCGCGATGCTCGCGCTGTTCCTCCTGCGCACGGCGGCGCAGTGGTTCGTCGCCTACCTGGGCCACATGATGGGCGTTCGCATTGAGGCGGACATGCGCTCGGCGATCTTTGCGCACATGCAGAAGCTCGGCTTCAGCTTCTACGACAAAAACCGCACGGGCCTTTTGATGAGCCGCGTGACGACCGACCTGTTTGACATCACGGAGCTGGCGCACCACGGCCCGGAGGACCTGTTCATCTCCCTCGTCACGCTCATCGGCTCGTTCATCGTCGTCTGGCGCATCCAGCGGACGCTCGCGCTCGTGCTGATGATCGCCGTGCCGCTGATCGTCGGGTTTGTCGCCTACCGCCGCGGTCGGATGATGGCGGCCAGCCGCGCCGTCAAGCAGCGCATCGCGGGCATCAACGCCGAGATCGAGAGCTCGATCTCCGGCATCCGCGTGGCCAAGGCCTTCTGCAACGAGCACGAGGAGATCGAGAAGTTCTCCCGCTGCACAAGCGAATACGTCATCTCGCGCAAGGAATACTACAAGGTCATGGCGGGCTTCTTCTCCGGCACGGAGCTGATGATGAACCTGATGAGCCTGTCGGTCATCTGCGTGGGCAGCTATCTGATCATGAAAAACAGGATGGACATCGCGACGCTGGTGACCTTCAACATGTACGTCGCCAGCGTGCAAAGCCCCATCCGCAAGCTGACGCAGTTCACCGAGCAATTCACGCAGGGCATGGCGGGCTTCCAGCGCTTCCGCGCGATCATGCACGAGACGCCGGACATCGTCGACAGCCCCGACGCGCAGCCTCTTGACCACGTCGACGGCGACATCGCCTTCAACGACGTGACCTTCACCTACGACGAGAAGAAGGACGCCGTGCTCGAGCACGTCAACCTGCACATCCGCCCGGGCGAGATGCTCGCGCTGGTCGGCCCGAGCGGCGGCGGCAAGACGACGCTCTGCCAGCTGATTCCCCGCTTCTACGAGGCGACGGAGGGCACCATCACCCTTGACGGCAAGGATATCCGAAAGATCAGGCTGGCCGACCTGCGCGGCAGCATCGGCATTGTCCAGCAGGACGTCTTCCTCTTCGCCGGCTCGATCCTCGAAAACATCCGCTACGGCAAGCCCGGCGCGACGATGGAGGAGGTCGTCGAGGCGGCGAAGCTCGCCGAAATCCACGAGGACATCATGAACATGCCCGAGGGCTACGACACGATCGTCGGCGAGCGCGGCATCCTGCTCTCCGGCGGACAGAAACAGCGCGTCTCCATCGCGCGCATCTTCCTCAAGAATCCGCGCGTGCTGATCCTCGACGAGGCGACCAGCGCGCTGGATACCGCGACCGAGCGCAAGATTCAGGCCGCGTTTGACCGCCTGGCCAAGGGCCGCACGACGCTGGTCATCGCGCACAGGCTTTCGACCATCAAAAACGCCGATGAGATTGTCGTCATCGGCGAGCATGGCATTCTCGAGCGCGGCACGCACAGGGAGCTTGTCGAGCTGGGCGGCGTTTACGCCGGGCTCGCGGCGGGCGCGACGCTCGCCGGGGAATAAATCAGAGCTTCCCCTCGGCCTTCCAGCGCTCCCAGACCTCCGGGCAGAAGCCCGCCGTCGCCAGCCGCCCGTTGCGCACGAGGGGCAGACGCAGCAGCTGCGGGCGCTCGAGCAGCCCGGCGAGGATCGTCTCCCTGTCCTGCGTATAGGCGATGACGCTCTCGCGGAAGGCCTTGCTCTCCCGGTCGCAAAGCGCATCGAGCCCGACGGCCGCCGCGACGCTCTCCAGCTCGCGGCGGCCGATGCCGTATTTGAGCACGTCCACGCGCTGATAGGCGATGCGCCGCTCCTTGAAGAAGCGCTCCGCCTTCTGAGTGTCAAAGCCCTTGCCGCAATAAATCTGCAATGCCATACCGGTCAACCTCCGAAAAAAGAATGGGTTGACCCTATCATAACCGCGCACGAGCGGTTCGTCAACAAGGAGAGAGAGCATGGCGAAAAAAGTCGCGCTCGTCACGGGCGCTTCCGGGGGCATCGGCTCGGCCTGCGCGCAGATCCTCGCGCAGGAGGGCTACACCGTGCTGCTGCACGGGCACGAGGGCTTTGCGCGGGCGCAGGCGCTCGCGCAGCAGCTCTGCGCGCAGGGCATGGACGCCCATGCCTGCCGCTGCGACCTGGCGGACAGCGCGGACTGCGCGCGCATGTGCGAAGAGATTCTCGCGCTATATCATCGCGTGGACGCGCTCGTGCTCTGCGCCGGCGTGTCCTATACGGGCCTGCTGTGCGACATGACGGACGCGCAGTGGCGCCGGGTCATGGAGGTCAACGTCTCCGGGGCGTTCTACCTCTGCCGCGCGCTGACGCCGGGCATGGTCTCCCGAAGAAGCGGCGCGATCGTCACGATCTCGAGCATGTGGGGCCGCGCGGGCGCCTCCTGCGAGGCGGCGTATTCCGCGAGCAAGGCGGCGCTCATCGGCCTGACGCAGGCGCTGGCCAAAGAGCTGGGGCCCAGCGGCGTGCGCGCCAACTGCGTCGCCCCCGGCGTCATCGACACGCGCATGATGGACGAGCACAGCGAGGAGACGAAGGCCGCCCTCGCGCAGGAGACACCGCTTGGCCGCCTGGGCACGCCGCAGGACGTCGCGCAGGCCGTCGCGTTCCTGCTCTCGCCCCGCGCCGCCTTCATCACCGGCCAGACGCTCGGCGTGGATGGGGGATATCTGTGACATTTTCCGCCATCCCCCGCCATCGCATTTTCCCTGCCCACGCCGCCGGCCATCTTCTCTCCCCCGTGGCGTCAGAAATTTCCCCGTCAGATTTTTACACAACTTTACGGAAAAATGACGGAAAATGACTGATCCTGCGAAAAAATTGTGGACAGCCGCCGCCCCGCTCCACAGGATATTGTGGACAACCCCTCTCCTCCCGGCAGGGAGGCTGTGGATAAATTGCATTTTTCACTCAAAACGAATTCCCGAAAAACCCTTGAAAACAGGGCTTTTTTTTGATATCATGGGGACACTGCCGGAAAAAGTTATCCACAAGTTATCCCCGTTATCCACATTCTGTGGATGCAGGGGGCGCTGTCCACAGCTTCCCCACAGGGATATGTGGACAAGCTGTGGAAAACCGAAGCGCCATGCAGATCAAGTCCGCCGCCCCGCGCGGCGCAAAAGATAAACGGAGGATCATCCGACATGGATCATGTGGAAATCTGGGACAAGGCCAAGGCCCTGCTGCGCGAGGAGCTGGCGGACGTCTCCTACAAGACATGGATCGACCAGCCGCTCAAGCCCGTCTATGTGACGGACGACAAGCTGGCCCTGGAGGTCATCAGCGAGTTCACCGAGAAGACCGTCCGCACGCGCTATATGCTCATGATCACCGAGGCGGTCAGCCAGGTCGTCGGGCATGAGATGACCATCGAGCTGATGAGCGTCAGCGACCGCATCGCCTGGCAGGAGCGCCAGAAGAAGGAGGAGCAGACCACCCTGCAGGGGGTCAACAGCTTCAACCCGAAATCGACGTTTGACACGTTCGTCGTCGGCTCCTCCAATCGCTTCGCGCACGCGGCCTCGCTGGCCGTCGCCGAGGCGCCGGGCGTGGCCTACAACCCGCTGTTCCTCTATGGCGGCGTCGGCCTGGGCAAGACGCACCTGATGCACGCCATCGGCCATTTCATCCAGGAGCATTTCCCGAACATGCGCCTGCTCTACCTGCCCAGCGAGATGTTCACCAACGAGCTGGTCATCGCCATCAAGAACAACAAGAACGTCGAATTCCGCAGCCGCTTCCGCAACGTCGACGTGCTGATGCTCGACGACATCCAGTTCATCGCGGGCCGCGACTCCACGCAGGAGGAATTCTTCCACACCTTCAACGCCCTGCACAGCGCCGGCAAGCAGATCATCATCTCCTCCGACAAGCCGCCGCGGGAAATCGCGCGCCTGGAGGAGCGGCTTCGCTCGCGCTTTGAATGGGGCCTGGTCGCCGACATCCAGAAGCCGGACTTCGACACCCGCGTCGCCATCCTGCGCAAGAAGGCCGACAACGAGGGCATCGAGATCAGCTATGAAATGCTCGAGCAGATCGCCGGGCGCATCGAGAGCAACATCCGTGAGCTCGAGGGCTCGCTCACGCGCGTCAGCGCCTACGCGCGCCTCAACCACTGCGAGATCAACGAGGAGGTCATCGCTCACGCGCTCAAGGATATCGCGGTTGTCCGCGACCCCAAGCGCATCACGCCCGATGTGATCATCGACTGCGTCGCGGAGTATTACGGGCTGAGCGCCACGCAGGTCCGCGGCGATTCCCGCAAGAAGGAGATCGCCCAGGCGCGCCACATGGCCGTCTATCTGACGCGCGAGATGACCGGCCTGAGCCTGCCGCGCATCGGCGACGCCTTTGGCCGCGACCACTCGACGATCATCAACTCCTGCGACAAGATCACCAAGCAGCTCTCCTCCTCCGAGGAGACGAAGGCGGCCGTGGCCGACCTCAAGAAGATCATCACGGAGAAATGAGCATAGGCTGGGCGATCCGTCCCCCCTTCGCGCCACTCCCGGAGCTTTCCCTCCATGATGCCGACAGCCTGCGCCTCCCCCTCGGCAGGGGAGGCTTTTTTGCGCCGCGCGATTGCCGCGCTTTTGCGCAATTACTCTGTAGGCTCTTCTGCAAAGCTTTGGCCTCGGCCACAAGGCGACGGGATTTATGACATTTCGTCGGTGATGCAACCGGCATCATGCCGGTTTAGATTGACATGGCGGCTGTTTTTTCCTATACTGATGACGTGATCTCGCCGCGTCAAGCGGCCGGAACGAGGAGGCTGTCTATGCCCATCATCTTCGAGGAAAGCACCCGCTGCTTCCATCTCTCCAACGACCGCATCAGCTATATCCTCCGCCTCGCGGCGGGCGCGTATCCGCTGCACCTGTACTGGGGCCGCCGGGTGCGCACCGTCTCGGACGATCTGCTCTCCCGCCTGTGCCCGTACACGGACGAGAGCTTCTCCCTGCACGAGACGCCGCTGGACCTGCTGCCCCAGGAGTGCCCGGTCATGGGCGGCGGCGACCTGCGCGAGGGCATGCTCGCCGTGCGCCACGGCGACGGCACCGCCGCGCTCGACCTGCGCTACGCCGGCCACACGATCCTTGACGGCAAGCCGGCGCTTCCCGGCCTGCCCTGCGCCCGCGGCGAGGGCGCGCAGACGCTGCTGCTGACCCTTCGCGACGCGCAAAGCGGCCTGACCGTCGAGCTCGCCCACACGATCTACGCCGATACGGACATCGTCGCCCGCAGCGCGCGCATCGTCAACGGCGGCACGTCGCCCCTCGTGCTCGAGCGCGCGCTCAGCGCCTGCGTCGACTTTGAAAAGGCCGATTTCTCCCTGCTGACGCTCAGCGGCGCGTGGGCGCGCGAGCGCCAGATCGCCACGCGCCCGCTCGTGCAGGGCGACCAGGGCGTCTCCACGACGCGCGGCGCCTCGAGCGTGCAGACCAGCCCGTTCCTGGCGCTGCTCGCCCCTGGCGCGAATGAGACGCAGGGCGACGTCTACGCGATGGCTCTGTGCTATTCCGGCAGCTTCGCCGCCTCCGTTCAGGTCGACCAGCACGGCATGGCCCGCGCGCAGCTGGGCATCCAGCCGGTCGACTTCGCCTGGACGCTCGAGCCCGGCGCGTCCTTCCAGACGCCGGAGGCCTACCTCTGCTACTCCCCCGAGGGCCTGGGCGGCATGAGCCGCCAGCTGCATACGCTCGTGCATGCGCACATCACGACCGGCCCCTACGCGAGGACAAACCGCCCGCTGCTCATCAACAACTGGGAGGCAACCTACTTCGGCTTTGACGAGGAGAAGCTGCTCTCCCTGGCCAAAACGGCGCACGACGTGGGCATCGACCTCTTCGTGCTCGACGACGGCTGGTTCGGCCACAGGGACAGCGACAACTCCTCCCTGGGCGACTGGGTCGACGACCTGCGCAAGCTGCCCCACGGCCTTTCGGGTCTGAGCGAAAAGATCCACGCGCTGGGCATGAAGTTCGGCCTGTGGGTCGAGCCGGAGATGATCTCCCCGGACAGCGACCTCTACCGCGCCCATCCGGACTGGTGCATCCACGCCGGAAACCGCATGCGCATCGAGTCCCGCCATCAGCTCGTGCTCGACCTCTCCCGCCAGGACGTGCGCGACTACATTGTCGACGCCATCAGCGCGGCGCTGCGGCGCGGCAACGTCGACTACGTCAAGTGGGACATGAACCGCAACATCAACATGTGGGGTTCGGAGGCGCTGCCCGCCGCGCGGCAGAAGGAGCTCGGGCACCGCTACATCCTCGGCCTGTACGACATCATGCGCCGCGTCATCGCGCAGTTCCCGGACGTGCTCTTTGAGAGCTGCGCCGGCGGCGGCGGGCGCTTCGACCTGGGGCTCATGTGCCTGATGCCGCAGGCCTGGTGCTCCGACGATACCGACGCCTGGATGCGCTGCCGCATCCAGTACGCGACCTCGCTCGTCTTCCCGCCCTCCACGATGGGCGCGCACGTCTCCGCCGTGCCGAACCACCAGACGGGCCGCATCTCCCCGCTTGAGACGCGCGCCGCCGTCGCCATGGGCGGCACCTACGGCTACGAGCTCGACCTCGGGAAGCTGCCCAGGGAGGAGCTTGAGACCATCGCGCGGCTCAACGAGCGCGTCAAGGCGATGCAGACCGTGCTGCTCTATGGCACGTTCTACCGCCTGCGCTCGCCGTTTGAGGGCAACGAGTGCGCGTTCATGAGCGTGTCGCCCGACCGCCGCGAGGCCGTCGTCACGCACGTGCACGCCCTCGCCCAGCCCAACACGAAGCCGGCGCTGCTGCGCCTTGCGGGCCTCGACCCGGCGCTTGACTACCGCGACGAGGAAACGGGGCGCGTCTATGGCGGCGACGAGCTGATGTACCACGGCATCGCGCCGAAGCTCCCGCTGGGCGACTACACCGCCACGCAGTTCCATTTGCTGGCCCTGTAAGCGTGGCATCTTCCGGAGGGGGAAACGGCCCGTTCTCCGAGCGCCCAGGTTCAGGGCGGCCCATGAAACGAAAGGAAGATCATCATGAAAAAATGGATCGTGTTTCTGCTCGTCGTCGTGCTCATCGGCGTGCTGGGCGTCAACTCGTTCGCGACGGTGCCGGTCGGCTCCACCGGCATCCTGCTGACGATGGGCAAGGTGGAGGACAGCGCGCTTTCCGAGGGCATCCACCTCAAGCTGCCCTTCGTCCAGCGCATCATCTCCATCGACAACCGCGTCAAGAAGCTGGAGCTGAGCACGGAGGCCTTCTCCAAGGACATCCAGACGGTCTCCGCGACGCTGGCGGTCAACTACCGTCTGCAGACGGACAAGACCTTCTCCATCTACAAGACGACCGGCCTGTCCTACGAGGACAACCTGATCGTCCCGGCGACGCACGAGGTGCTCAAGTCGGTCTGCGCGCAGTACACGGCGGAGGAGCTGATCTCCAAGCGCGCGGAGTCCTCCGACAAGATGCGCGATGAGCTGGACGCCAAGCTCTCGGACATCGGCATCTCGATCACCGATTTCAACATCATCGATTTCGACTTCTCCGACGAGTTCATCTCCGCGGTCGAATCCAAGCAGGTCGCCGAGCAGCTCAAGAAGAAGGCCGCGACCGAGAATGAGACGGCCATCGCGCAGGCCGAGCGCGAGAAGCAGGTCGCCATCAAGCAGTCCGAGGCCGAGGCCGAGAGTGTGCGCATCGCCGCGCAGGCGCAGGCCGACGCCGTCAAGCTCGCCGCGGACGCAGAAGCCTACCGCCTGCAGAAGGTCAACGAGCAGCTCTCGGAAAAGACCATCGCCAACACGCTCGCCGAGCGCTGGGACGGCAAGCTGCCCGGCGTTGTCGGCACGGACACGACCGGTCTGCTGAATCTGGGCAGCGTCCTTAGCGGCGACGGGGAATAACGGAATACGGACAGGCGCCCGAAGGAGCTTTCCTCGGGCGCCTGGTTGCTTATACGGTCTGATACCATTTTGAACCTGGATTCTTTCTTTGCGAATCAGGCCCGTCTCCATCGTAGACCGCTGCGCGGTCTGCTCTGAGACTGCTTTTTTCTTTATTACTCTGAAAGCCCTCTGCAAAGCTTCGGCCTCGGCCGCAAGGCAGCGGGACTTTCATCACTTGGTCGGAAATGCAACCGGCATCATGCCGGTTTACTCTGAAAGTCCCTCCGCAAAGCTTCGGCCTCGGCCGCAAGGCAA
>SFHU01000170.1 GCA_004555535.1 Clostridiales bacterium
GGCGGAGCATCAGGATCGAAGCGTCGGCAAAGCCGCCCGCGCGCAGGCGGCTGACCTCGCTGACCTCGGTCACGGCAAAGTGCGTGACCCCGGCCTCCCGGCAGATGGCGGCCATCGGCAAAAGCCCCAGCCCGTAGCCGTCCCCCTTGAGGACGGCCCACAAAACCGCGCTGCCCGCGCGGGTTTGCAGCTGCTGCAGATTGCTCCGCACGGCGGCGGAATCGACGACATACGCTTTCATACTGCGCCTCCTGCCTTACTTTTTTCCGCGGTTTTTGATGAGATAGACGGTCTTGCGCAGGTCCTTGAAGACCGACGTGCCGTGCTCCACGGCCCAGTAGATGAACGGGGAGAGGACCAGATCCTCCTCGCCGACGAACTCGGTGAACGCCCCGCCGAAGCCCTGCTTGAAGCGGAACAGACCGTAGAGCGGGTTATCCTCCGACACATTGCCGGAGACCCCGCGGAAGTCGTAGATCCGGCAGCCGGTCTCGACCGCCCACTGGATCATGCGCCACTGCAGCAGGTAGTTGGGCATCAGATTGCGGTGCTCGTTGCTGGACGCGCCGTAGAGATACCAGACCTTATCGCCGTAGTGGATGGCGAGCGTGCCCGCGATCGGCGTTCCCTCCGGGTCAAAGGCCATGTAGAGCCGCGCGTGCTCGCCGAGGTTATCGAGCATATTCGCAAAGTACTCCGGCTGGCGGGTGACGAAGCCGTCGCGCACGCCGGTCGTGAGCATCAGGTCGGCGAACGCCGGGACCATCTCCTTGCCGCAGATCTTCACGGTCACGCCCTTGCGCTCGGCCAGACGGATGTTGTAGCGCCATTTCTGATGGAAGGCGGCCATGAGCTCGTCCTCGGTCTTGCCCTCGACGTTCAGACGGAAGACGTAGCGGGGCTGGATGGCCTCAAAATTCTTGCCGCCCTCCTTGCATCGGAAGCCGAACGAGCGCATCATTTCCGCGAACGCCGTGTCGGAGGAGGGGACGTCGGGGTCGATCTTGATGACGTAGGCCTTCTGCTGTTTGGCGAGGGCCTTCGCACCCTCGAGCAGCTCTGCAAAGGTCTCCCGGTCGCGTAGATCGCAGACCGGGCCGCGGCAGCCGTATAGCAGCGTCCGGCCGATGCCGGGCACCTTGCGGGACATCAGGGCCAGCGAGCCCTTGATCTTCCCGTCCTCGCCGCGCACGGCGACGGCGTTCCAGGCCCACATGGGCTTCTGCTTTGCCCAGAGGCTGCTCTGGGCGAAATGGCCCTTGGGGTGCTGCTGCAAAAACGCTTCGTATTCTGCGAGCGTCTTGTCGTTGATGAGTTCATACATGGCGGTGCATCTCCAAACAATACATATTATATATGTGTGATCGCGTCAGCCGACGCATAGCTTTCGCTATAGTCTACCACAAACTGCCGGGATATGCAAACCTGCACGGGGGAAAACAGGTATAGTTTTCTCCATATGCGGAAAAATGACAGAAGAGTTTTGTACGGGAGGCGGTCAGGATGGAAAACTGGGGCGCGGCGGAGCTGCGGGCGCTGTTCGGCGGCAGCGCGGATGTGGCGGAGCGGCAGATCATGGCCGGCGGGCAGAAGCTGGACGTGCTGTTTCTCGACGGGCTGACGTCCGGCGGCGATATCGCGGAGCAGGTCCTGCGTCCGCTCATGCAGACGGTGCAGCCCGGCAGCATGCAGGCGGTGCTCGCCCAGGCGGAGCAGGCACGGGTCTACTGCGCCGTGGCCGAGCGGGTCACGGCGCCGGAGGACGCCGCGGACAAGCTGCTGCACGGCTACTGCGTCGTCGTCTTTCCCGGCACGGGCGCGGCGCTCTGCTTCGAGACGAAGACCGATACCCGCCGCGGCCCGTCCGCGCCGGAGTCGGAAAACACGGTCAAGGGCGCGAAGGACGCCTTTACCGAGACCATGCGCATCAACACGAGCCTCCTGCGCCGCCATCTGCGCTCGGCGCAGCTGCGCTTCGTGCAGAAGACCGTGGGCCTTCGGAGCCAGACGGCCGTCACGGTCTGCTTCCTTGCGGACCTGACGGATCCGGCGCTCGTCCGGCGCATGGAGCAGCGGCTGGCGGCGATCGACATCGACGGGATGCTGACGCCCGCGAGCGTGGAGGAATATGTGACCGGCTCGCGTAAAACGGCCTTTCCGCTCCTGCAGTACACCGAGCGGCCGGATACCTTCTGCCAGGGGCTTTTGAACGGGCAGGTGGGCCTGCTTGTCGACGGGCTGCCGCTGGGGTATCTCGCGCCGGTGGATCTCGGCATTCTGATGAAATCGACGGAGGACCGCGCGGGCGACTATATCTCCGCCACCTGTCTGCGGGTGCTGCGGTATCTGGCGCTGCTGGCGGCGCTGCTGCTGCCGGGGCTGTATGTGGCGATGGCGACGTACCATCAGGAGATGATCCCGACCAAGCTCCTGCTCGCCATCATCGATTCCAAGCAGGAGGTGCCGTTCGACACCGTCTTTGAGGTCATCGGCCTGCTGGCGGCCTTTGAGCTGCTGCAGGAGGCGGGGCTCCATCTGCCGCAGGCCATCGGCACGGCGGTGTCGATCATCGGCGGGCTTGCCGTCGGGACGACCGCGGTCGACGCGCGGCTGATCTCTCCGGCGGCGCTGATCGTGGCGGCGTCGGCCGGGATCTGCGGCTTTACGCTGCCGAGCCGGGATTTGTCCGACGCCATCCGCGTCTGGCGGTTCGCGCTGGCGATTCTGGCTGGCGTGGGCGGCCTGTTCGCGCTGACGGCGGGCGGCGTGCTGCTGCTGATCCATCTGTCGGGGCTGACGAGTCTGGACGTTTCGTATCTGACGCCGTTTTCCGACGCCCGGGCAGCCCGCGCCATCCTGCGCCCGCGCCTGATCCGGCAGAAATGGCGCGAGGCCGCGCTGCGGCCGCAGGATCTTCGAAATCAGGGGGACGGAACATGAACCGCATCTGTATCTGGCTGCTGGCCGTGGCGTCTGCCGTCTGCCTCTGCATG
>SFHU01000067.1 GCA_004555535.1 Clostridiales bacterium
TTTGCTATTAAAACCGGCATGATGCCGGTTGCATTTCCGACCAAGTGATGAAAGCCCCGCTGCTTTGCGGTCGAGGCCGGAGCTTTGCAGAGGGACTTTCAGAGTAAGGAGGACGGGCTCCTCCCCTGCGTGCAGCCGTCAGACCGGCACCGGCGAGGTATAGGCCGTGCGCCCCTCGCTGTCGATGACCTCGGCACGCAGGAAGGTCTCGTGCGGCTGAATGTGATAGACGGCCTGCGTCAGCCCATCGCCGCTCGCGACGCGCTCCTCGCTCCAGATCGCGTCCGAATAGAAGACGATATGCGAGGCCGGGGAGCAGCGCACGCGCGCCACGCCCTGAGCAACCGTCATCTCAACCTCAGGCCCCTGCGTCGCATAGAAGCGTCCCTCTCGCAGCGCCTCCAGCACGGCCTCATGGCTGCGCTCCCTCGCGTGAACCATCAGCCAGCCACCGAGGGCGTCCTGCTTATACTGGTGCGCGTCATCCGCCGCCATGCAGGGCAGCAGCATGCCCAGCGAGGCGAGCTGATCGACGAACAGGCCCGAATACGGCCTCGCGTTCATCGGGAAGCCGCTGGTCGTGTTATAGATCTCCGTGCCGCAGAACCCATGCAGACGCCTGACCGCCTCCGCGCTGTTGAGCGACCACGCCGGGTGCGCGAGGATCGCCAAACCGCCCGCCGCCGCAATCGCGTCGATGATGCCCTGCACGCTCAGCGCGGGATCAAACCGCTCCAGCTCGGGCTCCCGCTCCATGCCGACGCCGACGATGTGGTAGACGCCCTCCTGCACTGTGCCGCCCACGTTGTATTCGCAGCCGGAGAGCAGCAGCATACCACCCGGCGTCGTTCCCGCAGCCGAACGCACCCAATGGTCCGTCACCGCAATAAAATCATAGCCCGCGCGCTCATAGAGCGCGACCGCTTCCTCATAATCAAGCTTTCCGTCGCTGCGCGCGGTGTGCATGTGCAGATTGCCGCGCAGCCAGACGCCTTCTCCTGTCCCGAGCATACGTTCTTCCTCTCTCCGGGAAAAACCAGGCAGGTTTTTCCGCTTCAAATCTTGTCCATCCTCCGATAGTGTACCGCATTTCCGGGCAAAAATCAAATCTGCATTGACTTTCCGCGAAAGATTTTTCCGGCGCATTGACTTTGTGCCGTGCTTTGACTATAATAACCAGACTGTCGGAAATTTTGAAGGCTTCTAGGGGGAGGTTTTTCCTGATGCTCGTTCCCGTTCTCCTGTTTCTCCTCGGCTTTGTGCTGCTGATCAAGGGCGGCGACTGGTTTGTTGACGCCGCCTCATCCATTGCGCACCGCTTTCACATGCCGGAGCTGCTCATCGGCGCGACGGTCGTCTCCATCGGCACGACGCTGCCCGAGGTCATGGTCTCGGCGCAGGGCGCGCTGGTCGGCAGCGGCTCCATCGCCTTTGGCAACGCCATCGGCTCCGTGATCTGCAACACCGCGCTGATCGCCGCCATCACGCTGGTGGTCAGGCCCGCCTCTGTAGACCGCAAAACGCTGGTTCTGCCCTCCGCGGCGTTCTTCATTGCTGCCGCGTTCTACTGCTTCAACGCCTATGTGTTCGGCCGCTTCAGCCGGCTGTCCGGCGTGGTCCTGCTGGCGATGTTCGTCCTCTATATGGTGCTTACGGTGCGCCAAATGAAAAACGCTCCCTCCGGACAGGAGGAGGCCGAAGAAGCCCCCACGACCTCGCTGGCCCACGACATCGTCATGCTCGTGGTTGGCGCCGCTGTCATCGCCGTCGGCGCCAATCTGCTGGTCGAAAACGCGCAGATCATCGCCACCGCGCTCGGTGTTCCGGAGAGCGTCATCGCGCTGACCCTCGTCGCGCTGGGCACCTCCCTGCCGGAGCTGGTCACGGCCATCACCTCGCTGATCAAGGGCTGCAGCGCACTCTCGCTGGGCAACATTATCGGCGCCAACCTGTTCAACCTGGTGCTCGTCTCCGGCACGGCCACAGTGATCTGCCCGTTCGATCTCTCGGGTGCCAGCGCCACCAGTCTGAGCGTCGACATCCCGCTGATGCTGGGCGTCATGCTGGTGTTGACGATTCCCGCGCTCGTGCGTGAAAAGCTCCACCGCTGGCAGGGCGTCGTGCTGCTCTCGGCCTATGCCGCCTACTGCGTCTTCCTCTTCTGCTTCGCCTGAACACCGTTTCGAGCGTAAAAAGTTGCAAAAACTTGAGAAATCCGCTTGCAATTCTGTCTTGAACGTAGTATAATCATCTATGCTGATTATCTGAATACACCCGAGGAGGTGAATTCCTTTGCCGAATATCAAGTCTGCTATCAAGCGCGTCAGCGTCAGCGAGCACAAGGCTCTCCGCAATAAGATGGTGAAGTCCTCTGCCAAGACCGCGCTGAAGAAGTTCGATTCCGCTGCCGCCGCGAAGACCGCGACTGCCGAGATGCTGAGCTCCGCCTCTTCCGTGGTCGATAAGGCCGCCGCGAAGGGCGTTATCTCCAAGAATGCCGCCAACCGTCAGAAGGCGCGCATGGCCCGCGAGCTGGCCAAGGCCGAGTAATCGCTCTGCTTTCTATCCCCTCCCGTTCCGGGAGGGGTTTTCTTTTCCTTCCATACAAAGCTAACAGGGAGCGCTTCGACGTGAAGCGCTCCCTGCCTTTTATTGAAGTTATTCCGCCCTGTGCTCAACGTGCAGCAGGTGATGTGCCTTTTCGCCGCAGGGCTCGCCAAGCTCCTGCTCGTAAAGCCTCACGATCTCCGGATTCTCGTGGCTGAAGCGAATCGGCTTTTTCCGGTCCAGCTCGTAGAGCACCGGCGCGCGGCGCTCCGCGTATTCCTCGCCGTCGTGAATCGGCTGTCCGCCGCCGCCGACGCAGCCGCCCGGGCAGGCCATGACCTCGACAAAATCGTAATGCACCTCGCCGCGATCAAGCGCCGCGAGCAGTGCGCGCACATTGCCCAGACCGCTGACCACCGCCGTGTGCACGATCGTGCCGCCGACGTTGAACTGCGCCTCCTTCCAGGGCTTCATGCCGCGAACCTCCTGAAAGACATCCGGCCCCGGATTCTTGCCCGTCACCATCCGGAAGGCCGTGCGCAGCGCCGCCTCCATGACGCCGCCCGTCGCGCCGAAGATGACGCCCGCGCCGGTGTACTCGCCCAGCGGCGAATCGAACCCATCCTCCGGCATCAGCTCCGGCTGGATCGCCTCCGCGCGGATCATGCGCGCCAGCTCCCGGGTCGTGAGCACATAGTCCACATCCCGTCCCGTGCCCGTGCTGTCCATACCCGGCCAGGTGCATTCGTCCTTCTTGGCTGTGCAGGGCATGATGGACACGCAGCAGATCTTCGCCGGGTCAATGCCCATGCGCTCCGCAAAGCAGGCTTTCGCGACCGCGCCGAACATCTGCTGGGGCGACTTGCAGGTGGAGATGTGCGGCAGGATCTCGGGGGCCTGCGTTCTGGCAAAGCGCATCCAGCCCGGGCAGCAGCTCGTGAACATCGGCAGCGGCGCCTCGCCCGGATGCGTCAGCCGATGGACGAATTCCGTCGCCTCCTCCATGATCGTGAGGTCCGCGGCGAAGTTCGTGTCAAAGACATAGTCAAAGCCCATGCGGCGCAGGATCGTCGCCAGCCGCTTCTCGGTCGCGACATCGCTCGTCAGGCCAAACTGCTCGCCCCAGGCCGCGCGCACGGCAGGAGCGACCTGCACGATGGTCACCCTGTCGGGATCGTGCAGCGCCTCGAGCACGCTGTCCGTGTCGTCGCGCTCGCGCAGCGCCGCCACAGGACAATGCGTGATGCACTGGCCGCAGATCGAGCAGTCCGCCTGTTCAATCTTCCGTCCGCCGGCGACGTTGACCGTCGTGCGGCTGCCCGTGCCCATGACATCCCAGACACCCAGCGTCTGCACCTTGTCGCAGATCTGGATGCAGCGCATGCACTTGATGCATTTCGCGTTGTCGCGGATGAGCGGGAAGGACGGGTCCCACGTGCTCTTCTCCACCTCGCCCTGATACGGGTTATTGATGCAGCCCAGATCACCCGCCAGCTTCTGCAGCGCGCAGTTCCCGCTGCGCACGCAGACCGCGCAGCGGCAGTCATGCTGCGAGAGGATCAGCTGAACGTTGATTCTGCGCGTCTGGCGCACGCGCGGAGAGTTGGTATGCAGCACCATCCCTTCCTCGACCGTGTTGTTGCAGGAGGTCACGAGCTTCTCACGCCCTTCAACCTCCACCAGACACACGCGGCACGCCGCGATTTCGTTGATTCCCTTGAGATAGCACAGCCGCGGTACGCGCACGCCGATGGCGGCTGCCGCATCCATGATGGTCGTTCCCTCCGGGACGCTGACCCGGACGCCGTCGATCGTCAGATTTACCATATCGCCGCCCTGCCTCCTTTGAAGATGCCGTATCCGTAGTGATCGCAGCGCAGGCAGCGGGAGCACTCCTGGGCCGCCTCCTCCGCGGTCATGCCGCATTCGATGTGGTCAAAGTTGTTCTTGCGCTCCTGCGCTGGCTTCTCCGTCAGGTTGACGCGGGCGCAGTGCCGCTTGTCCTCATAGCCCGGAGCGGGGATGTCCACATCCACGGAGATGAGGTGGTTGAAGCCGAGGTAGTTGTCGATGTTCGCCGCGGCCACCTTGCCCGCCGCGATCGCGCGGATGACGGTCGCCGGGCCGGTCACGCAATCGCCGCCCGCGAAGACGCCCGGCAGATCGGAAACCATGCCGTCCGGCAGCGCCGCAAGATTGCCGCGCTTGACGGACATGCCCGCCTCCTCGAAGTGGCGCGTCTCGATGCCCTGACCGATGGCGACGACGACCACGTCCGCCTCAATGCGCACCTCGTCCTTCTTCGCCGCGGAAACCTTGGCGCGTCCCCAGGCGTCGATCGGGCCGATGATCTGCGGCTGAACCCAAAGCGCGCAGGCATTGCCCTCCGCATCCGCCTCGATGCGCAGCGGCGCGTGCAGCTCGATGAGCTCGCAGCCCTCCTCCAGCGCGCCGTCAACCTCCTCCGGCAGGGCCGTCATGTCAACCTTGCGGCGGCGGTAGACGATCTTCGCCTCCTTCGCGCCCAGGCGCAGCGCGGAGCGCACGCAGTCCATCGCGACATTGCCGCCGCCGATGACCAGCACGCGCTTGCCGGAGAAGTCCGGCGGATTGTCGCTGCCGATGGAGCCAAGCAGGTCGACGGCGGAATAGACGTTTCCGCTCTCCTCGCCCTCGATGCCGACCTTCTTGTCGCTCTGCGCGCCGATGGAGACATAGACCGCGTCAAACTCGTTGCGCAGCTGATCGATCGTGATGCTTTCGCCAATCTTCGTGTTGTAATGGACGGTCACACCCGTGGAGAGGATACAGTCGATATCCTCCTGAAGGCGCTCGCGCGGGAAGCGATAGCTGGGAATGCCGTAGCGCAGCATGCCGCCCAGCTTGGGGCGCAGCTCAAAGACGTCGCACTGATGGCCCATCAGCTGCAGATAGTAGGCCGCGCTCAGGCCGCTGGGGCCGCCGCCCACGATGGCCACGCGCTTGCCCGTCGGCGGATTGCACACCGGCGCGGGCACGACGCCCGCATTGTCCACCGCATAGCGCTTAAGACCGCGGATGTTGATGGAATCGTCCAGCATGTTGCGGCGGCAGCGCGCCTCACAGGGATGCTCACAGATCAGCGCGCAGGCCGTCGGGAACGGGTTGTCCTTGCGGATCAACCGAACGGCATCCGCGCAGCGCCCCTCGCGGATCAGCGCGATATAGCCCGGAATGTCGACCCCCGCCGGGCACAGCGCCACACACGGAACCGGCTGGTTGATGTGATACTGGCAGCAGCCGGTCGTGATGTGCGCGATGTACTCGTCCCGGAAGCCCGTCACCCCGCGGGAAACCATGCGCGCCGCCTCCCAGCCGATGGCACAGTCAGCAGAGAGCTCGATATCGTGCGCCAGACGCTCGATCTGCGTCAGCGTATCCATCGTCGCCCTGCCCTCCAGCACATCCTCCAGGTATGTCGCCAGCTGCCCCAGGCCGATACGGCAGGGAACGCACTTGCCGCACGTCTGCGCATGGCACAGGCGCAGGAAGTTCAGCGCGAGATCGACAGGACAGATGCCCGGAGGGCTGGCGACAATCCGCCGCTCCAGGTCCTTGTACAGCCGTTCGACCGTCTGAACCGCCTGGTTTTCGACAGCGATTTTCAGTCTGCTCATGAACATGCCTCCCAAGAAAATGATTGACAGAAAAAAATCAAAAACTTTTTCTTTACAATTAAATCATACACCCCGGTCCGTACGTTTGTCAATACAAACTATTTTTTTCGCTCTAATCTATCCAGAATGCCTTTGCTTCTTTGTTCTTGCTCTCTATTGCTTGATTATTTTTTATCTATTTCTTTTCAGTCTCTCCCCTGCTCGTTCTTCGTCGTTACCAACCTCCGGATAGGTTCTTTCAAAAGTCCGGACAAGCCAAACGCCCGGAGCATTTCTGCCCCGGGCGTCCTCTGTCTGTATACACTTCCGTCAATGCTTGACGTTGATGCGCACCAGCGCTCTTTGCAGCTTCGCGGACGCGAGCATCAGCTCGCGCTTGTCGTTCTTGGCCGCCGCAATTCTCGCCTCAGCGGCTGCCTTGGCGCGCTGCGCACGCTCCAGATCGATTTCATCCGACCATTCAAAGGTCGTCGCAATCAGGCTGGCTTCGCCGTTGATCATGGCCAGCATGCCGCCGATGCAGGCTGCCGTTCTCACCTGGCCATCCGCCAGCGTGAGCGCCGCCTCGCCTGCGCCAACTGCAGAAACATAGTCCATGTGGTTCGCCAGCAGACAGACGTCGCCGTCAATCATCCGCACGCGGACGCGCTCAACCTCGCCGTCAAAGGTGAGGCCGTCCGGCGTACTGACCTTCAGGTGGAACGTACTCATGCCTGCTCACCCTTTTTTGCCTTGGCCACAGCCTCGTCGATGGTACCCACGAACAGGAAAGCGCTCTCGGGCAGGTCGTCATGCTTGCCCTCGATGATCTCCTTGAAGCCACGGATCGTCTCCTTGATCGGGACGTACTTGCCCTCCATGCCGGTGAACTGCTCTGCGACGCTGAACGGCTGGGAGAGGAAGCGCTGAATCTTGCGGGCGCGGGAAACGGTCAGCTTGTCCTCCTCGGAAAGCTCGTCCATGCCCATGATGGCGATGATGTCCTGCAGCTCACGATAGCGCTGCAGAATGCGCTGCACGTCGCGCGCCACCTGATAGTGCTCCTCGCCGACGACATCCGGAGAGAGGATGCGGCTCGTGGATTCAAGCGGATCGACGGCCGGATAGATGCCCAGGGACGCGATGTTTCGGGAGAGAACCGTCGTCGCGTCCAGATGCGCGAAGGTCGTCGCAGGCGCCGGGTCGGTCAGGTCGTCCGCAGGGACGTAGACCGCCTGAACGGACGTGATCGAGCCCTTCTTGGTCGAGGTGATGCGCTCCTGGAGCGCGCCCATCTCCGTCGCCAGCGTCGGCTGATAGCCGACGGCGCTGGGCATACGGCCCAGCAGCGCGGAAACCTCGGAGCCCGCCTGCGTGAAGCGGAAGATGTTGTCGATGAACAGCAGAACGTCCTGTCCCTCGCGATCGCGGAAGTATTCCGCCATCGTTAGGCCGGAAAGGCCGACGCGCATACGCGCTCCCGGCGGCTCGTTCATCTGGCCGTAGACCAGCGCGGTCTTGGAAAGAACGCCGCTCTCCTTCATTTCGTTGTACAGATCGTTGCCCTCGCGGGTACGCTCGCCGACACCCGTAAAGACGGAGAGGCCGCCGTGCTGCTTGGCGACGTTGTTGATCAGCTCCATGATCAGAACCGTCTTGCCGACGCCAGCGCCGCCGAACAGGCCGATCTTGCCGCCCTTGGCGTACGGCGCAATCAGGTCGACGACCTTAATGCCCGTCTCCAGAATCTCGGCAGAGGTCTCCTGCTCCTCGTAGGGCGGCGGATCGCGATGAATGGCCCAGCGCTCGACATCCTGCGGCGCGGGCTGGTTGTCCACCGGCTCACCCAGCAGGTTGAAGATGCGCCCCAGGCACTTGTCGCCCACCGGCACGGTGATCGGCGAGCCGGTGTCGACCGCCTTCGCGCCGCGCGTCAGGCCGTCCGTGCTGCTCATGGCGATGCAGCGGACGATGTCATCGCCGATATGCTGGGCAACCTCGACGACCAGCTTCCTGTCTCCGCTGCTCACCTCAATGGCGTTGAGCAGCTGCGGAAGCTCGCCGTCTTCAAACTTGATATCCAGTACCGGGCCGATAACCTGCGCCACGGTACCGATGCTTCCTTTTGCCATAGCGTTGCTCCTTATTTCTGGTGTCAATGCTCCGCGCCGGCGACGATCTCGGTGATCTCCTGCGTGATGGCGCCCTGGCGGGCCCGGTTGTAGCGCAGGCTCAGGTCGTCGATCATCTCCGCCGCGTTCTTGCTCGCCGCATCCATCGCCGTGCGCCGCGCGCCCAGCTCGCTGGCCACCGACTCGCACATCGAGCCGTAGATCATGCCCGCGATGTAATTGGGCACGATGGCGTTGTAAACCGTCAGCGAATCCGGCTCATAGAGCACGAGCGGATGGACGCCCGTGCGGCGCTCATGCTGCTGCGCCTCAAGCGGCAGCAGGCCCGCGCTCGCCGGGGTCTGCGTCAGCATCGAGACAAAGCGCGTAAAGATGATGGAGACCTCGTCATACTGCCCCTCGAGATAGCCCTTCGTCACGAGGTTGCTGATGGTAAAGCAGTCGGCCACGGAGATGTCCGCCGCCTCGGCAAATTCCCTCGTCAGCATCTCGACACCGCGGCGGGCAAAGAACTCGACCGTGCGCTTGCCGATGGGCAGCACGCAGGTGGGCGTCCCGTCCTCCATCATCGCGGAGGCCGCCTTGAAGACATTGTTGTTGTAGCCGCCGGCCAGCCCGCGGTCGCCCGCGATCACGATGAGGCAGCGCTTTTTGACCTCGCGGTGCTCCTGATACGGCGAGGAGAAATCGCTCGTCGCCGCTTCGATCTCATCGAGCGTTTCCTTCAGTCCGAGAAAGTACGGGCGGCAGCGCTCCTGCCGTTCCTTCGCCTTGCGCAGCTTGGAGGAGGCGACGAGCTCCATCGCTTTGGTGATCTGCATGGTGCTTCCTACGCTCTTGATGCGCAGTTTGATGTCCTTCATGGACGCGCCAGCCATCACTCACCCCTCCTTTTACTTGCCAAGGAAGTCCTGGGTAAACTGCTTCAGCGCGGAAGCGAGCTTCTCCTCGGTTTCCTTTTCAAATTTGCCTGTCGTGCGAATGGTTTCAAGAATGTCGCTGTGCTGCGCGTCAAGGCGGGCATACAGGCGCTTCTCGTATTCGGAGACGCGCTCAACCGGCACCTCGGCGAGATAATCATGCGTGACCGCATAGATGATGCAGACCTGCTTCTCGACATCGATGGGCGCGCTGCGGCCCTGCTTGAGCACCTCGACGACGCGCTCGCCCTGAGACAGGCGGGCCTTCGTATCGGCGTCCAGATCGCTGCCAAACTGCGCGAAGCTCTGCAGCTCGCGATACTGGCTGTAAATGAGCTTGAGCGAGCCGGCGACCTTCTTCATCGCCTTGATCTGGGCGTTGCCGCCGACGCGCGAAACGGAGATGCCCGGGTTCACGGCCGGCATGACGCCGGAGTGGAACAGCTCGCTCTCCAGGAAGATCTGGCCATCGGTGATGGAGATGACGTTCGTCGGGATGTACGCGGAAACATCGCCCGCCTGCGTCTCGATGATCGGCAGCGCGGTCAGGCTGCCGCCGCCGTATTCGGGCGCGAGCCTCGCGGCGCGCTCGAGCAGACGGCTGTGCAGATAGAAGACGTCGCCCGGGAAGGCCTCGCGTCCCGGCGGACGACGAATCAGCAGCGAGAGGGCACGGTAGGCGACCGCGTGCTTGGAGAGATCATCATAGATGATGAGTACGTCCTTGCCCTGGGCCATGAAATACTCGCCCATCGCGCAGCCGGAATACGGCGCGATATACTGCATCGGGGCCAGCTCGGAGGCTGTGGCGCTGACGATGATGGTGTATTCCATCGCGCCGGCCTGCGTCAGCTGCTCCACCAGCTGCGCCACGGTCGAGTTCTTCTGGCCGATGGCGACGTAGATGCAGATGACGTCCTTGCCCTTCTGGTTGATGATGGTGTCGGTCGCGATCGTCGTCTTGCCCGTCTGGCGGTCGCCGATGATCAGCTCGCGCTGGCCGCGGCCAATCGGGATCATGCTGTCGATCGCCTTAATGCCCGTCTGCAGCGGCACATTGACGCCCTTGCGCTCAATGATGCCCGGAGCCGGGCTCTCAATCGGGCGGATCTCGGTCGTATGAATGGCGCCTTTTCCGTCGATAGGCTGGCCGAGCGCGTTGACCACGCGGCCGATCATCGCCTCGCCGACCGGAACGGAAACGACCCGGCCCGTGCGCTTGACGACGCTGCCTTCGTGCAGCCCGGCATCGCTGCCCAGAATGACGATGGAAACGGAATTCTCTTCCAGGTTGAGCGCCATGCCATACTCGCCGTTTTCAAACTCGACCAGCTCATTGGCCATGCACTTATCAAGACCACTCGCCCTGGCAATACCGTCGCCGACGAGAATGATCGAACCGGTCTCATCCTGCTCGATCTTCTGCGCATACTGCTTGATCTGTGCTTTTATGATTTTCGAAATCTCTTCGGGTTTCAGATCCATGGGTTCACCGGCTTTCTTCTTTCAAAATCGGGGGTACGGTTTCAGGACTGCGCAAGCAGCGCGCGGCGAAGATGCTCCATCTTCGAGGCGACGGTGTTGTCATAGCGCTTGCCGTCCATCTCCACGCGCATGCCGCCCACGAGCGAAGCGTCAACCCGCTTTTCCAGCAGGATCGTCTTGCCCGTCTTCTTCTCCAGCGCCTCGATCAGCCGCTTCTCCTGCTGCGCGCTCAGCGGCGTGGCGGAGACCACGCGGGCCGGCACAATGCCGTGCCGCTCGTTATAGGCGATCACAAAGGCATCCCTGCAGCCGCCGATGCGCTCAAACGCGCCGCGCTCGCAGAGAATCTTCATGAAGTTGAGCAGATAAGGATGAACTTTTCCACCAAACGCCTCGTCAAGAAGCGCCAGGCGTTCGGCCTTTGCCAGCGCGCGGCTGCCGATCAGCCGCAGATACTCCGGATTCTCCCGGAGCAGCGCGCAGACGCCGTTCATCTGCTCAAGCAGCTCCTGCTCAAGACTTTCCTCCAGCGCAAGCTGATACAGCGCGTCGCCGTAGGTCTTTTCAAGCTCTGTCACGACGCCTCACCCACGTTCTCAATGAATTCGTTGATAAACGCTTCGTGATCCTTCTCCTTGACCTCGCGCTCGATGACCTGCTGCGCGATATCCAGCGCGATGCCGGAAAGCTCGCCCTTGACCTCGTCGAAGGCCTTGCGGCGCTCCATCTCGATCTCGGACTCGGCGCGGCGCTTGATCTGCCCCGCCTGCTCGCGCGCATCGCTGACGATGCTCTGCGACATGGCGTTGGCGCTCTCGGTCGCGGTGCGGATCACGCGGTCCGCCTCTTCCCTCGCGCCGGCCATCTTTTCCTCGTAATCGGCCTTCATCGTTTTGGCGGCGGTTTCGGCCTTCTCGGCCTCCTCATAGTGCCCCTCGATCTCGGCGCGGCGCTTCTCGAGAATCGCCATCACCGGCTTGAAGAGAAACTTCTTGAACGCCACCATCAGGATGAGCAGGTTGATCAGCTGAAAGATCATCGTCCACGGCGCGATGGAAATAAACTTCTGAACTTCCACGGAAGTTCCCTCCTTTCAATCGTTCCGCTTCCTCATCAGAACAGACCGGTGAAAGGATTGACGAACAGAAGAATCAGCGCGATGATCAGGGAGTACAGACCGGTCGTCTCGGCAACCGCGCAGCCCATGAGCATGGTCGTCGTCAGGGTGCCCTTCATCTCGGGCTGACGGGCCATGGACTCAAGTGCCTTGCCGACGGCGTAACCTTCGCCGATACCAGGTCCAAGACCGCCGATCATGGCGACGCCGGCGCCCAGCGCGGAGCAGCCACAGACGATTGCTTTGGCGAGAATCGAAGTTTCCATACAAAAGTTCCTCCTTAGATTTTTGAACAGTCTCTTTTATCCAACGTGCCCTTGCACGAGGGGATCAGTGGTTTACTGCGCGCCGTCTCCGGCAGCGCTGGCGACGTACATCATCGTGAGCATGCAGAAGATGAACGCCTGCAGGAAGCTCGAGAAGAAGTCAAAGTAGAGCGAGAGCACGGCGGGAATGCCGGCCGCAAAGATGGGGATGTTCGAGAGCGTCTCGCCCAGCGCGCCGGGCAGCAGGCCCAGCACCAGGCCCGAGAGTGCGGAGAGGCCGCCGTAGATCAGCGCCGTGATGACGCTGCCGCTGGCGATGTTGCCGAAGTGACGGAAGGCCATCGAGATGGGCGTGGCGATCTCGCCGATGATGTTAAACGGCGTCATCACCGGGATCGGATCCGTGAAGCCCTTGAGATAGCCGAGGATGCCGCCCGAGCGGATCTTGTTGTAGGTGATCAGCGCGAAGACGAGCAGCGCCCAGGCCAGCACGGTCGACAGGTCGCTCGTAGGCGCGTAGCAGCCGATCAGGCTCGACAGGCTGCACCCCAGCGAGAGGCAGAACAGCGCGCCGATGAACGGCAGATACCACGACGTGGCGTACTTGACGCCCATGTTGGTGCTCACAAGGTTGTCAAACGCGCCGACGATCATCTCCGCAACGATCTGCCGCTTCTTTGTGGGATGCACCTCCAGGTTCCGCGTCAGGAACCATGCGCCCAGAATCAGCACGAGCATCACGCCCCAGGTGACGACGACCGTCTCCGTGAGCATGAAGCCGCCCCACTCGGGCTTGGAAATCAGTATTTTTGCTCCGGTAATGTCCAGATCCATCGTGTCTTCAACCTACTTTCCTCTTCAAATCATGCGACAGTGTCCGCCGCCTTATTCGTCCTTAATCTTTCCTGTGAGCTGGAGCACGAATATGGTCAGGCGCGGAAAGAGCATGGGAATCATGCAGGCAAGCCCGTCGACAAAGGGCAGCGCGAATGCGACGACAATCAGAAGAATCATGATCACCATGCGCATGTTGTAGGAGCTCTTCATCTGCATTCTAGCGAGCTCCTCGTTCTCCTCGCGCATGTTGGCGACCTTCTGCACCGTCATGCCCAGGAGAAGGAAATTGAGCACCGCGTAAAGGGCGCCGATCAGTCCGCCCAGCACAACCGCAAGCGAAAAGCGCCCCATTGCCGCATACACGATGAGCATGATGGCGAGCATGGAAAAGACGCCGACAGCGATTCTCTTTGTCTCGCGCAAAACGGTCTCCTGCGGCTTTGGAAAGTTCATGAACAAGCCTGCCTCCGATCCTCATGGCGATGTTTACAATTAAAATCATTATAACATGGGCAGGTTGAACGGTCAATGCCCATTTCCGTGTTCATCCAGCGATTTCTTCTCCGGGTCAGCCCTTCCGATTTCCGGTCGCCTTTCAGGGGACAGTCCAGCGTCCGCCTTTGCTTCCAATAGAAAAAGCCGCCCGAAGGCGGCCTCTGCTTTACCAGCGGTTTTCGGTTTCGTTGATGACAAAGGCGCGGTAGATCGCGCGCACGGCGTTCTCGAAGTCGAGATTGTCGACGCCTACGATGATGTTGAGCTCGCTGGAGCCCTGGTCAATCAGGCGGACGTTGATACCGGCCTTCATCAGCGCGTTAAACAGCCTAGCGGACGTGCCCTTGGAGCGCACCATGCCGCGTCCGACGGTCGCAATCAGCGCCAGACCGGAGTGAATCTCGACGGAATCGGGCGAACAGAGCTCGTGAATCCGCTGAATCAGGCGTTCCTTCTTTCCTTCAATGGCGGACTCATGCACGACGACGGACATCGTGTCGATGCCGCTGGGCATATGCTCGAAGGAGACGCCCTCCTCCTCCAGCGCCTGAAGCACGCGGCGGCCGAAGCCCAGCTCCGCGTTCATCATCGCCTTTTCGACGGCGATGATCGCGAAATCCTTGTGTCCCGCGATGCCAGTGATCATGTACTTGCTCTCGTGATCCTCGGCCTCGTAGCCGATGATGGTGCCCGGCTCCTCCGGCTTGTTGGTGTTGCGGATATTGGTCGGGATGCCCGCGATGCGCACCGGGAAGATCGCGTCCTCGTGCAGCACGGAGGCGCCCATATAGGACAGCTCGCGCAGCTCCCGGTAGGTCACATACCGGATCGGCACGGGGTTGCGGACGATCCGCGGATCGGCCATCAAGCAGCCGGAGACGTCCGTCCAGTTCTCATAGACGTCCGCGTCGATCGCGCGCGCGACGATCGCGCCCGAGATATCGCTGCCGCCGCGGGAAAACGTCTTGACGTTGCCGTGGGAATCGCATCCATAGAAGCCCGGCACGACGGCATACTCATGTCCGCGCAGTAGCGCCCCCAGGACGCTGTTGGTCTTATCGCTGTCCAGATGCCCTTCCTCGTCAAAGAAGATGCCGTCCTTGGCATCGATGAAATCCCAGCCGAGGTAATCGGCCAGCAGAATGCCGTTGAGGTATTCGCCCCGGCTGGCCGCGTAATCCGCGCCGGCGCCCAGGCAGATATTCTTTTTCACCTCGTCAAGATGCGCGTCCAGATCGACGCTCAGCCCGAGCTCCTGCGCGATGCCGTGATAACGCTCGCGGATCTTCTCAAACGCCGGGGTGATATCCTTGCCCTGTCCCGCCAGACGGTTGCATTCATAGAGCAGATCCGTCACCTTGGTGTCCGCCGCGCTGCGCTTGCCGGGGGCGCTGGGCACGACGATGCGCCTGTCCCCGTCGGACAGAAGAATCTGCTTGACCTTTTGGAACTGTGCGGCGTCGGCGAGCGAACTTCCGCCAAATTTTGAAACCTTGATGCCCATTCGGAAGCCCTCCGATAATATTGGAAGTCTTTTTTCTCTTGCCTGGTCTGCGTCATCCGGTATTCCCGGACTTCCCGCCGCCGTCCATCCTGACGCAGCCGGAAAGCGGACAGTCGGCCGCCTGCATTGTCGCAAACTGACACAATTTTATAGAATGACGGGACTAAAG
>SFHU01000068.1 GCA_004555535.1 Clostridiales bacterium
AATATGAATAAATTGTGAATTCTGATTTCATTCTTGTGATATCACATGTTTGGCAAAAGTCAACCGCTCGCGCAATATTTCTGTTTATCCTTCTTTATTTGGTAAAATTCGTTCATATTCAACGGCTATATTTCTGTATATTTTGTACAAATCATTTCACACGCCGTTCCCCAGTGCTGTTTGTCCACCGGCTGTTTGATTCGTCAATCATAATATCCGTTCTTATTCGGCAATTCCACAAATTGTAAACAGAATGTCACATTTTTGTTTCTCCGCCGCCTGTTTTCCTCCTTTGACGCGGCAGGCTTGCCTGCCCTGTGCGTTCATGCTATAATGCCCTCAAAACCGGCGCCCGGCGAATCCGCTGAAATGGAGGCATTCTGCGCATGAAAGCCCGTCTGACCGCCCTGTTCGCCTTCCTCCTGCTCCTTGCCGCGCCTGCGCAGGCCGACAAGGCGCCCGCCGTGCTCTCGCTGGGCAGCGAGGCCGCCGCGAGCCATCTCGTCACGCACATCTACGCCCGTTCCGACGGCTGGGACGGTGTCATTCCGTCAAGCTGCCCGGACGAAAGTTGCGTCGATTACGGCCACGTCCACTGCTACGGCATCCGCGTGACGCTCTGGGACACGCCCAACAAGGGCAGCAGCACCGTGGCCTATTACCCCGGCGGCGCCGTCGGCAAAATCGGCCCGGATACCGAGCTCGAGCTGATCGACGTCGTCGCCTACAAGGGCGCGTACTATGCGAATGTGCGCGTCTATGAGGACGGGCGCGCCGTCCTCTCCGGCTTTGTGAACGCGGACTACATCGGCTGCGACTGCGAACAGCTTGAGGGTTTCGAGGAGGTTCCCGTCTACGAATACGTCGCCAGACCGTTCTCGCTCAAGTGAGCTGTATCCTGACTGCACGTTGATGGAAGCCTTGTTTTGATCTGGGAACAGCATGATTGCACAAAAAGCGTTCAGGCCGCTTGCGGGCATTCCGGACCATCCCGGAGCCCCCGCCAGTCAGCCTGAACGCTCCTTTTCTTATTCCTCTTTTCTTATTCCTCTTTTTCTGTGCCCACGACGCTCTTGCCCCGCCACTTGCCGCGCCGGTAGAAGACGGACGTCAGCACGGCGCCCATGATCCAGGCGATCAGCAGCGAAATGAAGAGGCTGTCGGGCGTGCCATAGGGCTGCGCCGGCGAGCGCGTAAAGTACGCGATGCCATAGGCCAGCGGCATGCGGATGACGATCGTCGTGATCAGCGAGACCCACATCGGCGTCATCGTGTCGCCCGCGCCGCGCATAACGCCCGAGAGGCTCTGCGTGACGGCCATGGCGATATAGCCCACCGCGAGGATGCGCATCATGTGCACGCCGAGGCGGACGACCTCGTCCGTCTCCGTGAACAGGCGCATCAGCCCCTCGCCGAAGATCAGAATGCCCGCCACAAGCGCGGCGGCGATCATCAGCCCCGCGCGCACGCCGTCGCGCACGCCCTCGTGCACCCTGTCCATCCGCCCGGCGCCGACGTTCTGCCCGACGAAGGTCGTCATCGCCATGCCGAAGGTGAAGTTGGGCATCATCGCAAAGCCATCCACGCGCATGACGACGATGGAGCAGGCCATGACGCTCGTGCCGAAGGTGTTGGTCAGCCGCTGCACGACGATCGCCGCCATCGAGAAGATCGCCTGCGTGAGGCCCGAGGGCAGGCCCAGCCGGATGATCCGCGAGGTCATGCCCCGGTCGGGCAGCAGGTCGCTCAGGCTCAGGCGGAGCGTGTCCTTCATGTGCGTCAGCCTCCAGAGACACAGGCAGGCCGAGACGCCCTGCGCGATGACGGTCGCCAGCGCGACGCCCGCCGCCGCCATGTCAAACCTGGCGACGAACAGGATGTCGAGCGCGATGTTGAGCAGGCAGGCGATGATCAGAAACACCAGCGGTGAAAACGAATCGCCCAGACCGCGCAGCACACCTGATAAGATGTTGTAGTATGCCGCGCCCGCGATACCGATGACGACGATGGACAGATAGTCGACGGCCATCTCGTAGACATCCGGCGGCGTCTGCAGCAGCGTCATCAGCGGGCGGATGATCACCGGCCCCAGCGCCATGATGATCAGGCTCGCCAGCAGCGTCAGCGTGATGCAGGTGCCCACCGTGCGGGAGAGCTCCCGCTCACGCCTGGCGCCGAAGAACTGCGAAACGAGGATGCCCGCGCCCGTCGAGATGCCCATGAACAGCAGCAGGAGCAGGTTGAGCACCGGGCCGCTCGTGCCGACAGCCGCCAGCGCGCTGTCCCCCACAAAGCGCCCGACGATGATCGAGTCCACCGTATTGTACATCTGCTGGGCGAGGTTTCCGATCAGCAGCGGGATCGAAAACGCCGCAAGGTTGACGATCGGCTTGCCCACCGTCATATCCTGCACGCCAAACACAGCCTTGAATTTCTGCATGGTATCCTCCGTTGTTTCCCTCTTCCCTATGGGCAGCGGCCTTTTCCCTTTTCCGCTGCCCCGTACGCCGTTTTGCGGGTAGCAAACCGGCATGATGCCGGTTGCATCTCCGACGAAATACCGTAAATCTTCCAGCTCTGTGCCCGAGGCCGAAGCTTTACAGATGGATTTCCATAACAAACCGGCATGATGCCGGTTGCATCTCCGACGAAATACCGTAAATCTTCCAGCTCTGTGCCCGAGGCCAAAGCCTTGCAAATTCATTTCCATAACAAAATCGCCGTTCCCTCCGCCATGCGTCCGCGCCCGATGGACGCGCACCGGCAGAGAGAGCGGCGATTGCGTTTGATTCCGCCGCTTTGCTCAGGGCTCCGGCGTTTCCTCCAGCGCCTGATCCAGCAGCCTCGCGGCCGCCTCGACAAAGCGCACGCAGGGGCGCACCTTGTAATAGGCCTCCGTGCGCGGCTGCGGATCGGCCTGCAGCTTGCCCGGCAGGCCGGCGAGCAGCTCGCGGCACACGAGCGTGCCCTCCTGCGCTTTGAACGCCTCAGCCAGCGCGCGGATGCGCGCATAGTGCGCCTTCTTGGCTGCGTCGTCCTTCGGATCGTCGTAGCCCAGGAGCGCGCCCGCGACCAGGAACATGCCCGTCACGGCGCCGCAGGTCTCGCGCATGCCGCCCATGCCGCCGCCGAAAGAGGAAGCGAGCCGCATCGCCGCCTCCTGCGTCAGTCCCATCTCCGGCGCAAACGCGCCGACGACGGACTGCGCGCAGTTGCAGCCCTCAAGGAAGAGCCCCCGGGCCTTTTGCGCGTGATCCATGCCTTCCCCCTCCTTCCCTGTCGGTTACATCAGCTTGAGATAGAGCTGCTTGATCTCCTCGACGCTCGTATCGCGCGGGTTGCCCGGACGGCAGGCGTCGGCATACGCGCTCTCCGCAAGGAAGTCGAGGTCGTCGGGATTGACGATCGCCTTGAGGTCCGCGGGGATGCCCACGTCCTGGCCGAGCTGGCGCACGGCGTCGCAGGCGGCCTTGCGGTATTCCTCCTGCGTCATCTTCTCGACGCCCTCCACGCCCATCGCCGCGGCGATGTACTTGTACTTGTCGCCCGTCACCGGCGCGTTGTATTCCATGATCGTCGGCAGCAGGATCGCGTTGGCGACGCCGTGCGGCGTGTCATAGACGGCGCCGAGGCAGTGTGCCATGGAGTGGACAATGCCCAGGCCCACGTTGGAGAAGCCCATGCCCGCGATGTACTGGCCCAGCGCCATGCCGTCGCGGCCCTCGTCGGTGCCCGCGACCGCGCCGCGCAGGTGCTTGGCGATGATCTCGATGGCCTTGAGGTGGAACATGTCGGTCATTTCCCAGGCGCCCTTGGTCGTGAAGCCCTCGATGGCGTGCGTCAGCGCGTCCATGCCGGTCGCGGCGGTGAGGCCCTTGGGCATCGTGGCCATCATGTCCGGATCGATGACGGCGACCTCGGGGATGTCGTGCACGTCAACGCAGACGAACTTGCGCTTGCGCTCGACGTCGGTGATGACGTAGTTGATCGTGACCTCCGCGGCAGTGCCAGCGGTCGTCGGCACGGCGATGGTAAAGACGGTCTTGTTCTTCGTCGGCGCGACGCCCTCCAGGGAGCGGACATCGGCAAACTCCGGGTTGTTGATGATGATGCCGACGGCCTTGGCGGTGTCCATCGAGGAGCCGCCGCCGATGGCGATGATGTAGTCCGCGCCGCTCTTCTTGTAGGCGGCCACGCCGGTCTGCACGTTCTCAATCGTCGGGTTCGGCTTGATCTCGCTGTAGATCTCGTAGGCGAGGCCCGCCTTGTCAAGCACATTGGTGACCTTGGCCGTCACGCCGAACTTGACCAGATCGGGGTCGGAGCAGACAAACGCCTTCTTGAGGCCGCGCGCCTGCACCTCGGTCACGATGGAATCAATGGCTCCGCGGCCATGATAGGAAATCGGGTTGAGCACGATGCGGTTCGCCATGGGAAACGCCCTCCTTGCTTCTTCGGTCGTTCAATTTCCGCTAAATGCGGCTGAATACGTTATTCGGCATTTTGCTGGCAAACCCTGCCGGTTTTTCGCGTTTTTTCGTGCAGTCTGTCATTTTTTCGTCATCATCCGTCCGATATATCAGCGCCCGACGGGGAGCATAAATCCGTCGCGGATGCGCAGCAGCGAGCTGAGCATGCCTGGCAGCGCGACGTCCTCGCCCGCGACCGCCGGGATCGTCATCAGGATCTCGTCGCCCCGCCGCACGCGGATCTCCCCGAGCACGTCTCCCCTGTGCACGGGCGCGGTCACGCGCTCCAGCAGCGCCGCCTCCAGGCTGATGCCGCTCTGCTCGCCCCGGCGCAGCAGCAGCGTGCCCGTTCCGCCGCTGACGACGCTCACACCATCCCGACCGCCCAGGCGCACGGGCACAGTCATGTCGAGGCTATCCCCCTCGGAGATGGGCGTGAAGAGCTGCACGCTCGCAAAGCCATATTCAAGCATCGAGCGCGCCTCGTCAAAGCGCGTCTGGCTGGCGTCGCTGCCCAGCACGACCGCAATCAGGCGCATGCCGTTCTTCTTTGCCGTCGCGCTGATGCAGTAGCGCGCCTCGTTCGTCGAGCCCGTCTTATAGCCGTCGCAGCCGGGATAGAAGCGGATCAGCCGGTTCGTGTTCGTCAGCTGGGTGATTCGCCCGCCGCTGTGCTGAAAGTCCTTCATCCAGACGGTCGAATACTGATAGTAGCGCGGATGCGCGTCCAGCTGCGCGCTCAGGCGGGCGATGTCGCGCGCCGTCGTGTAATGATCCGATGCAGGGAGGCCCGTGCAATTGACGTAGTGCGTGTTGGCAAGCCCCAGCTGCTCGGCGCGCTCGTTCATCCTGCGCACGAACGCCTCCTCCGCGCCGCAGAGGTATTCGGCCAGCGCAACCGCCGAATCGTTGGCGCTGGCGATGATCACGCTTCCCAGCAGCTCGCCGAGCGGATAGCTCCTGTTCGCGTCCAGAAACGCCTGGCTGCCGCCCATGCCCGCCGCGTGCTCCGAGACGAGCACGCTGTCCTTCTCCGTGACGCTGCCCTCATCGAGCGCCTCCAGCGTCAGCAGGATCGTCATCACCTTGGTCACGCTGGCGACGGGCCTGCGCTCGTCCGCGTTCTTTTCAAAGATGACGCGCCCCGTCGAGGCCTCCGTCAGGATGGCGCTCGGGCTCGTCAGCGTGATAGGGACGCCCGCCTCCATCGGCTCTTCACTGGCAAAGACGGCGCGCGGGACGAGCAGCAGCAGGCCCAGCGCGCAGACAACCGCGATTTTCTTCATCAAAATCCTCCTCTATTCCGCCATCAGCTGGGCGACCTCCTGGCGCGTGAGCCTTGGATGCAGCGCCAGGTTGATGCCCTCCGCGACGATGCCGGCCATGCGCTCCACCAGAGCGTCGACCTCCCTGGGCGTGACGATCATCTCCCCCAGCTCCGCCGTCACGACGCGTTCCACACAGGCGGAGAGCGTCTCCCCGTCGATCTCCCCGTCCTCGTTCATCGCCAGCAGCGCGTCGCTGGCCAGCGCCCACGCCGAGACGACCATCGGCACGCCCACGGCGATCACCGGCACGCCCAGCGTCGCCCGGGTCAGCGCGCGCTGGTGGTTGCCCACGCCCGAGCCCGGCGTGATGCCCGTGTCCGTCACCTGGATGGTCGAGCCGATGCGCCGCGAGCTGCGCGCCGCCAGCGCGTCGACCGCGATCACGGCGTCCGGCCGGACGTGCTCGACCATGCCGCGCAGCACCTCCGCCGTCTCCACGCCCGTCACGCCCAGCACGCCGGGCGAGGCGGAGCACACGCTGGCCATCCGCTCCTGCACGTCCTCGGGCAGGCAGGGCGCCATGTGCCGCGTCACCAGCACGCGCTCCACCGTCCGCGGGCCGAGCGCGTCCGGCGTCACGCTCCGGTTGCCCAGGCCCGTCACCAGCATCGTGTGCGCGCCGTCCGGGAGCATGCCGCCGATCGTCTCCGCGAGCGCCTCACTCAGCGCGCGCCGCGTGCCCAGCTCGACGCTCATGCGCTGCGGGCACTCAAGCGTCACATAGGTGCCCATCGGCCTTTCCAGCGTCTTCGCCTGCTCCGGGGTCTTAATCCGCACGGTCGTGCGCTCGATGCCCCCTGTCAGCTGCTCTCCCGGGGGCGCGCCGCCGCCCTCCATCGCCAGATCCGTCCACATCGTTCTCATTTCGCTGTGCCCCCCTTGATCCGCGCCGACGGCGCGTCCTGTGGTTTGTATTTTGCGCCGGAATGTGGTAAAGTATTACTCAGTCAATCCCTCTGCAAGGCTCCGGCCCCAAAGCAACGGGATTTGCAAGGATTGCGTCTGATCATCTTTTGAGAGGAGAATGTCCATGCCCGCTGTATCCGGGATGGTTCGCGTCATGTCCGCCGTGCCGCGCGTTCATCTGGCCGACCCGCAGGAAAACGCCCGGGAGATCGCCGCGCTGCTTGAAACCGCCGACGCGCAGGGCGCGCAGCTGTGCGTCTTCCCCGAGCTCTGCCTGACAGGCTACACCTGCGCGGATCTCTTTTTGCAGCCCGCGCTGCTCGATGCCGCCGCACAGGCGCTCGCGCAGCTCGCCTCCCTGCCTGTCAAGGCCGCTTTTGTCGTCGGCCTGCCGCTTCCCATTGGAGGTCGGCTCTACAACTGCGCCGCCGTCGTCTGCGGCGGGAAGGTCTGCGTCGTGCCCAAGGAGCATCTGCCCGGCGCGGGCGAATACTACGAGCCCCGCTGGTTCTCCCCCGGGCACACGGCTGAGGACACCGTGCGCATACCGGGCCTCCCCGGTGGGGAGCTTGTGCCCGTGCTGCGCCAGCCGGTCATCGACTGCGGCGCCTTTACGCTGGGCGTCGAGATCTGCGAGGACCTCTGGGTGCCCCAGCCGCCCTCCGCCGCCCTCTGCCAGCGCGGCGCGCTGATCATCGCCAACCCCTCCGCCGGCAACGAGCTCGTCACCAAGCACGCCTACCGCACACAGCTCATCAGCCAGCAGAGCGCCCGCTGTCTGTGCGGCTATGTCTATGCGGGCGCGGGCTATGGCGAATCGACGACCGACATGGTCTTCTCCGGCTATGCGGGCATCTATGAAAACGGCCGCCTGCTCGCCGAAAACGCGCGCTTTGCCCGCGAAGCCTCCTACGCCCTCGCGGACATCGACCTGCAGCGCCTGTGCTTCAAGCGCCGCCAGAGCCGCACGTTCTTTGACGCTATCGCAGAGACGGAAGCCGACCGCTTCGCCTGCGTCGCGCCGGCCTATCCCGAGGGCGACGAGCGCATGCTCCGCTTCCTCTCGCCGACGCCGTTCGTCCCCTCCGGTGCGGAGCTGGACGCGCGCACGGAGGAGATCCTGCTCATCCAGACGCAGGCGCTGCTCACGCGCATGGAATGCGTCCACACGAAGAAGGCCGTCGTCGGCGTCTCCGGCGGCCTCGACTCGACGCTCACGCTGCTGGCCGCGGCCTACGCCTTTGAGCGCGCCGGCTGGGACAAGCGCGGTCTCATCGGCATCACGATGCCGGGCTTTGGCACGGGCAGCCGCACGAAGGGCAACGCCGAACGCCTGATGGAGCTGATCGGCTGCACGTCGCTGACCATCCCGATCGGCCCCGCCGTCACACAGCACTTTGCCGACATCGGCCAGGATCCGGGGGTGCACGACGTCTGCTACGAGAACTGTCAGGCACGCGAGCGCACGCAGATCGTCATGGACTATGCCAACAAGACCGGCGCGCTGGCGCTGGGCACGGGCGACCTTTCCGAGCTGGCGCTGGGCTGGTGCACCTACAACGGCGACCAGATGAGCATGTACAACATGAGCGCCTCCGTGCCCAAGACGCTGATCCGCCATCTCGTCCGCTGGGTCGGCACGAGGCTGGGCGGCGACATCCTGCCCGTCGTCGAGGACATCCTCGACACGCCGATCTCCCCCGAGCTGATCCCCTCCCGGGAGGGCGAGATCGACCAGCGCACGGAGGACACGCTGGGTGCCTATGCGCTGCACGATTTCTTCCTCTATCACATGATGGACAGCGGCGCCTCGCCCGCGCGCCTCTTCCCGATGGCGCGGCAGGCGTTTGCCGGGCAGTACGGCGACGCCCAGATTCTTTCCGCGCTGCGCACGTTTGTGCGCCGGTTCTTCACGCAGCAGTTCAAGCGTTCCGCGATGCCCGACGGGCCGAAGGTCGGCTCGGTCAGCCTCTCCCCGCGCGGCGACTGGCGCATGCCCTCCGACGCGCAGATGGGCGTCTTCCTGCGCGAGGTTGACGCGCTGGAGCACAGCCTCCGGGCGTAAGCGCAGCAGGGCCGCTTCCTCCGATTTGCCGGAGGAAGCGGCCCTTTCTTCGTTTCCATGGAAATGGGCAGCAAAGCGCTGTGCTTCGCTGCCCCTCACGGCCCCGTTGCCCTTACTGCTCCATTTGTCTGCCGACGATGCTCGCCGTCGTCTCGGCGACCTTGAGCTCCGTATCGCCCATCTTCGCCGCAGGCTCCCGCGACAGGAGCACGACCGCGCCGATGGACTCCCCGTCCGCGATGATCGGGCAGATGACCTGCGCGGTGTACGCCTGCGCGTCGTCCTCGCTGGTGACCGGCACGAGCCGCGTGCCGCTGCCCCGGTTCGCGGTGACGACCTGCCGGCTCTGGATCGCCTGCTCCAGATCCCGGCTGATCGGCTTCTCCCAGAGCTCCTTGCGGGAGACGCCGCTGGCCGAGACGATCATGTCCTTGTCCGTGATGCAGGCGATATGGCCCAGCGAGCGGAACAGGGATTCCGTGTAATCCTTGGCAAAATTCGAAATCTCCCCGATCGGCGAGTATTTCTTGAGGATCACCTCTCCATCCTTGTCGGTGTAAATTTCAAGCGGGTCGCCTTCGCGGATGCGGAGCGTTCGCCGTATTTCCTTGGGGATCACCACGCGTCCCAATTCGTCTGCTTGTGTCAAGGATGGGGCAAAGGTTTTTTTCGCCTTGCCGGGCGGCGTTGCGCCCCGCCTCCACGAAATCAACAGGGTTGTCAGCATGCCTTGCAAAGCGCGCACAGAAAGGCCCGCCAGGCGTCCTGTGCGCCCTGCGGGCCATGCTTCTATCCATCTCCGGCATGCCGGCAGCCTCCTGCCCTCATCCTTCCTGCGGCCCTCCGCCCGGCCCTTCCCTGCCTGCGTCCGGGGCGGCGAATTTCCAGACGATCTCCATGTCCTTCCCGCCGTAGAGCACCACCCGCTCCACCGCGTCATAGAGATGTCCGCGCAGCTGCGCGTCGCTCAGGCCGGTCAGCCGGGCGATGGCGTCTGCCTGTTTCCCGTCCGTCTGCGCCGCAAGCGCCTCCCGGCACCGTGCGATCTCCCGGTCAAGCGCCGCCTGCTCTTGCGCCAGCCCCTCCCGGCAGGCCCTGTAGGCCGCCTCGGTCAGCGCGCCTTCGCGGTAGGCCTCATACTGCCCCAGCTGATCGCGGGCACACGCCTCCCGCTGCGCGCAAAGGCGCTGCAGCCGCGCCTGCAACTGCGCGCCGGGCGTCCTTTGCGCCTCCTTCGTCCTCCGCCGCTCCATACGCACGATGGAGGCCTGGCGGCGAAGCGCCTCCAGGAGCACGGCCTCCAGCTCCTCCTTCCTCATGCGCACACCTGCACACGGGCTGTCCCCGTGATAGCGCCGCGACGGGCAGGCGAACACCGTGCCGTTGGCCTTTTCCAGCTTCGCGCCGCAATGCCCGCACACGCATACCCTGTCGTCGCCGTCATGTGTCGTCCGCGCGCCCCTCTTCCTGCGGTGGATGGCGTTCATCGCCGCCTCGTACTGCGCGCGGCTGACGATGGCCTCGTGCGCGCCCTCCCGGACGATCCATTCGCTTCTCGGCACGCGCCGCTGGCTCCTGTCGCGCAGGCGCCGGCTCTCGCGCGTGTGGTTGACCATCGCGCCGGTGTATTTGACGTTCTCAATCAGCGTCAGCACAGTCCGGTGCGTCCATTGGGCCCTGCGGGCAGGATCCCTGCGCCGGACGCCCTTCGCCTGCGCGGGCGTGGGAATCCCCTCGTCGTTGAGCGCCCGGGCCACCTGCGTGCTGCTCCTCCCCGCGATGATCTCCCGGTAGATGCGCCGCACGACCGGGGCCGTCTGCGGGTCGATCACCAGGCGGTGCCTGTCCTCCGGGGCCACCCGGTAGCCGTACGGCGCGCAGGTCACCAGGCTGCACGCCTTCTGCCGCACCCGCAGCGCGGATTTCACCTTTCCGGACAGATCCCTGCTGTAATGATCGTACACCAGGTTTTTGAAGGCCACGTCAAGCCCCAGCGTCCGTCCCCTGTGGCTGTCGCTGTCATAGTGGTCGTTGACAGCCTTGAAGCGGATGCCCAGAAACGGAAAGAGATGCTCCAGATAGTCGCCGACCTCCAGATAGTCCCTGCCAAAGCGCGAGAGATCCTTGACCACGATGCAGCTGATCTGCCCACGCTTCGCCATGTCGATCATCCGGACGAACTGCGGCCGCTCGAAGCTCGTGCCCGTAAAGCCGTCGTCACAGAATTCGATGCGCGGCAGAGCGCGCAGGTCGGGGCACTGCTGCAGGTGCTGCTCGATCAGCAGCCGCTGTGAGGCGATGCTGTCGCTCTCGTCTTTCTCCGTGCCCGTCCGCCTGTCCACATCCTCCTGCGACAGGCGCAGGTACAGCGCCACGCGCTTCTCCATCACGCCGCACCTCCCCCGTCTGCGCCGCGCAGCGCCTCCAGCGCATCCCGAAAGCGGAAGCGGATGGACAGCGTTCCGTCCTCCTGCAGCTCCATCCGCTCCACAAGCGCCTCCACCATGCCGGCGGAGACCTCCCCTTCGTCGGCAAAGCGCGCCAGAACCGCCTCCCAGCCCGGCCCGTCCGGCATCGCCGGTTCCGCCTCCAGAGCCGCCCGCTCCGGCGTCTTCATCTGCGCCTCAAGCGCCCTCAGCTCGCCCGAGAGCGTCTCCCGCTGCCGCTCATATGCATCCTTGGAGACGTCTCCCTCCTTCAGCGCCGCGTACAGGGCGCTCAGCTGTGCCCGCACATCCCTCAGCCGCGTTTCCGCCGCACGGCGCGCCGGCACAGGAGGCGCGCTCCTCTCCTCCGCCTGCGTCCGCAGCCGGGCAAAGGCCGCCAGCTGCGCCCGGATGCTCTCCAGCACAGCCGCGTCCAGCTCCGCCTTGCGGATCTTGACATCGCGACAGCCCGCCGCCCCGTGCTCCGCGTAGGTCGGGCATTTGAACATGAAGTATGCCCTGTCCCGATCCTTGCTGAAGGATCGGTGCAGCTTCATCGCCCTGCCGCAGCGCGCGCAGACCAGCCGTCTGCCGTAGATGTTGTTTGCCGCGGGCAGGTGCGCATACCGGCCCGCGCCGGCCTTCGCCCGCTGCCTCTGCGCCCCGTTGAGCGCCTGCACCCGCGCAAACAGCGCCTCATCGACGATGGGCGGATGCGCGTCCTGCGTGACAAAGCGCTCCGCCTCCTCCGTCACATGGGCGGGAATGCCCGCATAGAGGCAGCGGCTCTGCTTTCTCTGCACCAGCCGTCCGATGTAGACCGGATTGGCGAGCATTTCGGTCAGCACATGCCGGTTCCAGAGGATGGTTTCCGGCTTTCTGCCGCGCGTCCCGATGCCGCGCGCGAGCCGGGCCTCGCCCGGAGAGGGGACGCCCGCCGCGTTGAGCCGCCTGCAGATGCCCATATAGCTGCCCCCCTCGGCGCGCCATGCGAAAATCTGCCGGACGACCGGCGCCGTTTCCGCGCAGACGGCGAGGCGGCTCCTGTCCTCCGGATCCCGCTCGTAGCCGTAGGGCGCGTAGTTGGCGACGAATTCGCCCCGTTCCATCCGGGCGTGAAGCGCCGTCGTGACCTTGCGCGAAATGTCCCTGGCGTAATAATCGTTGATGATGTTGGACAGGGAGGCGGAGAGGCGCCCCTCGCCCGTCATCGTCAGCGTATCAAGTCCATCGTTGACGGCGATGAAGCGGAGGCCGAGGAGCGGGCAGAGCCGCTCGATGAACTGCGAGGTAGCGATGTAATCGCGCCCCAGGCGGGAGAGATCCTTGACCACGATGCAGTCGATCTCTCCGCGCTTCACGCTCTCCATCATCCGCACATATCCGGGACGCTGAAAGTCCGTGCCCGTATAGCCGTTGTCGACGAATAGCGCCGCCCGCCGGAGTCCGGGCCTTTCCGCGGCATAGGCCTCCAGCAGCCTCGTCTGGTTTTCGATGGAATCGCTGTCCCTGCCGTTGTCCTCGACGGAGAGGCGCACGTACAGCGCCGCGTTCCAGATCCGCTCGCCGCGCGCCGCCTCGGGCGCCTGTCCGGGCGTCCTGCCCGGCTTTCTGCTCTTTCTGGCCATTATTCCGCCCTCCCGGAGGGCGTCTGCCCGCCTTGCGCCGCGCGCTCCCTCAGAAATTCCGCGATCGCCGCGAACTGATCCCGGTACAGCAGCTGCACATCCACCGCCTTGCCGGCGTGGATGACGACCCTATCCACCAGGCTCACGACGACGCTCCTGCTCAGCTCCGGGATCCTGCGGTACTGCCTGAACTGCGCAAGCCAGCCCTGCTGGGCCGACAGGCCGCCAAGAATGCTGCCCTGGTCGCCGCGCAGCCGGTCGGCGGCGTCCTCCGCCTCGCGGATCTTCCTGTCAAACTCCGCCTGAAAGAGGTCGTATTCCTCCCGCGAGAGCAGCCGGCTGCGGTAATCCGCATACGCCTCCGCCTTGAGTCGCCTGTTCCTGCGGATCTGCTCCTCCTGCGCGTCCATCAGCGCCCGGAGCTTTTGCAGCTCCCGGTTTTCCCAAGCGAGCGCGTCCATCCTCGCGAGCGCCGCCTCCATGTCGAGCGCCGCGTCCATCTGCGCCCGGAGCACCGCCAGCACGGTATCGCGCACCGTCTCCTCCCGGATCTCATGCGGGGTGCAGCTCATGCGGTCCCTGCGGCTGCCCGAGCAGATGTAATAGACATACGTCCGCCCGCCGCGCCGGGCCGTCCTGCGCACCATCGCGCTGCCGCAGTCCGCGCAGAGGAGCTTTCCCGAGAGCGGATAGACGCTCCTCTTGCCGGAGGGGCTTCGGGTATCCTCCCTCATCAGCCGCTGCACCAGGTCGAACTGCGCGCGGGCGATGATCGGCTCATGCGCGTTCTCCGTCCGGGCCCACTCGCTTCTGTCCCTGCGCACCGTCCGCTTGACCTTGTGGTTGGGCGTCGTGGTCTTGCCCTGCAGGAGCGTGCCGGTGTAGACCTCGTTGCCCAGAATCCGGTAGATCGCCCCCGCGAACCACCTGGCCTGCGCCGCCTTCTGGAAGGCCGTCCGCTGCGCCGATCCGTTCGCCCGCTTGTACTCGATGGGCGAGAGCACGCCGTCCTCATTGAGCCTCCCGGCGATCTGCGCCGGCGACATGCCCTCGATCTTCCATCGGAAGATGCTCTGCACGACCTGCGCCGCCGGCGGATCGACGGCCAGACGGTTTCTGTTCTCCGAGCTGCGCACATAGCCATAGGGCGCCTTGCTGCCCACAAACTGCCCGCTCCGCCGCCTGGCCTCCAGATTCGTCCGCACCTTCACGGAGATATCGCGGCAGTATGAATCGTTCATCAGGTTTTTAAAGGGCAGCACGAGGTCGTCCTCCGCCGAGCCTGGCCGCGCGTTGTCATAGCGGTCGTTGATGGCGATAAAGCGAACGCCGAGCATGGGAAAGACCTTTTGCAGATACATGCCCGAATCGATATACTCGCGCCCGAAGCGGGAGAGATCCTTGACCACGATGCAGTTGATCTCCCCGCTGCGCACGGCCTCCATCATCCGCTGAAACTGGGGCCGCTCGAAATTGGCGCCGGTATAGCCGTCGTCGCAGTACTCCCCGACGACCTCAATCTCGGGGTGTCCGGCGAGAAAATCCCGGATCAGCATTCGCTGACCGGCGATGCTCTCGCTCTCCGTCCTGTCGCCGCCGCGCAAAAGGCCGCCATCCTCCTTCGACAGCCGAAGGTACATGGCAGCCCTGAATGTCGCATCCGATGCAAATTGAAGCATAATCATCCGCTCCCTTCTCAAGGCTTGTCGGAAAGGGGAGAAGGTACGGATTCCGCCTGATCTCAACCGCATCCATTATAGCATGAAACCGCGCGCCGCTCCACCCCTCCGCCGCCAAACGGAGGCGGTAACTTCTGCCATCCCGCACTGCCGGCAAAGCGCCTCCCTCTGCCGATACAAAACAGCGCTCTCCAGCTCACAGGCTGGCAATCAGGTTGGCGAAGCTGTCGTCGATGGTCGCCTGCGTATCCGCATAGGACACCCGCACGACGACATCCCCCATACGGAACAGATACGGGTTTCCGATCTGCTCGACATAGGAGCGCATCCGCTCCTCAACGGGCGCGGAGACATCCACCCGCACATCCCGGATATCCACCAGCGAGCGGAGGAGCTCCGCCCTGTCCTGCTCCCGATCCATGTGTTCACCGCCTTTCAGCAGTCATGATTTCCAGATTTTTCCGGATTATGCGGGGAACGCCCACGCCTCTGCCGGAGGCAGGCATCCCGCCAAGCGGCAGGCGCATCGTCCACATGACGCAGGGCAGCAATGATCTGCACTTCTTCTATGACGCGCAGAACA
>SFHU01000069.1 GCA_004555535.1 Clostridiales bacterium
CCGGGCACTTCCCCGGCGAGGAGCGCATCGACGCGCAGGGGCGCAGAATCTGGAAGCGCCGGATTCCGCATCCCGGTGACGGGCCGAAGAACATCAACGCGGACCTTGAGTTTAGGCGCGTGATGCGCCACGGCGGCACAACCATCGTCTATGATATCCGCCATATCGAAGACTGAGCGTAGGAAAGGGGCAGCCGGATGGGGAAGAGCTTTTTTCACCGCTACTTTGAGGATTACACGGAGGAGAAGATCCCCGGCAGCGACGGCAAAATGCATATCACGCGGACATACCGCGGCTTCTGGTATGCGCCGCAGCTGACGCAGGGACAGCGCATTCTGCGCGCCGCGGCCTACCTGCTGCTCTATGCGGGAGGCCTTACGCTGTTCATCCTCGGCGCGATGCGCCCGTGCGCGTGCAACGTCGCCTGGTATGTGGCGATTGCAACGGGGTTGTCGCTGTTCAGTGCGCTGATTGAGCTCATTCCCCTGTGCGGCTGCGCGCTTGGAAAGGCGGAGCAGACCGTCTACCAGTACCGTTCCGGCCACAGAACCTGCGTGCTCTGGGCGCGCATCACGGCCGGATGCATGGCGTCCACGGCGCTGCTGGCGATTCTGGCGACGCTGCTGGCGGGGGAGACGATCGGTGCGGCGGTGCTCCTGTTTGCGCTGGGCGCGCTGTGTGAGGCCGCCGTCGGCGAGGCGGAGAGCCGCGTGTCCTATGAGCGCAGGCACAACGCCAATGCCTGACCGCTCCGCTGAACGATAAGAAACTGGGAGGAAAACCCCGATGATCATTGATGCGAATGTATATTGGTTTCCGGAGGCCCTGTTTGAGGACGAGGCGCTGCTTTCCCGTTTTCTGATGGATATTCCCCGGGGCTATGGCACGAACGGCAGGCTGGTGATGCGCGGCGGCAAGAAGCAGATCGTCATTGAGCGCCCTGTGGGCTGCCCGGGTGTGGATTATGTGCAGGGCGATTACACGCTTAAGCGCATGCTTGCCGCGCTTGACGAGGCGGGCGTCGACAGCGCCGTGATGAAGGTGCCCTGCGTGCACGAGTGGATGAGCCTGGAGATGTGCAGGCTCTTCAACGACGGCATGGCGGACTATGCCCGCCGCTCCGGCGGCAGGCTGACCGCGCTGGCCGTCATCCCGCCGTGGGGTCATCCCGCGCAGCTGGCGGAGCTGGAGCGCTGCCGCCATGAGCTGGGCATGATGGGCATGCAGCTGTGCGCGCATTACGGCGACCTCTATCTGGACGACGAGGCCTTTGCGCCGCTGTTTGAAAAGCTGAACGAATACGGCATGACGGCGTACGTTCATCACACGCCGGTGCCGGTGGAATACGAGAGCATTGCGGGCTACAACAACCTGCGCCGCAGCCTTGGCCGCTGCGAGGATCAGCTGACGGCGGTGGGCCGGGAGCTGTTCAGCGGGATGTTTGACCGCTATCCCAACGTCAGGCTCGTTCATTCGATGCTCGGCGGCGCGTTCTTCGCGTTTCAGGAGATGCTCATGCCGCACGGCCCCGCGCAGGCGGACGCAGCCGGACGCTTTACGGCGACACCGGAGAGCATGCGCAGGCATCTTCGCGAGAACATCTTCTTTGAGATGAGCCACGCGCAGCCCTGGGGCAAAGTGCTGCTGGAGACGGCTGTAAAGATCCTGGGCGCGGATCACATCGTCTATGGCTCCTCGTACCCGGTGCGGCCGGAGTGGACGCGCGAGGGGGCGGCTTATGTAAAGGCCCTCGACATTTCGCAGGAGCAGCGCGAGGCGATGCTCTGCGAAAACGCGAAAAAGCTGTACCACATCGGCAAGTAACATATCATCAGGAACTACAGGCAGGACGCCGTCATGCCTTCCGCAAGGAGGGCGGACGGGTTCCTGCTTTTTTTGCGCCAGTCCTTTTCATCACGGCATGTATACGTACGATTCTGCAATTCTGGCGCGCTTTCGCCGTCTTACAGGGTGAACGGCCCTTGAAGGCCGCGCTCAGAAGGATGGGAGGGATGTACATGCTCAAAAGGATGATCCTCTGCGCTTTGGCGGCGGTGCTGCTTTCGGCGGCATGCGCGTCAGCCGGAGAAATCCCCGTGCTCTGCGTTCGCATCGGCGACGGGGACACGGTGTACAACGGGCGCTGGAACGCGATGGACGTGGAGATCCGCAATCCCGGCGAGGCGCTGTCGGGCGTGCTGACGCTCGACCTGATGCAGGAATGGGACCGGTATGACCGGTGGGAGGTGCCACTCGAGGTCGGGAAGCAGGAGACACTCAGCGTCCATCTGCCGATCCTCGCCCTGGCCCGGCAGCGGACGTTTGAGGTTTCGCTGCGCGTGGGGAAGCAGACCGTCGCGCAGACGGTGTTCACGGCCGCGCGCATGGTCGGACGCAGCACGCTGATCATCGGCGTGCCCGGGGAGAACGCTGATAGTCTGGCGCAGGCGCTCTGCCTGAGCGCGGGCGGCGGTGCGCCCGGGCGGGAGGAGACCTGGTTCGCGGCGGCGATTGAGCCGGAGCGCTTTGCGCGCAGCGACGAGGAGCTCAGCGCCTATGACATGCTGGCGATTGACCGCTTTGATGTGGCGTCTCTGGCGCAGGAGCAGCAGGACTGCCTGCTCAGATGGCTGCGCGGCGGCGGAATCCTCCTGCTGGGCGCAGGAGAGGAGGGTGAAAACTCGCTTTCGTGGTTCTCGACCAGCACGGGTGTGCGCGCGCAGCGCGAGGCCCTGCAGGACAGGGGGAGCGATGTCCTTCCCGCGCTGATGGATGTTGTCCGGGCTGCACCGAAGGAGACGCTTGCGGCGTGTCCGCCTGCCTGCCATCTGGAGGCTGACCGCGAGGATGTGCTGATTGAGGAGAATGGACGCTGTCTGCTGGCCCAAACAGAGGTAGGCGAGGGCCTGTTCTTCACGTGCGCCTTCAGCCTGTCGCAGCCCGGCATGCTGGAGGCTGAAGGCGGGGAGGCGCTTTGGCAGCGGCTGCTGCTTGCCGCCGTGCCGAAGCGCTACAACGCTCTGCTTCAAAGCACGCAGACGCCCAACACCACGCTGACGGGCTATGAGGCCGTGCTGGAGCAGCGGGTGAGCCGCGGCGTGGGCATTGCGCCGGTCGCCGCGCTGCTTGCCGTTTATGTGCTGCTGGTCGGCACCGGGCTCTTTGCCTTGGCCAGGCGACACGGACGGACAAATGCGCTCTGGGCGGCGATTCCGGCCTGTGCGCTGGTCACGGTGCTGCTCGTGGCCGCATGTGCTGGGGCGCTGGGACTGAACCAACCGGCGGCGTCCTCCGTGCGCGTGACCGTCATGGACGAAGACGGGACGGCGAGGACGCAGGAGATGGCGCGGGTCAGCTACGGCGACCAGAGCCGCGTGACGCTCTCGACGGCAAATGGTGCGCGCCTGGAGCGCCGGACGAACGGCTATTTCAGCAGCTATGTGGATGCGGGCAGCCTGCCCGAGCTGCGCGACACCGTCGTGCTGGGGAAAGAGCCGGCCCTCGCGCCCGCGCCCGCGGCCCCATGGACCGTGCGGGATCTCATCGTCGTAGGACATGACGAGCCGGAGGGGACGATCGACGCGCAGGCCTGGATCGACGGGGAAGGACTGCACGCCAGGATCACCAACGGCATGGAGATCACCCTGCGCGACGCCGTGCTGCTGACGGGCTTTGGCTATGCCCGTGTCGGCGACCTTCAACCGGGAGAGTCGGCGCAGGTTTCGCTGGTGTCTAGGCAGGCGGATGATTCGCCGGAGGGAACGCTCCGTATCCCGGAGGGCGTGCTGCTACCATATACGGTGAATACCTACCGGCTCACTGAGGCCTGCGTGTACCCGGAAAGCGAGGAGGATTCGACGTTTTCCGCGCAGACCCTGGACACACAGGAGCAGGAGGCGCGCGCCCTCCGCTTGAGCCTCCTGCGGCAGGCAGAAACCGCGCAGGATGGGCAGCTGATTCCCTGCACGCTGGCCGCGATGACGCCGGAGCTGCCCTGCACGGCGCTTGTCTGCAACGGGGAGCCGGTGACCCGGCAGGCGTGCAGCAGCATGATCATCCGCCGGATGGCGCTTGAGGCCGAGGGGGCGGACGGCAGCTATCTGTATCCGCAGGGCGTGTTCCCGGCAAGGGAGACGGTGACGGATGAGGACGGACAGCCGGTCGCGCTTGGCGAAGGGCTTCAAAACAGCTATATCGACACGACCCGGATGCGGACGATCGGCTTTGACCTGAGCGGGCTGAATTCCGCGGGAATTGACTCGGTCCGGATCGTCATGGAGGACTGGCGCTGGGACACCGGCGTCGGGCTCGAGGCCTTTGACGCGTCGCAGGGCGCATGGGTGAGGCTTGCAGGCGGCGAATGTGTGGAGCTGACCGGAGAGGCGCTTTCCAAAATTCTGGGCGGGGAGGGGACGCTGTATCTGCGCTTCTCACGCCTGGAGAGCTCGGAAAGAGGATATGGAAGCGTGATCGATGTGCCGGAAATCGTCGTGGAGGGGAGGAACGCGCTGTGATTGAGTGTGAACGGCTGACCAAGCGGTACGGCAGGACGCTGGCACTTGACGGACTGGAGCTGCACGTCGCAAGGGGCGAGCTGCATGGCTTTGTCGGGCCAAATGGCGCGGGCAAGACGACGGCCATGCGGATTTTTGCCGCGCTGACGCATCCGACATCCGGCGATGCGCGCATCGGCGGCGTGAGCGTGGCACGAGAGCCGCAGAGGGTGCGCCGGATGATCGGCTACATGCCCGACTTCTTCGGGGTCTATGACAACCTGAGGGTCTGGGAATACCTCGATCTCTACGCCGGCTGTCTGGGCTTGAGCGCAAAGGAGCGGCGCAGGCGCATAGAGGAGATGCTGGAGCTGACGGAGCTCAGGGACAGGAGGGAGGTCTTTGTGGACGGCCTTTCGCGCGGCATGAAGCAGAGGCTGTGCCTGGCGCGGGCCATGCTGCAGGATCCCGAGCTGCTGATTCTCGACGAGCCGGCCTCCGGCATGGATCCCAAGGCCCGGTTGCAGATGCGCAGGATCCTGCGCGCCGTCGGGGAGACGGGGAAGACCGTGCTCATCTCCTCGCACATCCTGCCGGAGCTCTTCGAGCTGTGCAGCGCCATCAGCATCCTGTACGGGGGAAGGACGGCGTTTTCCGGCCCCGCTGGGCAGCTGCGCATGCGGATGAACGGACAGAGGCCGCTGCTTGTCCGCTTTGCTGAGGAGCCCTCCGGGGAGCCGCTTGAGAACGCCCGCGGGGCGCTGCGCGCGCAGCTGAAGGCCTTGCTGCTGCCGGGGAAGGACGGACTCTGGGAGATTGTGCCCTGCGGGGATGAGGAAGCGGTAAGGGCCGAAGCACAGGACGAGGCCCGCACGCTGAGGCTGCTCATGGCGCAGGGACTCCCCGTGTGCGCGTTCTACCGCGAGGAAACGTCGCTTGAGGAAATCTTTATGGAGGTGGTCCGCGATGACGCTCAATCCGATCTTTGAATCCTGCGCGCGGCGCAGGATGCGCCTGTTCAGAACGCCGCTGATCATCGGCATCTATTGTGCCGTGCTCTCCGTATGCGCGCTGAGCCTTCTGACGGCGTTCATGGGGCAGGGCGTCACGGTGGGCAGGATGCGCGACGGCGTCGAATGCTATATCTGGATGACGGCGCTTCAGTTCTTCCTGATCCTGCTGGTCGCGCCGGCGCTGAGCGCGGGCAGCATCGCCGGAGAGCGGGAGAGACGGACGTTTGACCTGCTTGTGATGACGGGCGTGGGCGCGCGGCGGATCATCGCGGGCAAGCTGCTGGAGAATTTCGCGTTTCTCGTGCTGCTGATTCTCTGCGGCGCGCCGGTAATGGCGCTCGCGCTGCTGACAGGCGGCGTGACGCCGGGGCAGATCGCCGTGACGCTGCTGTATCTCATGGCCATCGCGTTTTCCGCGCTCTGCGTCGGCATGGCCGCGACGGTCATCATGAGGCGGTCCTTGAGCGCCGTGATCACCGCCTATTTGGCGGTCTTCGCCATCGGCGCGCTTTCCTGGGGGCTGTCCAGACATGGGCCGCTTGCCGCGGCCTACATCATGCAGTCGCTTGGCGCGCTGGCGCAGAAGTCCACCTCGGAGATCCTGATGGGGATGCCCGTTCCGATCTTCTTCAATCCTGCTGTCGGGCTTGTCATGCTGCTGGCCAGTCAGACAGGCATTCTGCACAGGACGATGGAGACTACAATGCGCCTGTACCACATCTATTCGGCGGCAAAGGCCGCCGGCTTTGCGGCGGTGTCGGCCGCCTGCCTGATGGCGATGCTCGCTTTCGCTGCGGCGCTGCTCGCGCTGGCGACGCTTCTGCTCCGGGCGCAGACGGACGGATTTGGCAGGAAGCGGCACGAAAAACGCTGAACATGCGCAAATCCTCCATATATCCCCTCCACAGGTGAAAATTATTCGCCATAAACTTGCACTTTTCTCAGGAATCCGCGCGATTTGGCAAAGTGAACCCTTGACAGCCAAAGGGGTTGGCGATAAAATAAACACGTTACGATTTGAGGCGATTTGCCCCGAAGTTCGTCAAAATTTCGAACTTTATGGAGGAAAAAATCAATGTACGATATTCCTGTCACATTGACGACCAACCCGAAGAAGAAGCCTGAGGACGAGTCGAAGCTTGGGTTTGGCAAGGTCTTTACCGATCACATGTTCATCATGGATTACGAGCTGGGACGCGGCTGGCACGATGCGCGTGTGGTCCCGTACGGCCCGTTCGTCATGGATCCGGCCTGCACGGTCTTCCATTATGCGCAGGAGATTTTCGAGGGCATGAAGTGCTATCGCCGCAAGGATGGCGGGCTGCAGCTCTTCCGCCCGCGCGACAACTTCGCGCGCATGAACCGCTCTGCCGTGCGCATGGGCATGCCGGAAATCGACATTGAAGAGGCGCTCGCTGGTCTGCTCGCGCTGATCAAGGCGGACGCCGACTGGGTTCCCTCCGCGCCGGGCACGTCGCTGTACATCCGCCCGACCATGATCTCCACCGATGTGATGCTGGGCGTGCACGCCTCCCATACCTATCGCTTCTTCATCATCTGCTCTCCGTCGGGCGCCTATTATCCCAAGGGACTCGCGCCCGTGGGCATCTATGTCGAGCCGGAGCTCGTCCGTGCCGTCAAGGGCGGCGTCGGCTTCACGAAGACCGGCGGCAACTACGCGGCCTCGATCCTCGCCGGCGCTATCGCGGAGAAGAAGGGCTATGAGCAGGTGCTCTGGCTGGACGGCAAGGAGAACAAGTACATCGAGGAAGTCGGCTCCATGAACATGTTCTTCAAGTTCAAGGACGCCCTGGTGACGCCGCCGCTGCTGGGCTCCATCCTGGGCGGCATCACGCGCGACTCCATCATCAAGCTGGCCAAGCACATGGGCGTGCCGGTCGACGAGCGCCGCATCACGGTGCAGGACGTCTTCGACGCGGCGGAGAAGGGCGAGCTCGAGGAGGCTTTCGGCTCCGGCACGGCTGCGGTCGTCTCCCCGGTTGGCCGTCTGGCCTGGAACGACAAGGAGATCACCATCTCCGGCGGCGAAATCGGCCCGCTGACGCAGAAGTTCTACGACACGCTCACCGGCATCCAGTTCGGCAATGTCGAGGATCCGTTCGGCTGGGTTCTGCGCATCGACTGATTGAACATTCAGGTCTTCAAAAGATAAACGCATTCAAATGGCACCCATGCTCATCACGGGTGCCATTTCGATGTGTGTCATGGGGTACGGAGGGGAAAGAATCGGGATTTCAATCAATCGCAGGGGGAAATGCGAATGTTCAGGCAGGAAGAAGTGTTTGTCGGCGGATGGAAGGAGAAGACGCTCGAATCCATGCAGAGGCGCAGGTTTGAGCAGAGAATTGCGCAGCTCGCGCCGCTTGGCGCTGTGCGGCTGGAGACGCTTCCGCCTGCGGCGCTGGCGCGCAAGCTCGAGCAGAGCTGGCAGGATATTGAGCGCAAGCCCATGCGCAGCCAGCAGCTCGCCGAGGTCTGGAGGACGGTGCTGAGCACCATCAGCCGTCAGGCGGACTGTCTCTCCCGGGAGGAGCACGATCTCGTGGAGCGCGCGCTCGTCCTGGGCGGGAGCGCGCCCATTGAGGACCCGACGGAGCTGGAGGCGGCGCGGGCGCTCTCGCTCCGTCTCTGGGCCTGTGTGGGCCTGGTGTCCGGCAAGCCGTATATCGAGCTGGAGACGCCCGTTTTGCAGCCGGTGGCCCGGGCGTTTGCGCGCGAGGAGCACGAGGCGATCCGCCGCCGCTTTGAGGCGCTGGAGGGGTATCTGAGCAGCACGCTCTACCGCGTCGGCGCGATGGACGACCGCCAGCCCCAGCAGCTGATCCTCAGCGAGGTGCTGGGCAGCGGCGCGGACGATGAGCTCGCCATGCAGCTGGCCCGGCGCTATCTCTGGGCCAGCTTTGACTGCGTCGATTACAGCGGCGGCGTCATGCTGGTGCATCCTGCGCTCGCCGATCCGCACCATGTGATCGCCGCGCGCTGCAGGCGCAGCAGCCTGCTGCTGCCGCCCGCCGGACAGACGGCCCTGCTGATGGATATCCTGCCGGAGGAGATCCCGCTTCAGGCAGATCTGGAGCGCGTCATTGAGGGCGGTTTGCGCGCGGGGCTGCAGGCCACGGAGGTGGCGCGGACGCTCCGCTTCCTTTGCAAGCAGGGGGCGCCGCTGCCGGCCATGGAGGAGGTGCTTCAGGCGTCGCTGATCGTTTATATCTCCCCGGCCATGCGGGGCGCGCTGGCCAACATGTACTACATGATGCCCAAGTGGATCGAGTGCGCCGAGCACGGGGCTCTGCAATAAAGCGGGCAGGCGTTCTTGCGGCGACCGTGTCCGGGGCGGAGCTGGGAAGAGGCGTCATCGCCAAAGTCCGGGGCGCACAGAATACACAGGAAAACGTGGAGGGAAGCTCATGGAGACGATTGTACAGGCAGCTCAGGACGGATGGATGCTCTCCGCCGTGCTGACGCAGGCGGCGCCGGACATGCCGCTTTGGGCCATCCGGGAAGCGATCCGCCGTCGGGACGTCCGCATCGACGGGGAGCGCGCGGCGCAGGATGTCCGCGTCTATGCCGGGCAGCGGATCCGCGCGTTCTTTCCCAAGCGGGCCATGACGGCCGTCAAGACGCTGCCCATGCCGAAAATTGTCTATGAGGATGCGCGTGTGCTGCTGATTGACAAGCCGCAGGGGCTTCCGGCGCAGAACGAGGACAGCCCGCTCGAGGGCGACAGCGCGCTGACCCGGTCAATTGCCTACCTGCAGTCGGTTGGGGAAAAAACGGACTGCGTTCGGCTCTGCCATCGCCTCGACGTGCAGACCGGAGGTCTGCTTCTGCTGACGAAGGACGAGGCGGCCTATGAATCCGCTGTGCGCGCCTTTTCAGAGCGCACCTTTCAGAAGTTCTACACCTGCCGGGTCAAGGGCTGTCCCGCGCAGCGCGAGGCGGTCATGCATGCCTACCTGCGCAAGGACGCGGAGATCTCCCGCGTCGCCGTGACCGATTATCCGGCGCGCGGCGCGCTTGAGATCGTGACCGCTTACCGCGTGCTGGAGGCGGGCGAGGAGTCCCGGCTCGAGGTGGAGCTGGTCACCGGGCGGACGCATCAGATCCGCGCGCATCTGGCGCACATCGGCCATCCCATCCTGGGGGACGACAAATACGGCGACCGTCAGCTCAACCGCCGGCTGGGCCTTCGCCGCCAGCAGCTCTGGGCGACGCGCCTCATGTTTCAGGCAGAGGGCGCGCTCAGCTATCTGAACGGGTGCGTCTTTGAGACGGCCTGTCCGTTTTGAGGGGAGGAACCGGCATGAAGCATGTCAGACTGATTGCGCTGGATATGGACGGCACGCTGCTCATGAGCGATCACCGGACGCTCCCCCAGCGGAATATCGAGGCCATCCGGCGAGCGGATGCGGCAGGTATTCACGTCTGCATCGCGACGGGGAGAATGCTCGAGGACGCCAGCTATTTTATCCACAGATACGACCTTCCCTGCGCCATCATCGCGGCAAACGGCGCGCGGGCGAGCGACGGAGCGCTGCCCGGCGGGAAGATTCTCTACCGGTGCAGCCTCACGCCCGAGGACGCGCACACGGCGATCGACTTGATGTTGGCCTCAGGGATGATGATCAACGGCTTTGAGGACGGCCTGGTCAGCACCGTGCAGGACGAGACGCGCAGGGTGTACCATCTCGTGCAGCGCGGCCTGATCGATGTGCGCTACGGCGAGGCGGCCCTGCGGGCGGCGGCGGACCGCGGGCTGATGAAGCTCTTCGCTGTGGGGCGGGGCAGTGATATCGGCGATACGCCCGACGCGCGCATTGCGCCGCTGCGGAAGGCGCTCATGCACGCCCTGCCGCATCTGCAGATCACCAGCTCCGCGTCCGGAAACATCGAAGTCATGCCGGCACAGGCCGGAAAGGGCGCTGCGCTCGAGTGGCTTGCCGTGCATTTCGGCCTGACCGGAGAGGAGGTCATGGCGATGGGCGACGCGCAGAACGACGTCTCCATGCTCCAATACGCCGCGCACAGCGTCGCGATGGGCAACGCCACACTGGAGGTCAGGGCCGTTTGCCGCCATGAGACGCTGAGCAACGACGAATGCGGCGTCGCGGCGATGATCGACAGGGTGTTGGCGGCGAAGGAGGTCTGAGCCTGCGCGGGAAGGCATGCAAAGGTCTACGGTACTGCCGGCGTGCAGACGACGCAAAAAGGGGCATAGAGCATCGGGGCTGCGGGTTTTCATCCGGAAGGGGGAGATCCGTGGCCCTTTGACGTCCCCGTGAAGCGGCGCGCGGCGCGGGAAGCGAAAAGCAATGTTTTCCATGAAAATCTTGACGGAATGACCTTTTGCGAATATAATTGAGGACATGTATGAATGTGGGTGTTTCTACCCAAACAGGAGGGAGGCACGCGGATGAAGCGGGGAAACGGTCTGGTGTTGCTGCTGTCAGCCTTTGCAATCGCCTTTGTCTGCGTGCTCCTCAGCGGTGCAGGCAGGCTTGTAGGCCGGGAAGAGATGCCTGAGGAGGCCGTCCGCCCTGTGGCGGTGCAGGTCTGTCTGACTGTCAGCTCCGGCGAAAGCCGCGAGGCCGGACGCGAGGCGGAGGGCAGCGATGTGCACCGCGGACCGCTTGCCTCGGTGCAGGAAACGCCTGCGTGCCGCGCTCCGGTGAGCGCCTCGCGCAGGGACGCCAACGGAAACGTGCTGCGCGGGGCCAGCTACTTGCGCACGGTCTATCAGGCCTTTGCGCTGGGTGACGGATTTGCATAGAGGGGAAATGCCACTCGCGATCCATCATCAACCATCAAAGAGAGGAAAACACATTATGGCAAACAAAAACGCCAAGGCGAAGAATCCGCGCGTGCGCGCCATTCTCTCGCTGATCGTGATCCTGGTTGTCGTCGCCGTCGTCGGCTGTGTGGCGCTGTTTGGCATCGGCAAGGGCACGTCGATTCACTATCTCAAGCCGTGGGGCGAGGCTATCAGCCTCGGCCTGGACCTGCGCGGCGGTGTCTATACCGTCTATCAGGCCAAGGACAGCACCGTCGATGACTTTGAGGCCAAGATGGATTCCACCGTCTCCATCCTGACCAGCCGTCTCACCCGTCAGGGCTTCACCGAGGCGACCGTCACCCGCCAGGGCAACGACCGCATCCGCGTGGAGATCCCGAACGTCTCCGATCCCAACGAGATCCTGCGCATCATCGGCACGCCGGCGCAGCTGAACTTCATCGATGAAGACGGCAACGTGCTGATGGAAGGCTCCATGGTCAAGAACGCCGCCCGCAGCCAGGACGAGAACGGACAGCCCTGCATCGCCTTTGAGCTCAACGACGAGGGCGCGAAGATCTTCGCCGAGGCGACCGCCGCGAACCTGGGCAAGACCATCTCCATCACGCTGGACGGCGAGACGATCTCCACCGCGCGCGTCAATTCCGTGATCGCGGGCGGCAAGGGCGAGATCACCGGCAACTTCACCGCCGAGTCCGCCGAGAATCTGGCGACCCTGATCCTCTCCGGCGCGCTGCCGCTGGAGCTGGAGCAGCTTGAGGTCAGCGCCATCTCCGCGACGCTGGGCGTCGAGGCGCTGGACAAGGCGCTGCTCGCGGGCATCATCGGCGTCGTGCTGGTCATGCTCTTCATGCTGGTGCGCTACCGCCTCTGCGGTGTCGTGGCCGACATTGCGCTGACGATCTACATCATGATCGTCGTCCTGCTGCTGGCCCTGACCGGCGCGCAGCTGACGCTGCCGGGCGTCGCCGGTATCATCCTGGGCATTGGTATGGCCGTCGATGCGAACGTCGTCATCTTCGAGCGCATCCGCGAGGAAGTGAAGGTCGGCCGTCCGCTGACCTCCGCCATCCGCAAGGGCTTCTCCAACGCGCTTTCCGCCATCATCGACGCCAATGTCACGACGATCATCGCGGCGCTGGTGCTCTACATGTTCGGCACGGGCACCATCCGCGGCTTCGCGCTGACGCTGGGCATCTCCGTGGCGACCTCGATGTTCACTGCCGTCTTTGTTACCCATAAGCTGCTGGATATCTTTGCCGACCTCGGCTTCAAGAACCAGAAGCTGTACGTGCGCTAAGGTGAGGAGGGAATGCACATGAAATTCGAAATGAAGAATCACCTCAAGCCCTGCGCGGCGGTTTCCATCGCCATCATGCTCATCGCGCTCGTGCTCACGCTGACCGGTAACGGCATGAACCTGGGCATCGACTTCACCGGCGGCACGATCATGACCTACAACATGGGCGCTGAATTCTCGACCGATGATATCACCGCTGCGCTGGACGCCTGCGGCATCGCCGATGCGCAGATCGCCAAGACCGGCGACGCGGGCACGCAGGTGCAGATCCGCATCAGCGACAAGGAGAACACCGACGACCTGCGCGACGCGCTGGAGGAGGAGCTCGCCAAGACCTATCCGGCCATCGAGTATGTCGACATCACGCGCGTGGGCGCCATCGCGGGCCGCGACCTGATCAGCAACGCGATCAAGAGCGTGACGCTGGCCGCCGTGCTGATGCTGGCATACATCGCCATCCGTTTTGACTTCTTCTCCGGCCTCGCCGCGATCATCGGCATCCTGCACGATGTGGGCATCATGCTCTCTTTCGCGGTGATCTTCAGCAGCTTCATCCGCGTGGAGACGACCTTCATCGCGGCGCTGCTGACCATCGTCGGCTACTCCATCAACAACACGATCATCATCTTCGACCGCATCCGCGAGAACAGCCACAAGACCGGCGTCCGCTCGCTGCCGCGCGATGAGATCGTGAACCGCTCCGTGACGGAGTCCCTCCCGCGCACGCTCAACACCACGGTCACCACGCTGCTGACGATCGTGACGCTGTACGTGCTGGGCGTGGATTCGATCAAGCAGTTCGCGCTGCCGCTGATTGTCGGCATTGTGGCCGGCACCTATTCCGCAAACCTCATCAACGGCTACGTCTGGGCCGCGATGATGAGCCTGCGCACCGCGCGCAAGAAGGCCAGGGCCTGAGCGGAAAAGTGACCCCTGAACGCAGGGTTTGCCGCAGGGGGCGGGAGAGCGATCCCGCCCCTTGCGCGCTTTTTGAGTTTAGAGGCGCGCCCTGCCGGGCGATGCACGCGGAGGCTGCGTTCATCGCCGGACAGAGAGATCATGAGGAAAGGAGGCCGCGGCATGCTTCAGTTTTTGCCCAAGCGCAGCACCCGGGAGCCGATCCCGCCGGAGCTTGAGCGGCTCGGCGTTGCTCCGAGGCTGCTCGAGCTGCTGCTGGACAGAGGGCTTGACACCCCGGAAAAGATCGAAGCCTATCTGCATCCCCGGCGCGAGGATCTGCACGATCCCATGCTGATGCAGGATATGGACAAGGCAGTCGCGGTCATCCGGGATGCCGTCAGATGCGGCGAGGAGATCGTCGTCTTCGGCGATTACGACGTGGACGGCGTGACGGCGACGGCCATTCTGCTGACCTATCTGCGCAAGCAGGGGGCCAGAGTGTCCTTCTATATTCCGGACCGGCACGGGGAGGGCTACGGCCTCAACCTCGTGGCTGTGGAGCAGATTGCTTCCCATGCGAAGCTGCTCATCACAGTCGACTGCGGCATCACCTGCCCGGTCGAGGTGCGCCGCGCCCGGGAGCTGGGCATGCGCGTGATCGTCACGGATCACCATCAGCTCGGCCCGGAGCTGCCGCAGTGCGAGGCTGTGCTCAACCCGCTGATGGGCAGCTATCCGTTCCGCCGCCTCTGCGGCGCGGGCGTGGCCTTCAAGCTGGTGCAGGCGCTGGGCGGCATGGAGGCGATTGAGTCCCTGTGGGAGCTGGCCGCGCTGGCGACGATCGCTGACATCGTGCCACTGCTGGATGAAAACCGCGTGATCGTCTCCTTTGGCCTCAAGGCCATGGCGCATACGCAGCGGCCGGGCCTGATCGCGCTGATGGAATCCGCGGGCGTGGACGCGAAGAACGTGACCGCGTCCGACGTGGCGTTCCGCATGGCGCCGCGCATCAACGCGGGCGGCCGCCTGGCGCTGGCCTCCCGCGGCGTGGAGCTGCTGACGACGCGCAGGATGGAGATTGCGCGCGAGATATCCGAGGAGCTCAATCAGGACAACACCAGGCGCCGCGAGCTGGAGCTGGAGATTTTCGCGCAGGCGGATGAGATGGCCCGCAGGGAGATCGACTTCCTCACCGAGCGCGCAATCGTCGTTTGCGGCGAGGGCTGGAACCCCGGCGTGATCGGCCTGGCGGCCTCGCGGCTGGTGGAAAAGTACAAATGGCCGACGATTCTGCTGTCGAAGGACGGCGACGTGTGCGTCGGCTCGGCGCGCTCGATTCCGGGCGTGGATATTCACCGGGCGCTTGCCACCTGCCGGGACCTGTTTGTCCGCTTCGGTGGCCACGCGCAGGCGGCGGGCCTGACGATTGAGGCGAAGAACGTACCGGAATTCAAGCGCCGCCTGACGCAGGCGATTCTTGAGCAG
>SFHU01000070.1 GCA_004555535.1 Clostridiales bacterium
GGCTTACTCAGGAAGAGTTTGCCGCACGTTCCGGTCTGGGGCTGCGCTTTGTACGCGAACTGGAACAGGGAAAAACCACAGTGCGCATGGATAAGGTGAATGAAGCTTTGGCCATGTTTGGCATGGAGGCCGTCCCCGGCAGAAAGGATGCTGACTGATGGCTGCGTTCAGGAATGCGTATATCTATGTGGAGCAGCGGTATGCCGGCATGCTTTCCGAAACAGAGGACGGATATCGTTTCGCCTATGATGCGGATTATCTGAACGGCGATTGTCCGCGAGCTGTGTCTCTTACCCTTCCCCTGCGAGCAGAAGCCTATGAATCCAATACCCTGTTTCCGTTCTTTGACGGGCTGATACCGGAGGGATGGCTGCTGAATGTGGTGACACACAACTGGAAGCTTGATCGAAAGGATCGCTTTGGTCTGCTGCTTGTTGCATGCCGCGACACCATCGGGAATGTGACGGTTCGGGAGGTTGTCGAATGATCTGCCTATGCTGCGGGAAACCCATCCGGTCACAGACCTCTGCCCCTGACAGATGGCACAAGGCCTGCATCAAACGATTCTTTGGCCTCGAAAAGCTCCCGGAGATCAGCATTTCAAATGAGACGCTGGAATGGATTGCCAACGAGACGACGAACAAAGGCTATACCGTTCCCGGCGTACAGAAGAAAATGTCTCTGCATCTTTCCGTTGAAGAAAAGGCCCGTCTGACGCTCGTTGGATATCCATCCGGATATATTCTGAAGCCTCAGACAAAAGAGTATCGCGCTTTGCCGGAAGCGGAACAGATGATCATGTGCATGGCGGATGCGGTTGGCATCTCCACAGTGCCGCACGCGCTGATCCATTCCGGGAATGAATATGCCTACATCACCCGTCGTGTTGACCGCGTTTGGGTGCCGGATCAGCCCGTGAGATTGCTGGCCATGGAGGACTTCTGCCAGCTGACGTACCGCCTGACCAGTGACAAGTATCAGAGCTCCTATGAGCGCTGCGCGAAGGTGATCGATCGCTGGTCATCCCGCAAAGGACTGGACATGGCAGAGTTCTTCGTTCGGGTCGTGTTTTCGTTCCTTGTGGGCAATTCGGACATGCACCTGAAGAATTTCTCTCTGATTGAAACGGCACCCGGCTCCCAGACCTATGTCCTGTCGCCGGCTTATGATATGTTGCCCGTGAACATCGTATCGAATGATACAGAAGAAACGGCACTTGCGCTGAACGGCAAAAAAACGAAGCTGCGGAAAAAGGATTTCCTTGCGCTGGCAGCATCCTGTGGGCTATCGCCTGCAGCATCTGAAAAATTGATCAGGCGATTGATCGGGAAAACCGATACGATGATCTCCATTGCGCAGAATGCAGAAATACCTGACGATATCCGTATGGGCTGCATCGAGCTGATCAAGCAAAGAGTTGCTGTATTTGAGTAAGGTCACGGAGCGTTTCACCAGGAGTGTTACCTGCTTTGGCATGTATTTCCATTGACAACTCGAGCGCTCACGTTTATACTATGTATAAACATTAAGAAGAGAAGGGGGAACGAAATGCAGGTTCAGCTTAAGCCCTGGGGAAACAGCCAGGGAATCCGGTTTTCCCGCGAGTTTCTCGCCTCTGCCGGCATCAAGCCGGACGATGTCCTGACCGCACGGGTTGAGAACGGCAGCATCATACTGAGCAAGCAGTTCCAGCACAGAACGCTTCAGGAAAGAGCAGCAGCCTATGGCGGAAATCTCAATCTGAGCAACGAGATTGACCGGGGCGAACCGCAGGGAAATGAGGTGTGGTAATGGCACCCATTGAACAGGGCGATTTGCTCAGGATTGAGGGCATCAAGTATCCGGTCATCGTGGTCAGCAACAATTACTTCAATCGGAGTGGCATGGTCATCGCCTGTCCGATCGTCAAAACAGCGGCTCCGGGGCCGTTGCACATTCCGCTGCAGGATTCTGCGGTAGAAGGTATCGTGCTGTGCGAACAGGTCAGGTATCTGGACCTGAGCAGCCGCCGCTGGAGCAAATTGACGCAGACGCATTATTTCGACATCATGGACATCTCCGATGCGGTTGTCAGCATGTTGGAGTATCAGTGAATCCCTATCGTTGGAGGCATCCCGCACACCTAACCCCGTCAGCGAATCCGACGGGGTTCTCTCTTTTTCAGGATGATGGCATCACAAGGCACTTTTGTTTACGTAATTATTATGTTAATGATTATTGGTAAATAAATTTTGAAACGCAATTTTTGCTAATTTTGGATTCGGCTGGTTTTTTGTCCCCCCAGAAAAATTAGCTCTGCTAACACTCTGCTAATTTCACCCGGGGAAAACCGGGGTATTTTGGAGGGAAATGCGAACACTTAAAAACGTTAGAAATCCAGTAAAATAAGGCACTCCAGGGGTATCAAAGGACCTCAAAGGCGAACGCTTTTTGGCACTCCTAAGCGGTAGGCCGTGGGTTCGAATCCCGCCGGGTGCGCCAGAGCAACAAAACCCCCCGATTCCGGGGCAGCACGCTGCAAGCAACGTCCTGCTCTGAAATCGGGGGATTTGTTTTTGGAGGATTACCTTGTCTGCGCGCCTGCCGGCAAAAATCCTTTCAGGGAAGAGGGAACTCCCCTCCTCCGGCGCGGTTCATTCCGCGGGCGCCTGCTTTACTTGTCCAGCAGAATGTCCTTTCCCTCCAGCCCCAGGTCGGCGGCGGCGTGCGTGCCGGCCATGCGGCCCATGTAGAGGGCTGTGCCGAAGCCGTAGCCGCAGCCGGGGTATTCCACGTCGATCCAGTCGGTAAAGGCCACGGCGCCAGCGGCGTAGAGGCCGGGGATCCGCTCCCCGTTCTCGCTGAGCACATGGGCGGTCGGGTCGGTCTTGATGCCGCCGAAGGAGTCCGTGACGTTCTCGGTGTCCTTGAGCGCGTACAGCGTCCTGCTGCCGTCCGTCGCAATGGGCTTCAGATACTCCGCGATCTTGCCGTAGTCCTCGTCGACGCCCTTGGCGCACATCTCGTTGTAGCGCTCGAGGGTCTGCCCGAGCACGGCGGCGTCCATGCCCAGCTTTTCCGCAAGCTCCTGCACGGAGGAGGCCACGATCACAGCCCCACCGGCGGATCCATCGGCAGCAGCCGCAATCGCGGCGGCATAGCTGCTGTCGTCGCCAAAGCTCTCGTCGATGATCTCATAGGCGTAGCACCAGCCCGCGCGGTTCAGATCGGCGGAGACGGCGTTGTGGTAGTCGTATTCCTTGGTGAAGCGCTCCCCCTCGGGGGTGATCATCAGGCTGCGGAACTTCGTGCTGGTGTACTTGTTCTGAAGGGTCGCCAGGAAGGGCATGTCGTCCTCATAGCGGACGGCCGCGCCGACGGCCTGCGCCGCCATCATGCCCTCGCCGGTGTTGGTGTTGGCGCCGACGTAGTAGAACTGGCCCTCCTTCATGGTTTTGTTGGCCAGGATTCGGGCCGGATCGCCGGCAAAGCCGCCGGTGGCGAGGATGGTCGCATCCGCCTGGATGACCACCCGGGTGCCGTCCTTGCGCTCGCAGAGGATGCCGTTGACCCCGCCCTCGTCATCCGTGGTCAGGGAGGTCATCGGGGTGTTGAAGCGGAACTCAACGCCCAGCTCCACGGCCTTTTCATACAGAGGCGCCATGTACAGGGAGCCAATGCTGATGGTCCAGGGCTTCAGATCCACCACGCCGTCCGGGTTCTCCTTCGCCGCGTTATAGACCACGGGGAGCTCCACCACGCCGTCGCAGATGTTCTGCACATTCTCGATCACAGTGCCCAGGGACTCGAAAAAGGCCAGCATATCCGCAGAGCCCTCCACGAAGCCGCGGATGCGCTCCTCGTCGACGTTCTTATTGCCGATCTCGGCATAGAGGAAGTCGATCAGCGCCTCGTTGTCCACATCGGTGTAGGGCGTGCCGGAGGCCATGAGCAGGCCGCCGTTTCGGGTCGCGCTGCCGGTCAAAACGCCCGCCTTCTCCACCACGATGACGTTCGCGCCGTTATACGCCGCCTCCACGGCAGCCATCAGGCCGGCCGCACCGGCGCCGGCCACGACGACGTCGCACGTCAGCTCCTCGTCGACGCTGCCGGAGTCGGCCTTGGGGCCGTTTTGCAGCAGGGACACGTCCACTCCGGAGGCCTCCAGGGCGTTGGCCACAGCCGCCTTGACGCCGTTGCTGGTCACGGTAGCGCCGGTGACGGCGTCCAGGTTCAGGCTCTGGTACTCCACAATCTGCCTGCTCAGCAGCTCCACAGGCGCGGTCTCAAGCCCCCAGCCGATCATCTCGGTGTCGTTCTGGCTGACGACCTCCACCTGCCTGATGGAGGTTTCGTCGACCGTCACCTCCACCCTGATCTCGCCCATCATACCGCGGCCGGTTCCCTCATAGGCGCCCGCCTTGTAAACCGCCGTGGTGCTCTTCTCCACGCCGTTGGCCTGGTCGAGGCAATCCCTGACGGCGGCCTTCACAGCGTTGGAGGTGAGCGTGGCCCCACTGACGCCGTCGATCTCCGCGCTGCCCGCCTTCACCACCCGGGCCTCCAGCTCGGGAAGGGCCTTGCCGCCGATTTCCGCGGTCTCCTGCTCGCCGGTCAGCTCGCACGCGGTGATCCGAAGATCCTCCAGCGTGACCACGGCGGTCACATCGCCGCCGAAGCCCTGGGCCGTGGCGGTGAAGGTCGTCGCCTCCGCGGCGCCAATGGCCGCCAGGCTGAGGAGCAGCCCTGCCGCCAGCAGGGCGGCTGTGATGCGTTTCTTCATGTCGTTTTCCTCCTTCTGGGATCCAGCTCCCTCAGTCAGTTGTATTGAAAAGCTGTACAGCACAGCCTTTTCACGGTTTGCTCCCTTGCACATCGGCGCGCAGACCGGCGACGATCGTCTCAAGCAGGGTGTCCATCAGCGCCGGATCCTCCAGAACCTCGGGGTAGCGGATGGCATAGGTGATGACGCCGGAGGAGGTGCTGTTGATCACCTCGCCCAGCAGCGGAAGGGGAAGCGGCTTGAATTCCCCGTTGCGGATGCCCTCCTCAATCAGACGCTTCTGCGCCTCATGGTGGAGGATCAGGGGCGGGGATTCATCGTTGAGAAACGGATGCTCCCGATAGGCTCTGGCCTCGATCTCGTGCTCCTTCGGATGGGCAACCGCCCAGCGCAGGAGATTGTACACGCGCCGCTTGAGCTTATCGCAGGCCGTGGGCAACTGATCGATGCCGGCATCCCCGGCCTCCGCCTCGCCCCGGTGGCAATACCAGAAGATCTCCCTGATCAGGGATTCCTTGCCGGAATAGTACAGATATATGGTTCCTTTGGCAATGCCGGCGCGCCGGGCAATCTGCTCCATGGTGACCTTTTCCTCTCCGCGCTCATAGATCAGCGCGATCGCGGCCTCGCGAATCCGGACAAACTTCTCCGGATCCAGGCCGTTGTAGCGTGCCATGAGACCCTTTCCCTCCTTTGATGACCGATCGGTCATTATGATTCATGAAAAAAATGACCAAAAGCGAAAACCGGTCATCAATTATTATTTCATATCTTTATTTCAGGATAACACAGCGGGAAGGAATTGTAAAGAGCAAAAAAGATGGATGATCAAAAATATAAATGGCTTGCCTGCGCGCCGCGCAGCATCCGCAAACGAAAAAAGGGCAGATCCTCTGTACAGGAGGATCCGCCGGTCCGTTTTCTCTGCAGCATGCGAAAACAGGCCCCCGCGCCGCCGCAATCGCAGCAGCGCGAGGGCCTGCCTGTGTCCCATTTTGCCGCATCTGCGGCCGGATTATGCCCCGATCTGGCCCGGATTGGCTTTGATCGTCGCGATCGCCGCTTCCTCGGAGGCAATCAGGTGGACGGTCATCCGCTCCGCCGCACAGTCCAGATCGCCTTCACGAAGCGCCTGAAGCAGCTCCAGGTGCTCCAGGAGCGTCTTGTTCAGACGCCCCTCGACCTCCCTGGCCGACAGGATGCGCAGCCGGGAATTCTGCGCGAAGATGATTCTGCGCAGATCGGAGAAGAACGGGTTGTGCGCGGTATCGATCAGCATGCTGTGCAGCTCGTAGTCCACCGCGTTGACCTGCTTCTTGAATTCCTCCTCGGAGCCCTGCTCCAGCGCCTCCAGCAGCGCCCTATGCTTGCGCTCCATCGTCTCAAGGCGCTGCCTGCTGACCTTGTGGCCGTATTGGCGCAGGATGTATGGCTCGATCAGCTTGCGGATTTCGAACACGTCATGGACGTCCTCAAGCGTCATCCTCACGATGCGCACGCCCTTCTTGGGCATGATTTTGACCAATCCCTCGCGCTCGAGCATGATCAGCGCTTCCCGGATCGGCGTGCGCGACATGCCGAACTCGCTCTGCAGCCATTCCTCGTTGATCACAGAATCGGGGGCGTAGGTACAGTCCACAATGCGTTCCTTGAGCTGCTCATACGCCTTGTCTCTGAGGCTCATCTTTTTTCCGCCATAGCTCATTCCTCTCCCCCGTGCCTTGGATACCTTAGAGCACAACGCCATCCTTGAAAATCGAGATTTCCCTCGCGCCGCGGCGTTCGGCATTGGTGGTTTCGCCGCTGGCCACGCGAATCACATACTCCAGCAGGCGCTTTCCGGCGTCGTCAAGCGGCTCGCCCTCGGCCACCGTGCCCGCGTTGAAGTCGATCCAGGCGCCCTTCTTCTGATACAGGGCGGTGTTGGTGGAAATCTTCACGGTCGGGGCAGGCGCTCCGAAGGGCGTTCCGCGGCCAGTGGTGAAGAGCACCATGTGCGCGCCCGCAGCCGTCAGCGCGGTCGCCGAAACGAGGTCGTTGCCGGGGCCGGAGAGCATGTTCAGGCCCTTGACCTTGATCTGCTCGCCGTAGCCGAGCACGCCGACCACCGGCGCGCTGCCGCCCTTCTGCACGCAGCCGCAGCTCTTGTCCTCGAGCGTGGTGATGCCGCCGGCCTTGTTGCCCGGGCTGGGATTCTCGTAGACGACCTGATTGTGGCTGGCGAAGTAGTGCTTGAAGTCATTGATCATCTTCGCCGCCTTGTCAAACACGCCCTGATCGACGCAGCGCTCGAGCAGGATGTTCTCCGCGCCGAACATCTCCGGCACCTCGGTGAGGATCGTGGAGCCGCCCATGGCGGTCAGCAGGTCGGAGAAACGCCCGACAGTCGGGTTCGCCGTGATGCCGGACAGGCCGTCCGAGCCGCCGCACTTCATGCCGATGACCAGCTCGCTGACGGGCATCTCCTCGCGCTCAAAGGTGCCGACGGTTTCCGCCAGCTCGGCGAGCAGCCTGGAGCCCTCGGCGATCTCGTCCTCGACCTCCTGGCAGACCAGGAACTTGACGCGCCTGTCGTCCCAGGAGCCCAGCTCAGCCTTGAACTGCTCCTGCGTCAGGTTTTCGCAGCCGAGTCCCAGAACCAGCACGCCGCCCGCGTTGGGATGGTTGACGAGCGCGGCGAGCAGCTTGCGGGTCTGCGCGTGGTCGTCGCCCATCTGGCTGCAGCCAAAGGGATGCGGGAAGGTGTACAGGCCGTCCACGGTGCCCTTGACGAGGTGGCTGTTTTCGCGCACGAGCGTCTGCGCGATGTTGTTGACGCAGCCGACCGTCGGAATGATCCAGATCTCGTTGCGGATCGCCGCGCGGCCGTCGGCCCTGCGGTATCCCTTGAAGGTGAGCGGCTCAACCGGCGTCTGCGGCTTGCAGTTGGGCACATAGCGATAGTCGCTGTCCTCGGAGAGATCGGTCTTCACGTTTTTGACGTGGACCCACTCGCCGGGATGGATAGCCGCCGTGGCGTGGCCGATGGGATAGCCGTATTTGACGATCTTCTCCCCCTCCGCGATCTCGCGCAGGGCCATCTTGTGGCCGCGCGCAATCGCCTCCGCCGCGGTGACGCTGACGCCGTCGATCGTGATGACCTCGCCCGCCGCGATGTCGGTCAGGGCGACGGCCACATTGTCCGCAGGATGGATACGCAGCATGTTCATTGCGCATTCCCCTTTCTTTGTAGGATAGCCGGCGCCGGACAGTCCGGCGTCGGCTGTAGGGATGACTTACGCCTTGAGCGCGTCGGCCATGGCCGCCTTGGCGCCCTGCTCACGGATGGTGTGCAGCGCCTTGACCACAGCGGCCTCGAAGCCGGCGATCTGCGTGAGATCCTGGCCCCACATCTGCTCGTTGGTCATCACGGCATGGACGAGCGCCTCGATGGAGTCGTTCCTGTGCTCGTAGTAGAACTCGAGCGCCCAGCGGTCATCGCTGACCACATAGGTGTTGCCCTTCGGGCGCTTGCAGACGAGGCCCTTGTCGGTGAGCTCCTGGATGTCATTGGAATAGAAGGCGATGTACGCCGCCAGGCTGGTGGTCAGGCAGGGCGGCAGCTTGCCGGTCGCCTCGACATAGCCCAGGAAGGACGGCATGTTGCGGGCGCGCCACTTGCTGGTGGAGTTCAGGGAGATGCTCATCAGCTCATGGTTGACGAACGGGTTGTTGAAGCGGTCCTGCACGGCGGCGGCAAAGGCGTCGAGATCGGCCTTGTCCAGCGGCAGGGTCGGGATGACCTCGTCGTTGAGCATCTTGTTCATGAAGCCGAGGACGGTCTCATCCTGCATGCAGTCGCGCACGATGTCAAAGCCCGCGAGATAGGCGCCCAGGACGAAGCCGGTATGCGCGCCGTTGAGGATGCGCACCTTGCGCTTCTTGTACGGGGTGACGTCCGGCACGACCGGGCAGTTGAGGCCAGCGGCCTTGAAGGGCAGCTTCTCCTCGAGCCAAGCCGGGCCTTCGATGTTCCACACGCCGAACACCTCGCCGACATCGATCAGCTCGTCGTGGTAGCCGTTCGCCTCCTCCAGCGCGGCGACCTCCTTCGGGTCACGGATGCGGCCCGGAACGATGCGGTCCACCAGCGTGGAGCAGAAGGTGCAGGTGCCCAGCCACTCGGAGAAGCCGGCCTCAAGGCCCCACTGCGCGACATACTGCTTCACGCACTTCTCGAGCTCCTTGCCGTTGTTGTCGATCAGCTCGCAGCTGAGGATCACCAGGCCCGGCTTGCCGGCCTTGTAGCGGGCATACAGCACCTGGGTCAGCTTCGCCGGGAAGGAGGACGGCGGGCAGTCGTTCAGCTGGCAGGCGGGATCATAGGTGATGCCGGCCTCGGTGGTGTTGGAGACGACGTACTCGAGCGCGTCGGACACGGCCACCTCCATCATCTTGTCGTAGTCGGCCTTCTCATAGGGGTTGAGGCAGCGGCTGACGGAGGAGATCACGCGCTTGCGGTCGACCTTCTCGCCGTTCTCGCGGCCGCGCAGGTAGAGCGTGTAGAGGCCCTCCTGGTCGTTGATGAGCTGCGCCAGGCCCGGCTTGATGGGCTGCACGAGGCAGCACTTGCCGTTCCAGCCGACCTTCTCGTTGGAGACGTCGAACCAGTAATCCACGAACGCGCGAAGGAAGTTGCCCTCGCCAAACTGGAGCACCTTCTCCGGCGCATCCTTGAGCACATAGCCCGTATAGCCGGACTTCGCAAGAACCTCGTAATTAAGCTTATCCATGTGCAACGCTCCTTTTTATAGTTCATTTGGGCAGTTGATCAGAAGTCCGCCGGAGGGAAGCCCCGCCTGCACGCCCGCGCGGCTGACGCCGTGCCAGCTGATGCAGAACGGCTCGATGAGCGCCAGCGTCTTGGCCGGCAGGCCCTTGCCGTCATAGATGCGCTCCTCCTTAGAATAAAATGGGGAACTTTATCTTGACCCCGGCCGCTCAACCAGGGTTCAATTCAGGCTTGCGAAGCGAAACCGGGCTGCCGTGAACAAGTGTGTTGTATACATCAGCCGACTGATTCAAGTTTACTCTTTCTGTACGCCTTTGTCAATACGGGAAATGGAAATAAGGGCTTATTATTGAGATCTAATTGCCTCAATTTCGTTCATTCGTCAAACTGCATAAAAAACAGACTTTTTCCCTTTCCTGATGTGTTTGCTTCATACAGTGCTCCCCGCGCCGCGCGGCTCTCCTGCGGGCGCAGGCCGTACGTCAGCAGCCCGGCGGCGGCAAAAAGGAACCGTCAGCCCCTTGACAGCTAACGTTCATTAGCGTATAATGCGGCTAACATCCATTAGCCAGGAGGCCGAACTGAATGAGCACCCGGGAAAAAATCCTGCTTGCCGCGCTGCGCCTGTTCTCCCGGCGCGGCTATGACGCGGTCAGCGTCGAGCAGATCGCGCAGGCCGTCGGCATCAGGGCGCCGTCGCTGTACAAGCACTTCAAGGGCAAGCAGGACATCTTCGACGCCATCCTCACGGAGACGGCGCAGCGCTATGCCGCCTTCACCGGGGAGATTTCCGTGCCGGCGGGCACCCCGCAGGAGGACAGGCAGACCTTCTCCCGCCTCTCCGCGGACGCGCTGGTGGAGAAGATGCGCGCGCTGGTCGCCTACTCGCTGCACGACGAATTCGTCAGCCAGCTCCGCCGGCTGCTGACCCTCGAGCAGTTCCGCTCGCCGGAGCTTTCCGCGCTCTGCTCGCAGCGCTGCGTCACCCAGCTGCACGACTATCACACGGCGCTGTTCACGCGCCTGATGGACGCCGGCTTCCTGCGCCGCGAGGATCCCGCCGTGCTGGCCATGCTCTACGACGCGCCGGTGCTCGTCGCGCTGGGCGAATGCGACCGCCATCCCGAGCGCGAGGCGGAGCTGACCCGCCAGCTCGAGGCGCACGTTCGCCTGTTCTACAGGACATTTGCCGTCCCGGCGCAGACAGACGCCGGGACATCGGAAAGGAAGGAATCCGTATGATTTCCGCAATCGTCTATACCTCCGCCACGGGCAGCACCGCGCAATATGCGCAGCTGCTCGCGCGCAAAACCGGCCTGCCCGCCTGCGCGCTCAAAGAGGTGCGCGGCCGGCTCCCCGCCGGCGCTGAAATCGTCTATCTCGGCTGGGTGATGGCCAACGGCGTGAAGGGCTATGCCGACGCCGCCAAACGCTACCGCGTGCGCATGGTCTGCGCCGTGGGCATGGCCGTCACGGGCACGCAGCTGGGCGAGGTGCGCAAGGCCTCCTCCATCCCGGAGGACACGGCGCTGTTCACGCTGCAGGGCGGCTATCATCCGGAGAAGCTGCGCGGCATGTACAGTCTCATGATGCGCCTGATGCGCAAGGCGCTCGTCAAACAGCTTACGGAGAAGCCGGAGCGCACGCCCGCCGATGAGGACATGATCGCCCTGCTCGAGCACGGCGGGGACCGCGTCAGCGAGGAGAACCTCGCGCAGCCGCTTGCGTGGCTCAATACGCAGGAAGGGTGAGGTGCGCCGTATGAAGAAGCTTGCAAAACGCCTGCTCGTCCTGCTGCTCGCGCTTGCGCTGCTGGCGCTGGGCGGCATGGCGGCCCTGCAGGCGCAGGCGCGCAGTAGACGCATACGAAAAGGGGCGCAGAACAGTCTGCGTCCCTTGTTTTTTGATCATGCCTATTCTTTCTGCTCTGAAACTGCGTTTTCTTGATCTTTGGGAACCGTTGGGCCGCCGCCCAAGCCTGCCCGGGCCGCCGCCCCGGGCCCTGCAGGGGCTGAGCCCCTTGACCCCGCTTCGCGCCTATGAAAGCGCGTTTGACTTGATTTGGGCTTACTCCATGCCCACAAAGCTGAAGGTGAACTCCATCCTCCTGCTCACGTCGAGCAGATACTCGTCATGCGTCCTCGCGCCCCAGCTATTGTCGCCGCCGACGCCCATCTGCATCTTTGCGCAGCGGATCACGGTGTAATGCACCGGCGGCAGCTCGTCCTCGTGCTGCGCGTTTTCCAGCTCATGCGGCGTGTAGGGCAGCGCGGAGAACTCCATGCCGTCGCCCTCAAAGCGCAGGCCGTGGCCTCGCCGGTCGCTGACCTCCGCCCAGCGCACGCCGGTGCGGTTGCCGCATTCCTGCGGGACGAGGTAGTGGGCGACGTTGTCCCTCGGGGTCGTCGTGAAGATGCCCAGCCTTGCGCCCTCGCGGCGGTCGACGTAGTTTTCGCCCGGGCCATAGCCGTAGAAGCGCACGCGGTCGCAGTCCGCGTCCATCTTCATCATCATGCCGAACTCCGGCATCTCGCTCAGGCCCTTGACCGGGTCATAGCCGAGCGTCACGTCGACCTTGCCGCAGGGATGGACGGTGTAGGTCACGTCGCACTGCGCAGCCGGCGTCGTCGGCAGGTTGTAGAGGTAGGCGATACTGACCGAGCCGTCCTCATGCTCCGTAACGACGGGGCGGTTGAACTCGAAGCCGCCGGCGATGGGCTTGTGCGTCGCGTAGAGCGAGGCGAGCTTCCACTGGCCATAGCGCGCGGGCATCATGCTGCCCATGTCGTTGTCGATCGGCGCGCGCCAGAAGTTGGGCATCGGAATCGAGCGGAACATCTCCCTGCCGCCCCAGCGGTACGACGCCAGGCCGCCATTGAGGAAGGAGAAGAGCACCTCAAACCGGTCGCCCTTCACGCCGACGTTCACCGCGCCACGGATGACGCGCAGCGGCCTGTGCCAGACGCGCTTTGCCTCGCGCGCGACCTGATAGACGCCCTGCGCGAAGGCAACCTCGTGCCCGATGGGCGCCCAGGGCGTCTCCTTCTTCTCGCGGAAGGAGAGCGTCACGGCGTATTCGCCGCCGCGCGTCTGCTCCGCGAAGGGCAGCGCAACCGTCTGCTCACTGAGCGGCGCGATGTCGGTAGCAAGCGGCGCGCGGGCGATCTCCACGCCGTCGCGCTCGAGGGTCGCGACGCAATCATACGCGCTCGTGCGCGTGAACATGCTGCGGTTGCGGATGAGCGCGCTCGTTTTGCCGACCTCGGCGACGATGTTCTGATAGTTGTACTTGACCTCCTGCATCTTCGGGCTCTCGCTGCCGTCGCCATAGGCGATGCCGTTGCCGCTGAAGTTGTAGTCGGTCGGGCGCTCGCCGTGGTCGCCGCCATAGGTGTAGCGCGTGCCGCCGTAGCGGCCGTTCTCCGCGATGCTCTGGTCGATGTAGTCCCAGATGAAGCCGCCCTGGTAGAGGGGCTCCTCGTAGGCATACTCGGTGTATTTATGCATCGCGCCGTTGGAATTGCCCATCGCGTGCGTGTATTCGCAGAGGATGAACGGCTTGTCGCGGTGCACGGCGAGGAACTTGCGGATATCGGCGACGGAGGTATACATCTGGCTCTCCATGTCGCTCGTCTCGTTGCGGCGGCGGTCGTTGAAGACGCCCTCGTAGTGCACCAGGCGCGTGTCGTCGAGCCGGCGGAAGAGCGCACTCATCTCGTAGATGACGTCGCCGCCGAAGGACTCGTTGCCGCAGCTCCAGATGAGCACGCTCGGGTGGTTCTTGTCGCGCTGGTAGGTCGAGTTGACGCGGTCGAGCAGGATATCCTGCCAGGCCGTCTGGTTGCCCGGCAGCGCGTATTCGATGGGCTTCTCCTTGCGGATGACCTGATCCCAGACGCCATGCGTCTCCATGTTGTTCTCGTCGATCACATACAGGCCCAGCTCGTCGCACAGGGCGTAGAGCGCGCTGTGGTTCGGGTAATGGCTCGTGCGGATGGCGTTGATGTTGTTGCGCTTCATGGTCAGCAGGTCGCGGCGGATCTTCTCCGGCGTGATCGCGCGGCCGGTCTCGGCGCAGAAGTCATGCCTGTCCGTGCCCTTGAAGACGATGCGCACGCCGTTGAGGCACATGACGCCGCCCTTGATTTCGAAGCGGCGGAAGCCGACGCGCTGGCGCACAGCCTCGATCACGCTGCCGTCCGCAGCGGCGATGGTCAGCTCCAGGTCGTAGAGGTTCGGCTGCTCGCTGCTCCAGAGGCGGGGCGCCCTGACGGGCAGCGCGAAGGCGGCCTCGCCCTGCGCAGGGGCCTCGGCGGTCAGCACGGTCTGATCGCCATCCTTGAGCGCGAGCAGGAGCTTCGCGCCCGGCGCGCTGCCCTCGAGCTGCGCATGCACCTCGAGCGTGGCGTCGCGATACGCATCATCCAGCAGCGTCTTGACCTTCAGGTCGAAGAGATGCACCTCGGGAATCGCGTAGAGGAAGACGTCGCGGAACAGGCCGGAGAAGCGGAAGAAATCCTGATCCTCGAGCCAGCTGCCGGAGCACCAGCGCTCGACGCGGCAGGCCAGCTTATTCTCCCCCTCGACGAGGTAGGGCGTCAGCTCGAAGTCGTGCGGCGTGAAGGAGTCGGAGGAGAAGCCGACGTAATGCCCGTTGAGCCAGAGGGCGACGCAGCTCTCCGCGCCCTGGAAGGAGACGAAGACGCGCTTGCCGCGCATGGCCTCCGGCAGCGCGAAGTACTTCACATAGCAGGCGACGGGGTTGAATTCCTGCGGGATCTCGCCCGGCTCGATGGCCTCCCAGCCGTCCCAGGGATACTGCACGTTCGCATACTGCGGCACGCCGTAGCCCTCCATCTGGATATGCGCCGGCACGCGGATGTCGTCCCAGCTGTGGCAGTCGTAGTCCGCGCCCTCAAAGCCGGGAATCACCTGCCCGGCGTTTTTCGCATGGCTGAATTTCCACAGGCCGTTCAGCGACTGACGCAGGCTGTTCTCCCCGGCGCGCAGGGAGGCCCAATCCGGGAAGGCCTCGTGGTCGGAATGCGCGCGCACGCGGTTCTCGGCGAAATAGGCGGGGCTCTTGAGGTTTTCGACAGTAAAGCTCATAAAAAGAGCTGCATGGCCCAGGGTCATGCAGCATCCTCCTTTCAATGTTTGCACATTCGAACGGATTGATTTTACTTCACGGCGCCGGCGACGGCGTTGGTGAAGCTCTTCTGCAGGCAGAAGAAGATGATGATCGTCGGCAGCGAGCAGATCGTGACGCCGGCCATGACGACGCCGTAGTCGATGACGTAGCCGCCCATCAGGTTGGAGACGAGCATCGGCATCGTGGTGGCGTTGTTGGTCTGCATGATGACCTTCGGCCAGAGGTAGGGTCGGCTTCATCATCGGGACGAACATCCGCACGAAGATCTGGAATTCGTTGAGGCCGTCGATGCGCGCCGCCTCGATGGTGTCCTTCGGGAAGGTGCGCGCGCTGTTGCGGAAGTACATGATGAGGAACGGCGTCGCCAGGCCCGGCAGGAAGAAGCCGACCCAGGTGTTGAGCAGGCCCAGCTTGGAGAACATCTGGAACAGCGGAACCAGCACGGCCACGAACGGCACCATCATCGCGAGCATCAGGATGCCCATGACGCCGTCCTTCCACTTGTCGTGGTAGATCTCAAAGCCGTAGCCCGCGATGGAGCTGACCGCCAGGGAGAGCACCGTTTGCAGGATGGTCGTGGCGAAGGAGTTCTTCATGGCGTTGAGCACGTCCTGCTGTGCGAAGAGGTTGCGCAGGTTTTCCATCAGGTGCGTGCTGGGGATCATCCGCCCGCCCAGGATCTGCTGCGTATTGTTGCAGGAGGAGATAAACGCCCAGTACAGCGGGAAGACCGAGATAAACGACACGAGGATCAGAAACGCGTACATGAAGAAACGGGTTACGTGCTTGGAAACAGCGCCCTCTCTCATCGCTTGTCACCCACTTTCATCTGGATGGCGGCCAGAACCGCGACCATGATCAGGATCACGAAGGACATGGCGGCCGCGTAGCCGAAGTTCGGGTTCTTGGTGAACATCGTGTTGTAGATATAGTGCGACATCGTAATGGTCATGTTGGCCGGTCCGCCTCGCGTCAGGTTGACAGACTCGTCGAAGAGCTGCAGCGTGCCGTTGGTGGACATGATGGCCGTCACGAGGATGATCGGCTTGAGCAGCGGGATCGTGATCTTGAAGAGCTGCTGCACCTGGTTCGCGCCGTCGATGCGCGCCGCCTCATAGATCGAATACTCGATGCCCTGCATGGCAGAGAGATAGAAGACCATGTTGTAGCCCGTCCAGCGCCATATCAGACCGATGATGATGACCGCCTTCGCGTAGACCGGATCGTTCAGCCAGTTGATCGCCTCGGAGATCAGGCCGAGCTTCAGGAGCAGGGCGTTGATCATGCCGTCGTAGGTGAACAGCGTGCGGAAGATCATGGAGTAGGCAACCAGGCCCGTCGCGCAGGGCAGGAAGATGCAGGTACGGAACACGCCGCGGAACTTCAGGTCCCTGTTGTTGAGCAGGGTGGCGAAGATGATCGCCAGGATCAGCATGATCGGCACCTGAATGATCAGGTAGGAGAAGGTATTCTTGACGGACTGAACAAACACCTTGTCCTTGAGCATGTAGGCGTAGTTGCGGTACAGCGGATCGGAATACTGAAGCGCGGTCGGCAGGCCTCTCTTCATGGAGGTCAAAAACGCCTGGAACATCGGCCAGAAGCTGAAGATGAAGATCAGCAGCGTCGCGGGGAGCAGGAACGCCCAACCGGCAGCGCTCTGCTTGCGCTCCATCGTCCAGAAGCGTTTCTTCCTCGGCGCGGGAGTCGCGTTGGTCATTGGGAATCCACCTCTCTTTTCTCGTTGCTCACGCCGCGGCGGAAGGCCTCTTCCAAACGGGCGTTACGGAGAACTGCCGCCCCGGGACGCCGGGGCGGCAGCAGCCTCACGAAAAATCTGTGAATCAGAAGCCCATGGCGAAATTCACGGTGTCCTCAGCGGTCTGCAGCTCGGAGTCGAGGTCGCCGCCGTTGATGTAGTTGGTCAGCGCGGTGCCCAGCGCCTCGCGGGCGTCATAGTAGAACGCGCCGGTCTGGTTGGACGGGACATGTGCGGTGTACTCAACGATCTTGGCGAAGATGGCGTCGCCGTTGTAGAACTCGTTGCCCGCCTGATAGTTGGAGCCTTCCTTCGCGCCGGCCCAGGTGCCGATGGCAGAGGTGCTCGGGAGGATCTCGTTGTAGAAGTCGACGTTGCGGTACATCTGCATGAAGTCAAGCGCAAGGTCGATGTCGGTGCCGTTGGTGAAGACCCAGGAGGAGCCGCCGTTGTTGGAGTAGTTGGTCGCGCCCTCGATGCCCGGCATCGACGGCATATTGGTCAGCGCCCACTTGCCGGCCTGCTCCGGAACGCCCATGATGGTGCCCAGGATCCAGCAGCCGTTGATGGTGCCCACGACGGAGGCGTTGGAGAGGGTGCCGCAGTACTCATCCCAGGTGTTGACCTCGATGAAGATGCCTTCCTGCACCATGGTCTTGTAGTACTCGAGAACCGCCTTGCAGGCCTCGTTGTTCACGAAGTTCACGGAGCCGTCCTCGTTGAACATGGACGCGCCGCAGGACTGCATCATGATCAGAACGGTGTCGATGGCGCCCGCCTGGCCGGAGAGCATCGGGCGGCCGGTCTTGGCCTTGACGTCCTTGCCGATCTCGATGAAGCGATCCCAGTCGATGTCGGTCAGGTCCTCGATGGTGTAGCCCGCCTCGGCGAGGTAATCGGTGCGGTAGGTGCCCACGACGGTGCCCGCGTCAAACGGGATGCCGTAGTTCTTGCCGTCGACGATGGAGTAGGCGAGCTTGCCTTCCGCAAAGTCGGTGAAGTCATACTTGCCGGTGATGTCGGCGTAGACCTCCGGATAGCTCAGCACGAACTTCTGCGCGGAATTGTCCTGGATGAGCATGATGTCCGGCAGGTTGGAGATGTCGCCCGCGGAGGCGGCGGTGATGACGCGGGTCTCGACGTCCTCGGAGAGAACCTCCTCGATATTGATCTCGACGTCCGGATGATCCTTCTGGTACATCTCCTTGGCGACCTGCATCGCCTTGATGTTGAAGTTCTTGTCCCAGGTCCAGATGGTGATCTTGCCGTCTTCCGCAGCGGAAGCCATGCCGCACAGCGAGAGAACCAGCGCCAGCGCGAGCATCAGAGAAACAAGCTTTTTCATAAGAACAGATCCTCCTCGAATGATTTTGTTCAGTTCTACCCATTCGCGAACTGATTTGTTGTGATCATTATAGCATGGAGAAATCGCACAATGTCCGCAGTTTCGATTCTATCCTGATCAGTTTCGCTCCTCTTTTGTCTCTCATGCCCATGTCAGCGGCCGTTTTCTTGGCCCTGGCGGCCGTTTCGCCAATTGCTGGGGCTCTTTCCTACATATCTTTTGAAGTTGCGGTTGAAGGCCGCCAGCGAGAAAAAGCCGCAGCGCGCCGCGATGTTCTGAATCGGCTCCTGCGTCAGGCGCAGCAGGTTGAGCGCCCTGTGGATCCGGTAGCGGTTGACGTATTCAAGCGGCGGCATGCCCATCAGCCGGGCGAAGAGCTTGCGGAAGTAGCTCTCGCTCATCGCGCAGCTACGGGCCATGTCGCTGACGCGGATCTCGCGGGTGTAGTTCTCGGAGACGTACACAAGCGCCGGCTCGACGGGCGCCAGCCCCGGCGCATCGGCCGCGATGCTCAGGGCGACGTCGTCCGTGCGCCGCGCCATCAGCAGCAGAATCAGCAGCAGGAACAGCGAGAGCTCCGGCAGGCTCTCCTCGCCGCCGCGGCGCTTTGCGTCAAACATCATCTGCACCAGCTGGGGGATCTCCCCGCTGCGCCCGCCCGGCAGGAACATGCCGACGCCCGCCGACTCGACGAGCGTGCGGATGGCGGAAAGGCGCCGCTCCGCGGCCAGGCTCAGCAGCACGTCCTCGTTGACCTCGATGTAGCGCCACCGCGTCATGAGCACGCCCTCGTTCTGCTGGCTGTGGAGCACCTCGCGCGGCGTCAGCAGCACGGCCCCGGGGGAGAACGTCCATTCGCTCGTGCGCGTACGGATGCGCCCGCAGCCCGTCACGCAGACGCCCACCTCCAGCGTGTTGTGGCAGTGCAGCGAATCGACGGCGTAGGGCGGGTAATAGGGCGTGTCGATCATCGCGGCGATGAGTGTCCCCGCGCTCAGGCGGAAATCCCGCCGCTCCCCGGAGGGCGGCTCCGCCAGCATCCGCCGCAGCTCGCGTCGCTCACTCCCGTTCATCATGGACGAACACCCTGTCCCGGCAGATCATGTTGAGATAGGAGCGCAGGCCGGGCGACACCTGCATGTAGACCTTGAGCCAGCGCCCCTCCTCCGGCCCGGTGCCCATGCAGTAGGCGACGGCGCAGCCGCGGTCCGCGTCGTGCGCGGAGACGTCGTAGGTGATGCGCCGGGGCGTCGCGGCCTTCGAGGCGGACTCGGCCTCGTCGAGCAGGTCGACGCCCTCGTCGGCCATGATGACCAGCCGGGTCAGGTCCATGTGCAGAAAGTCCTCCGTCTTCGGACGGCTGCGCATGCCGCTGTGGCGCAGCACGGTCAGCATCGTGCCGTCGAGCCGGTACTCATAGGACACGCGCGCGATGCCCATGAAATACCACGCGAAAAACAGCGTGCCCAGCGAGAGCACCAGCATCGGGAAGCCCCACATGGTGCCCAGAAATGTAAAGATCGCCACGGCCACATAGAGCATGAACTGAATCACGCGGATATGGCTCTGAATTTTTCGCTCCACTGTCTCGCGGTAGCAGATGCTTCGGATGTCGACCATCGGAGAGCCTCCCTGTCCCTGTTTTCCCTTTTGTGCAAAACAGACGAACGCATTCTCTGTGCAGATCGTCCGCCATGCAGGGATATTTTTATTCTATTCCCGCCAAAGCATTCTGTCAATGCGGCTTTTTTTCGGACCCGGCGCGCAAATCCTCCTTTTCAAACCGGGGGCTTTCCTGTATAATTTGGGGCAGATTCCAATCGATTGCGCAGCAAGCCGTCAAAGGAGGCATTTGCATGTTTTCAGGCGAAACCGTCGCGCGCATCCGCGCGCGCGTGGAGGCCGTCGCCGGCTTCCCGATTCCCTATCCCGCCGAATGCCGCGAAGGCGAGGGGCTTCTTGTCTCGCTTTCCGGCGGCCGCGCCGTCATTGAAGCGGAGGATCTGAGCGCGCTCGCGCGCGGCTTCTTCCTGCTCGCCCGCTGCGTGAAGGAAGACAGAAGCACGCTTGACGTGCGCCAAAGCCGCCATTTTGCCTCCTGCGGCGTGATGGCGGACTGCTCGCGCGGCGCCGTGCTGACGCGGGAGGCCGCCTGCCGGCTGATCGACCGCCTCTCCGCGCTGGGCATGAACCTGCTGATGCTCTACACCGAGGACACCTACGCCGTACCGGAATACCCGTATCAGGGCTATCTTCGCGGGCGCTACTCGCAGGAGGAGCTGCGCGCGCTGGACGGCTACGCGGCCTCGATGGGCGTGGAGCTGGTGCCCTGCATCCAGACGTTAGGGCACATGCGCCAGTTCCTGCAGTGGGAGCCAAACGGCCCGCTGCGCGACCAGCCCGACATCCTGATGATCGACGACGAGCGCACCTACGCGCTCATCGACGCGCAGCTGCGTTCCCTGCGCGCCTGCGTGACGACGAGCCGCATCCACATCGGCATGGACGAGGCGCACGGCGTCGGCCTGGGGCGCTACCTGCTCAAGCACGGCATGACCGACCGCTTTGAGCTGCTCAGCCGTCACCTGCGCCGGGTGATCGACCTGTGCGCGCGCTACGGCTTCAGGCCGATCATGTGGAGCGACATGTTCTTCCGGCTCGGCTCCGCGAAGAACGACTACTACGACGAGCAGGCCGTCATCCCGCAGAGCGTCATCGACAGCCTGCCGCCGGTCGACCTGTGCTACTGGGACTATTACCACTCCGACGAGGCCTTCTACGACCGCATGATCACCCAGCACGAGCGCATGAGCAGCGAGACGGTCTTCGCCGGCGGCATCTGGACGTGGTCGGGCTTCCTGCCCCACGTCGCCCTGACGGAGCGGACGATGCGCCCCGCGCTCGCTGCCTGTTCGAAGCACCATGTGCGTACGGTGATGGCGACGTTCTGGGGCGACGACGGCGCGGAAACGGACATTTTCCTCGCGCTGGGCATGCTGCCGCTCTTCTCCGAGGCCTGCTGGCAGGGCGCGGACTGCCCGCAGGAGGAGGTCGCGCTTGCCGGGGAATGCCTGACGGGCATGTCCCGAGGCTTCCTGCGCGCGATGAGCCTCTTCTATCCGCCGCAGGGCGATGACCTGTGGCCGGGCAAGGCGCTCATCTGGTGCGACCCGCTCTATCCGCTGCTCGAAGGCCAGGGCGAGGCGCCTGAGGCCGCCGCGCAGCGCGCCGAGCAGGCGCTCGCGCTGCTGCGCGCGGAGAAAGACGGACCCGAGCGCCGCTACGCCGAGCAGGTCTTTGAGACGGTCATCGCCAAGGCGGCGCTGGTCGTGCCGCTGCGAAGGAATTACCTCGCCGGCGACAGGGACGCCCTTTCCCGCGCGGCGCAGGAGCAGATTCCCGCGCTGCTTTCGCGCTATGACGCGCTCATGCGCGCCCACCGCACGCTCTGGGAGCGGGACATGAAGCGCTTCGGCTGGGAGGTGCTCTGCCTGCGCTACGGCGCGGTCATGGGGCGGCTTGCCGACGTGCAGGACGAGCTGCGCCGCTATCTCGCGGGCGAGCTGCCCAGCATTCCGGAGCTCGACGAGACGCCGCTGTGCGCCCGCCGCGGCCCGCAGACCTATCTGAATCTCGTCTCCCCCACGCGCGACAGCTGGTGAGTCCCTGCGCGCCTGTGCCGGCCTCCCGGAGGCGGCAGGAAGCAAAACCCTTGTTTCGCGCCCGGACTGTGACAAATCGCATGCATTCAGGATGGCATGACGTGCAAAGATTGCGCATGGTCTTTGCGCGGTTTTCACATTCCTTGCCGGCCGGATTGTCAAAAACCCTTTGATTGCTGGACAAATCCCCCCGTTCAATGATATACTTCTATATTGCAATGCTATTTCTTGAAAGCTCTTGAGGCAATGCTTCGCCCACGGGGCAATCAGCCGAACAAATAAGGAGATCAAGGCATGACGAATCAGGAACAACACCAGCTTGCCGCTGCGGCCCTGGCAATCCGCATGGGCGTGATCGAGGGGACGTACTGCGCCAAATCCGGCCATCCGGGCGGAAGCCTCTCATCGGCAGACATGTTCGCGTATCTCTATGAAAAGGAGCTTCGCGTCGATCCGGCCCGGCCGCAGTGGTCCGGCCGCGACCGCTTTGTGCTCTCCAAGGGCCATACCGCGCCGGGGCTGTACGCCGCGCTGGCCCACCGGGGCTTCTTCCCGGCGGAGGATCTCAAAACCCTACGCCACATCGGCAGCTACCTGCAGGGCCATCCGAATATGAACAGCGTGCCCGGCGTCGACATGAGCACGGGCAGCCTGGGACAGGGCGTCTCCGTCGCCGCGGGCATGGCGAAGGCCGCCAAGCTCCTGGACAACGGCGTGAACGTCTACACGATGCTCGGCGACGGCGAGATCGACGAGGGCGAGGTGTGGGAGGCGTTCATGTTCGCCGCGCACTACGCGCTGGACAACCTCTGCGTGATGATCGACCTCAACGGCCTGCAGATCGACGGCGCGACGAAGGACGTCATGAACAGCGAGCCCGTCGACGCGAAGATGGAGGCCTTCGGCTTTGACGTCGTGACCATCGATGGACACGACTTCGCGCAAATCGAGCGCGCCTTCGGCGTCTTCCATCAAAACGCCGGCAGCGGAAAGCCCACCTGCATCCTGATGCGCACGATCAAGGGCAAGGGCGTCAGCTACATGGAGAACAACGCCGACTGGCACGGCAAGGCCCCGAACAACAAGGAATACGAGGCCGCGATGCAGGAGCTTCGCGCGCAGCTCGAGGAACTGGAGGCGGCACAATGAGCGACGTCATCAAGAAAGCCACCCGCGACGGCTACGGCAGGGCGCTCGTGGAGCTGGGCCGCGAGCACAGCGACATCGTCGTGCTGGACGCCGACCTGGCGGCCTCCACGAAGACCGGCATGTTCAAGAAGGAATTCCCCGAGCGCCACTTCGACTGCGGCATCGCCGAGGAGAACATGGTCGCCGCGGCGGCCGGCATGGCAGCGATGGGCCTAGTGCCCTTCGCTTCGAGCTTCGCGATGTTCGCCGCGGGCCGCGCGTATGAGCAGGTGCGCAATTCCGTCGGCTATCCGCATCTGAACGTCAAGATTGGCGCGACGCACGGCGGCATCTCCGTCGGCGAGGACGGCGCGAGCCACCAGTGCTGCGAGGACTTCGCGCTCATGCGCTCCATCCCCGGCATGGTCGTGCTCAATCCCGCGGACGAGGTCGAGGCACGCAAGGCGGTCAAGGCCGCCTACGCCTATGACGGCCCGGTCTACCTGCGCTTTGGCCGCCTGGCCGTGCCCGTCATCCACGGCGAGGACTACGACTTCGCCATCGGCAAGGGCGAGCAGCTGACCGAGGGCAACGACGTGGCCATCCTCGCGACCGGCTTGATGGTCAACGAGGCGCTCATGGCGGCGCAGACGCTCCGGGCCGAGGGCATCGGCGCGCGCGTCATCAACCTGTGCACGATCAAGCCGCTGGACGAGGAGATCGTCCTCAAGGCGGCGCGCGAGTGCGGCAAAATCATCACCTGTGAGGAGCACAGCATCGTTGGCGGCCTGGGCGAGGCGGTCTGCTCGCTGCTCAGCGAAGTCTGCCCGACGCCCGTGCGCCGCATCGGCGTAGGCGACGTCTTCGGCTACTCCGGCCCTGCGTGGGATCTGCTCAAGGCCTTCGGCCTGAGCGCGGAGCACATCGTCGAGGTCGCCAAATCCTTCTGAACCGGCATGATGCCGGTTGCATCTCCGACGAAATGCTGTAAATCCCATTGCTTTGCGACCGGGGCCGGAGCTTTCCAGAAGGACTTACAGAGTAAAACCGGCATGATGCCGGTTGCATTTCCGACCAAGCGATGAAAGTCCCGCTGCTTTGCGGTCGAGGCCGGAGCTTTGCAGAGGGACTTTCAGAGTAAACCGGCATGATGCCGATTGCATTACCGATCAAGTGATGAAAGTCCCGTTGCCTTGCGGCCGAGGCCGAAGCTTTACGGAAGGACTTTCATAGTAAACGGCATAAAGGCACTGTTGCCACGGCGCTTTCGCGGATGCGAACGCCGTGACGGCGGTGCTTTTTTATCCTCCGCTTGTCCCCGGCACGGCCATGGACGCGGACATGGGGTGCCGCGCGTATTTCTATATTCATACTGTTTTGCAGCAAAAAATGGAGTGTTCGCGCGAAGCGAAGAAGGGATTTGGGGGAATGAAATCCCTCAAGCAGGTTTGGGACCGGAGTCCACCGCCGCCTGTGGCGGATGAAGGTGGACGGAGTATCGGGAATCGCAGGGAGCGCCTATGGCGCGACTGTGCGAGTTCCCCGGGTCGGCAGCCCAACGGTTTCCCATCAAAACCGGCATGATGCCGGTTGCATTTCCGACCAAGTGATGAAAGTCCCGCTGCTTTGCGGTCGAGGCCGGAGCTTTGCAGAGGGACTTTCAGAGTGGATGCGCAGCATTCTACGATTGAAACGGGTCTGATTGATAAAGCCTGATTTAGCCGCAAAACAGTATCGGTTCACGCACCTGAAGCTGTATCCAGCAAAGCAGCGCATCCGGCCGGCTGCGCGAAGGAGGAATTGTCTTGGATTTTGACGCCTTTGTGAAGGACATCGTCAGCAGCCGCTGGCAGGTGCACGGCAGCGAGGTTTACGACGGCGGGCAGCAGATAATCTAACCAAGTACAATGCTGCACCTGGCTGAAGACGGCGCGGGAGCAGCTCTCTCCCGGGCGTTTTTCCCCATGCTGTTTCGACCCGGGGAACTCACACAGTCGCGTCCCCTGGCCGCTCCTTGCGATTCCCGACGCTCCGCCTGCCTGTTTCCGCCACTGGCGGCGGCAGGCTCCGGTCCCACTGGGCGCGCATGGGGAAAAACCTAGCTTTCTTTTTGGAATCCGGCAACGTCCTACTCTTCCGGGCGTTTCCCATCGCGCTCTCTTCCTCCGGGGAACTCGCACAGTCGCGTCCCCTGGCCGCTCCTTGCGATTCCCGACACTCCGCCTCGCTGTGTCGCCCACAGGGCGCGCTCGGCTTCGGTCCCACTGGCGGCGCGCATGGGGAAAAACCTAGCCAAGTACAATGCATGCACTCGCCCGCAGACGGCCCGGGAGGAATACTCCCGGAGGGCAAAGAAAAAGCCCAGCCATAAGGCTGAGCTTTTTCTTTGGAATCCGGCAACGTCCTACTCTCCCGGGCCGTCTCCAGC